>JBDHSQ010000016.1:0-40489 GCA_039808285.1 Paracoccaceae bacterium
CCCCGCGCCGCCGAACCGCCGACCGTCGCCGAGCCCCGCTTCATGCCCCGAACCCCCGGCGCCAACCTCTTCGCGCCCGACCCGGCCGATCCCCTCGCCGAGCCCGACGACGAGCCCAACGCCTTCGCCGACCTCGACGGGATCGCCGACGACGCCTTCGCCGAGGACGACGGCGCCGATGCGCCCGTCGCGCTGCGCCAGGCCGGAACCGCCCACCGCGTCCAGCACGGCGCCCGCAAGGCACCCGCGCCCTCCCGCCAGGCGCTCGCCGACGCCCAGCCGCGGCTCCGCTTCGACGACGCCCAGCCGGCCTACGAAATCCCGCCGCTCTCGCTCCTCGCCAGCCCGACCTCGGTCCAGCGTCGCCCGCTCTCCGACGAGGCGCTGGAGGAGAATGCGCGGATGCTCGAATCCGTCCTCGACGACTACGGCGTGAAGGGGGAGATCACCTCCGTCCGCCCCGGCCCCGTCGTCACCATGTATGAACTCGAACCCGCCCCCGGCCTCAAGGCCTCCCGCGTCATCGGGCTGGCCGACGACATCGCGCGGTCCATGTCGGCGCTTTCCGCCCGCGTCTCCACCGTTCCCGGCCGCACCGTCATCGGCATCGAACTGCCGAACGCCTTCCGCGAGAAGGTCGTGCTGCGCGAGATCCTCTCCGCCCGCGAATACGGCGACAGCAACCTCCGCCTGCCGCTCGCGCTCGGCAAGGACATCGCCGGCGACCCGGTCGTGGCCAACCTCGCCAAGATGCCGCACCTCCTGATCGCCGGCACCACCGGCTCGGGCAAGTCGGTCGCGATCAACACGATGATCCTCTCGCTCCTCTACAAGCTCACGCCAGAGGAGTGCCGGCTGATCATGATCGACCCCAAGATGCTGGAGCTTTCCGTCTACGACGGCATCCCGCACCTCCTCTCCCCCGTCGTCACCGACCCCAAGAAGGCGGTCGTCGCGCTGAAATGGACCGTGGGCGAGATGGAGGAGCGCTACCGCAAGATGTCGAAGATGGGCGTGCGCAACATCGAGGGCTACAACGGCCGCGTCCGCGAGGCGCTGGCGAAGGGCGAGATGTTCAAGCGCACCGTCCAGACCGGCTTCGACGAGGAGACCGGCGACCCGGTGTTCGAGACCGAGGAGATCGCGCCGGTCGCACTCCCCTACATCGTCGTCATCGTCGACGAGATGGCCGACCTGATGATGGTGGCGGGCAAGGAGATCGAGGCCTGCATCCAGCGCCTCGCCCAGATGGCGCGGGCCTCCGGCATCCACCTGATCATGGCGACCCAGCGGCCGAGCGTCGATGTCATCACCGGCACGATCAAGGCCAACTTCCCGACCCGCATCTCCTTCCAGGTCACCTCGAAGATCGACTCGCGGACGATCCTCGGCGAGATGGGGGCGGAGCAGCTATTGGGCCAGGGCGACATGCTCTACATGGCCGGCGGCTCCCGCATCACCCGCGTCCACGGGCCCTTCGTCTCCGACGAGGAGGTCGAGGAGATCGTCACCCACCTGAAGAGCTTCGGCCCCCCCGAATACATGTCCGGCGTGGTCGAGGGCCCCGACGAGGACGCCACCGACATCGACCTCGTCCTCGGTCTCGGCGGCGGCGACAACGAGGACGCGCTCTACGACCAGGCCGTCCAGGTGGTCCTGCGCGACCGCAAGGTCTCCACGAGCTACATCCAGCGCAAGCTCGGCATCGGCTACAATAAGGCCGCAAGGCTGGTCGAGCAGATGGAGGAGGAGGGGCTGGTCTCGCCCGCGAACCATGTGGGGAAGAGGGAGATCCTGGTGCCGGAGGGGTGAGGGCGGGGTTCAGCCCGCCGTCCCGTAGGGTGCGCTTCAGCACACCCCTCGCCCAAATTGGAGTAGTGGAATGATCTTCACCAAGTTGTGCCGTATCGTTGCTTTTCTCGTCGTCGGCTTTGGTCTCATGCGGCTGGGAATGGGAATCCTTCTAGCTACCACCTACGAGCCCGGAACGGATCTTTCCCTTTTCATTGGGCGTCGGACCACGGGTCAAGTTATCGATCAAGGCGTGTATGCAATCGTTGCCGGAATTGTCTTGGGGACGCTCACCGATATCAGCCGTGCCGTGCAATCAAGCAAGCAAGCGTAGGGTGCGTGCTCGCACGCACCCCTCCGTTGCGGCAAACGGTGCGTGAAATCACGCACCCTACCGCCCCACCCGCTCGTCCCTCAGCGCCCTCAGCCCCGCCACCTTCTCCCGCGCCTCCGCCTCGCGCTCCCTTGCCTCCCGCGCCTCGGAAACCCGTGCCGCGTGGTCGAGGATCTCGCGCCGCAGCGCCCGGGCCCCCTCCTCCGGCGTCGGCGCATAGGCCACGTCCTCGGGCCCGCCGACGAGGCCCGCAAGGCGGGCGAGCATGAAGGTGCGGAGCACCGCGTTGATCCGCGTCAGGTGGCCCGCGCCCATCGCCCGGAAGAACCGCAGCACGTCCTCGTCCAGCCGCAGCGTCACCTTCGCCTTGCCCGGCACGGCCGGGTCGGACGCGATCTCCAGCCACTCCCGGGGAAGCCTCAGGCTGTCGTTCAGCCCCCGGCGCAGATCCTCCTCTAGCCCGCGCATGGTCTCGGCCAGTTCGTGGCAGGCGGCGCGGTGGTCCCTTGCGGTCCGGGTCGGGCGGGGGTCTGTCTGAGCATGGCGGAGTCCTCCGGGCGGGGCGCCAGCCTCGCAGGATGCGGTTTCGGCCGGGTTCCGCCAGATCAACGCCCGGCCGCAAGCCATCGCCACCGCTGCGGAGGGCGGATACCAGCCGTTCCGCAGCGGGGAGGCGTGGCCAGCCGCAACATTCCCGCGGCGATCCTGGTGCCTATCGCCTGATGATCGCGCTCTGAGCAGGGCGCCACGCCCGGGCGACCGGGGCGGGGCCCGCTTGCGGCCCGAGGTGCCCGGCTGCGAACTCGCCGAGGATCCAGGACCGAAAGTCCGCAAGATGCGGCTCTTCCGCCCGCCCGACCGGTTCGACCAGATAGATGTTCATGCCGGTCGCGATGCGGGCGTCGCCGATCCAGACGAGCGCCCCCTGGTCGATCTTGCCCTGGACAAGATGTTCCCACCCCAGGGCAAGCCCTTGGCCCATGACGGCCGCATCGATTGCGGAATTGTAGTCGGACACCGTCAGGCTGGCGCGCGGATAGGGAGGCGTCACCGAAAGCCTTGCAAACCAGTCCCGCCAGCCGATCCGGATGCGCCTGGGCTCATCGACATGGATCAGGTCGGCCCCGAGCAGGGAAGGGGCGTCTGACAGTCCCGGATTTCGCCGCAGGTAGGCGGGTGACGCCACGGCGCCGATCCGTTCCTCGACAAGGAAGGTGCTGCGCACGTCGGTCCAGTTTCCCTGGCCCAGCCTTGCCGAGAAATCCAGATCGTCCGCGGCGAGGTCCAGCCCGTCGGAGTCGCTTTCCTCGAGATGAAGCCTGATGCCGGGATGCAGTTCGGCAAGGGCGGGAACCCTGGGCAGAAGCCAGAGCGCCACGAAACTGGACGAAAAACTCGCACGGACCGCGGGGATGTCGCGGGGCGGGGACAGTTCCTCCAGGACGCCGTGCAGACGTTGAAGGGCTGTGTGCGTCTCGCGGAAAAAGGCGGCGCCCTTGGGGGTCATTCTCAGCCCACGGTGCAGCCTCTCGAAAAGTTCGAAGCCAAGGCCGGATTCCGCGGTCTTGATGGCCTTGCTGACCGCCGGTTGCGAAATGCCGAGTTCCGCGGCGGCGGCGGTGAAGGACAGGTGACGGCCGACCGCCTCGATCACGAAAAGCGGGTTCAGCGAGGGCAGTCTGCGGCGGAGGGGATGCATAACCTCAGGTTATGTCCGACATGAAAAAGAGTCAAGATCACAGGCCGGCGCGGCGTTGATAGAGCTTGTCCCGAGGGAGGTGGCGGGCCCGAAGCGGCTGTCGCGTCCTTCCAGAGCCCTGGACCCGAGAGGAATGCGGCCATGAAACAGGAAGCGGAAGTCGTCGTCGTCGGAGGCGGCTGTGTGGGCGCAGCCATCATCTACGGTCTGACCCGGCACGGATGCAGCGATGTCGTCATGCTGGAGCGGCGCAAGCTCACGGCGGGCTCCACCTGGCACGCGGCCGGGCTTCTGGTGACCTTCGTGCGGTCGACCAACATCAGCCGGATGACCCAGGAAACCATCAACATCTATACCCGTATTCAGGAAGATCTGGGCATCCCGGTGGGCCTGCACAAGGTCGGCCAATTGCGCGTGGCCAACACCACCGAGCGGATGGACGAGTTCCTGTCCTACATCGGCATCGCCGAGGCCGCGGGGATCGACGCAAGGATACTGACCCCGGAGGAGGTTCTGCGGAAGCATCCGCTCCTCAACCCCAGCCCGAACATCAAGGGCGGACTCTTCCATTCGCAGGACGGGTATGTGAACCCCGCCGACATCACGATGGCAATGGCCAAGCTTGCGCGCGACGAGGGTGCCACGATCCATCAGGACATCGAGGCGCAAGCCTATGAAAAGCTGCCCGATGGGCGCTGGAAGGTGTCGACGAACAATGGCGCGATCACCTGCCGCCATCTGGTCTTTGCAACCGGCAACTACGCCCGCGAGAATGCAAGGCGCGTCGGGCTCGACCTTCCCTGCATTCCGATCGTCCACCAGTACTGGACGACCGAGCCGCTGCCCGAACTGGTCGAGCGCCGCAAGGCCGGACTGCCGCAGTTCCCGATCCTGCGGGACGAGGATTACGGTGCCTATCTGCGCGAGGATGTCGGCGGCATCCAGTTCGGCCCCTACGAGTTCGAGAAGGATCTGAAGCTCTGGGGCGTGGACGGGGTGCCCGGGGACTTCGAGATGGATCTCCTGCCCGAGGATTTCGAAGCTGTCGAGACCCAGTGGGCGCGGGCGCTGGAGCGGGTTCCCTCGCTCGGAACCGTCGGCATCAAGTCGAACACCCGCGGACCGTTCCAGATGACCCCGGACGAATTGCCGCTGGTCGGTCCGGCCCCCGGCCGGGACAATCTCTGGCTTGCCGAGGGCGTTCCCGGGGGCATCCTCTGGGGCGGCACGATCGGCGAGCGCCTGGCGCGCTGGATCCTGACGGGCGATCCGGGCATGGACATGTCGGAAATCGACGCCCGCCGTTTCGGCAACTTCGTCTCGAAACGCTGGACGGCCGCCAAGGTTCACGAGACCTGGGGCACCCACATGCAGTCCCATGTTCCCGGCGAGGACCGACCCGCCGCCCGGCCGGCCAAGACCGCGCCGTCCTATGACCTGCTGACGGCCAGGGGGGCCGTATGGACGGTGCTGGACGGCTGGGAGTTTCCGCGCTGGTTCGCGCCGTCGCCCGAACTGGCGGTGCCCGAACACAGCTTCCGCCGGACCCGGCACATGGAACATGTGCAGGCCGAAGTGCGCGCGGTGCGCGAGGCGGCTGGGCTTATCGACATGGCACCGATGACCAAGTTCATCGTGACCGGTCCCGGCGCGGCGGCCTGGCTCAACGGGCTCTTCGCCAACCGGCTGCCCGGCATCGGGCGGGTCGGCCTGACGGTCATGTGCACGCCGCAAGGCGGGGTGATCGGCGAATATACCGTGGTGCGGGAGGGCGAGAATGACTTCTATCTCGTCAGCACGCCGTCGGGCGAAGTTCTGAACCACGACATCATGCGCCGCCATCAGCCGAAGGATGGCAGCGTGACCCTGCGGAATGTCTCGGAGGAGATGGGCGTCCTGGCGCTCTCGGGTCCGAAAGCGCGCGAAATCCTTCAGCCGTTGACCGACAACGATCTCTCCAATACGGCCTTCCCCTGGCTGTCCGCCCAGACCGGCGAGGTGGGTTTCGCCCGGGACGTGAAGCTGATCCGGGTGTCCTACACCGGGGAATTGGGGTGGGAACTGCACCATCCGCTCAGCTACAACCGTCATCTGGTCGACCTGCTGATCAAGGCCGGGGCGGCTCATGGGATGCGTCTGTTCGGCCTGGAGGCGATCGAGTCCCTGCGGCTCGACAAGGGATACCGCGCGATCCGGCGCGAACTTGCACCGGACATCTCTCCGCTCGAGGCGGGGCTGGAGCGGTTCGTGAAACTGGACAAGGGTGATTTCGTCGGCCGCCAGGCTCTGGCCGATCAGGCCGGGGCCGGGCTGCAACGCCGGATCGTCACCCTGAAACTGCCGGCGCGCGAGACGTCCGTGATCGCCGGAGAGGGGGTCTACCAGGAGGGGAAGCTGGTCGGCCGGGTGACGTCGGGCGGTTTCTCCTACCATTTCGGCCATGACCTGGCGCTGGCGCTGCTGCCGCCCGCGCTGGGGCAGCCGGGCTCGCGGGTGAAGGTGCACGTCCACAACGAGATGCGCGATGCCGAGGTCGTCGCCGACAGCCTCTACGACCCCGCCAGCCTCCGGACCCGCATGTGAGGGATGACCATGACCAGACCCGCACGACGCGGCCGTTCGGCCAGGGTCAGGGCCCGGGCCGATGCGCCGGTGCCTTGCAAGCCCGCCCTGAACCGGAACGTCGGGCCGGTCGACCTCCTGGACGAGGACGGTGTGCAGCACATCCATCAGGCCGTGCTGCACATCGTCGAAACCATCGGCATCGAGTTTCGCGATGCCGTGGCCATTGCCGACTGGAAGCGCTACGGAGCCAGGGTCGAGGGCGCCCGGGTCCGGCTCGGCCGGTCGCAATTGATGGAGCTGATCGGGCAGGTTCCCGGTCGTTACCGCTTCGAAGCCAGAAATCCCGAGCGCTCGGCCGATGTTGGCGGCAGCGGTTCGATCTTTGCCAACTGCTACGGCGCGCCCTTCGTCTATGACCTCGATGGCGCCCGGCGGCGCTCCGTGCTGGAGGACAGCCGGGATTTCCTGCGGCTGGCGCAGATGAGCGCCTGCATGCACGTCCCGGGCATCCTGCCGGTCGAGCCGCAGGATGTCCCCGTCCCGCAGCGGCACCTGGACCTGGTCAGCTCGGCCCTTCATCTGACCGACAAGCCGGTCATGGGCAGCGTGATCTCGGAGGCGGCGGCACGGGATACGATCGACATGCTGCGGATCGCCTTCGGAGAGGACCACCTTGAAGAGAACGTCGTGGTGACGGCGCTGCTGAACTGCAACTCGCCTCTGGTCTGGGACGAGACCATGCTGCAATCGCTGCGGGTCTATGCCGGGGCCAACCAGCCCGCGCTGGTGACGCCGTTCCTTCTGGCCGGAGCCAGCGGCCCGGCCAGCATCCTGGGCGGCGTCGCGCAGCTTCTCGCCGAGGCCCTGGCCGGCATCGCCTACGCGCAGGTCGTCCGCAAGGGCTGCCCGATGGTTCTGGGCGTCGCGTTGCTGGGGGTTTCGATGAAGACCGGGGCGCCGATGCTGGGCACGGCGGAGCCCGGGCTGATGAACCTTCTGGTCGGGCAGATGGCCAGGTTCTACGGTCTGCCCTGGCGATCCTGCACGATGTGGACCGGTTCGAAGATGGCCGACCTCCAGGCGGGCTATGACAGCGCCAACGCCATGTGGCCTGTACTTCTGGGCGGCTGCCACTACATCATGCATGCGGCCGGTTTCCTGGAAGGAACGCTGGGGGTTTCCTATGCGAAATGGGTGCAGGATGCGGCACAGCTCGACGGCTACTACCGCTTCTTCGAGGGTCTGAAGGCCGAAAACCTTCCCCGGCTCCTTGCCGATATTGCCGAGATCGGTCCTGGCGGGCATTTTCTGGGAACCGACCACACGCGGGAAAACCCGTTCCTGGTCAATCCGCTGCAAAACAACGACAGCTATGAGCAGTGGCTGGAGGACGGCGCGAAATCGGCCGAGGTCGTGGGCAACGAAACCGCCCGTCGCATGCTGGAACGTTACGCCCCGCCGCCGCTTGACGGCGGCATCTGCGAGGCGCTGGGGCGGTTTGTCCTTGACCGCCGTGCCAGCCTGGGCGGGTTGCCCGGCTGACGGCGCAGACGGCCGTCGGGCCAGGCCGCGGCGGACCCGGCATGAGGCGACAAGGTTTACTTGTCGTTCGCAAGCCTTTCTTGTCGGACTTGACCCCGCGGCTCCCCGATAATGTACCCTGATTCACGGGCGATCCCCGGCCGGGGCAGGAGACGCACATGTCCGACCTCAAGCGAAACCTCATTGGCGGCGAATGGGTCGCCGGCACGAGGGTTTCGGAAAACCGCAATCCGTCCACTCCCGATGACCTGATCGGACTCTATGCCCGCGGCGGCGCAGCCGAGGCGGAGGCGGCGGTCGCGGCGGCCGGGGCGGCTGCGCCGGGGTGGGCGGCGGTCTCGCCCCAGGTGCGGGCGGATGTGCTGCGGCGGGCAGGCGACATGATCCTGACGCAGAACGAGGCACTGGGGCGACTGCTGGCGCGGGAAGAGGGCAAGACACTCGCCGAAGCCAGGGGCGAGGCCCTGCGCGCGGCGCAACTCTTCCACTTCTATGCCGGGGAAGCGCTGCGCCACCCGGGCGAGAAGCTGAACTCGATCCGTGACGGGGTCGAGGTCGACGTGATGCGCGAGCCCCTGGGCGTGGTCGGGCTGATCACGCCGTGGAACTTTCCGATCGCCATCCCGGCGTGGAAGACCGCCCCGGCGCTGGCGGCGGGCAATGCGGTGATCCTGAAACCCGCCGACCTGACGCCGGGCTGCGCCCATGCCCTTGCGGAAATCCTGGCGGCGGCAGGCTGCCCGGCCGGTGTTTTCAACCTGGTGATGGGTCGCGGGTCGGAAATCGGGGCGGCGCTGGCGGACCATCCGGATGTGGCGGCGATTTCCTTCACCGGCTCCGAGCGGGTCGGGCGCGGCATCGCGGCGGGATGCGCGGCCACGATGAAGAAGGTGCAACTGGAGATGGGCGGCAAGAACCCGATGGTGGTGCTGGCCGATGCCGACCTGGATCTGGCGGTGAACGTCTGCCTAAACGGCGCCTTCTTCTCGACCGGGCAGCGCTGCACCGCCTCGTCGCGCCTGATCGTCGAGGCGGGTATCCATGACGCCTTCGTGGAAAAGCTGGCGGCGGCGGCAGCGCTCAGGGTGGGCGACCCGCTGGAGCCGGACACGCAGATGGGACCGGTGGTGTCCGAGGGGCAACTGTCAGGCAACCTCGAGTATGTCCGGCTGGCGGCGGAAGAGGGCTGCGAGGTTCTGGGCGGGCAGCGTCTGAACCGGTCCGGCAGTTTCCAGACCCCGGCGCTGTTCCTGGGGGCCACGAATGCGATGCGGGTCAGCCGGGAAGAGATTTTCGGCCCCTGCGCCAGCGTGATCCGGGTGGCGGATTTCGACGAGGCGCTGGCGGTGGCGAACGATACGGCGTTCGGTCTGTCCTCGGGGATCTGCACCGGCAGCCTGAAACATGCCACGGCCTTCCGGCGCCGCTCGAAGGCCGGGATGGTGATGGTGAACCTGCCGACGGCGGGGGTGGATTACCACGTGCCCTTCGGCGGGCGGGGGGCGTCGTCGCTGGGCGGGCGCGAACAGGGGCGGATGGCGATGGACTTCTACACCTCGGTCAAGACCGCCTACACCTTCGCGGGGTGATCATGCTGGAACGGGAACTGGCCGCGATCCTTGGGCCGAAGGGCTGGGTGCCGGGGGCCGAGAGTGCCGGATCGTCGCACGACTGGTTGAACCGGTATGGCGAGTTGCCGCTGGGGGTGGCCCGGCCGGCATCCACGGCCGAGGTCGCGGCGGTTGTCGCCGCCTGCCATGCCGCGGGGGTTCCCGTCGTGCCGCAGGGCGGCAACACCGGGCTTTGCGGTGCGGCGGTGCCGGGGATCCCGGGCGGCGTGATCGTGAACCTGATGCGGATGGGCGGAATCGAACCGCCCGACCTGGCCGGCGGCAGCGTCACGGTCGGCGCCGGGCTGGTGCTGGCCCGGCTGCATCAGGCGCTGGAGGGCACGGGCCTGATGTTCCCGATGCATCTCGGCGCGGAAGGATCGGCCCAGATCGGCGGGCTGATCGGCACCAATGCGGGCGGCAGCCAGGCATTCCGCTACGGCATGATGCAGGATCTGGTGCTGGGGCTGGAGGTCGTCCTGCCCGACGGCACGATCTGGAACGGTTTGCGCGCCGTGCAGAAGGACAATGCGGGCTATCAGCTCCGCAAGCTCTTCTGCGGGGCCGAGGGCACGCTGGGTGTGGTGACGCGCGCGGTCCTGCGCCTGCACCCCGCGCCGCGTCAAAGGCTGACGGCGCTCGTGGCTTTGCCCTCGCTTGCAGCGGCGGTCACCTTCGGCACCGGGCTGGGCGCCGAGGCGGGCGAGTTCCTTCAGGCGATGGAGTTCTTTTCTGAAACCGGGCTCGATCTGGCCCTCCGTCATGTCGCGGGGCTGGACTGGCCGCTGGACAGCCGGGCGAAGGTCTATCTCCTGCTGGAGCTGGGATCAGGGTCGCCCCGCGTGGCCCTGGACGAGATCGCGACCGCACTGCTGGAACAGGGGATGGAACAGGGCCTGATCCTGGACGGGGCCCTGGCGGCGTCCGGGGCGCAGCGCGCGGCCTTCTGGCGGCTGCGCGAGGAACAGCCCGAGGGGCAGCGGCGGGAAGGGCCGCAGCTGAAGCACGATATCTCGGTGCCGCCGGCGCGGATCGCCGAGTTCGTGGACCGCGGCGAGGCCCTGTGCAACGCCACCCTCCCCGGTGTGCGGATCAATCCCTTCGGCCATCTGGGGGACGGCAACATCCACTACAACCTGACGCCGCCGGAAGGCCGGGCGGACTTTGCCGGACAGGACGCGGCGCTGGCGAACGCCCTGGCGGCGCTGGCCACCGACATGGGCGGGAGCTTTGCCGCCGAACATGGGCTGGGCCGGTCGAAGACCGCACTGGCCGATGCCCTGCGTCCGCCGGCCGAACGCGCGCTGCACCGCCGCATCAAGGCGGCCCTCGATCCGGCGGGGCAGATGAATCCGGGCGTGATCGTGCAGCCAATTGACAAGAATAACTTGTCGATTTGACGAATTTCTTGATTTCGGTCTGCGCCGCAAGCCGCGATAATGACGGGAAAAGGATTGGAACAGCACATGCGGAACGGCGGTCAGCTTCTGGTGGAAAGCCTGGTTGCGCTGGGGGCGACCAAGGGATTTGGCGTGCCGGGGGAAAGCTATCTGGCGGTGCTGGACGCGCTGCATGATACCCGCGGGCGGTTCGATTTCATCAACTGCCGCAACGAAGGCGGCGCCGCCTTCATGGCCGCCGCCTGGGGCAAGCTGACCGGTGCGCCCGGCCTGTGCTTTGTCACCCGCGGGCCGGGCGTCACCAATGCCGCGATCGGGGTGCATACCGCGATGCAGGATTCGGCGCCGATGATCCTGTTCGTCGGCCAGGTCGCGACCTTTATGAAGGGGCGCGAGGCGTTCCAGGAAATCGACTACCGCGCCGTCTTCGGCACCATGGCGAAATGGGCGGTCGAGATCGACGATGCCGATCGCATCCCCGAAATCCTTGCCCGCGCCTGGGTGACGGCGACCACCGGCCGTCCCGGCCCGGTGGTGATCGCCCTGTCAGAGGACATGCTGACCAGCCCGGCCGCGGCCACGCCGCTGACCGGCCCGGCGCGGATCGCCGAGCCCGCACCCACGCCCGGTGCGCTGGCGGAAGCGCTGGCGATGCTGGAGGGCGCGGCGCGCCCGCTGGTCCTGATCGGCGGCTGCAACTGGACCGAGGCGGGACGCCGCGCCCTGCAAGGCTTTGCCGAGGCCAGCGACATTCCCGTTGTCGCGGCCTTCCGCTATCAGGACCGGTTCGACAATTTCTCGCCCGCCTATGCGGGCGAGGCCGGGGTGGCCATGTCCGCCCATGTCAAGGCGCTGATCCGCGAGGCCGATGTGATCCTCGCCATCAACACCCGCTTCGGCGAGATGACGACCGATGGCTATACCCTGCTGGATGTGCCCATCCCGGCGCAAAAGCTGATCCACGTCCACGCCTCGGACCGCGAGATCGGCAAGGTCTATCAGCCGACGCTCGGGATCCAGGCCGGGCCGAATGCCTTTGCCGCCGCGCTGAGACCGGTCAGGGGCGATTGGGCCGACTGGCGCTCCGGGGCGCGGACGGCCTGGGAAGCGGGCTTCGACCTGCCGCCCCTGCCCTCGCCGGTCGACATGGGGCTGGCGATGGCGCATATCCGCGAGGTGCTGCCCGGGGATGCGATCCTGACCAATGGCGCCGGCAACTTCACTGCCTGGCCGAACAAGTTCTACAAGTTCGGGCCCGGGGCGCGGCTCTTGGCGCCGCAGTCGGGGGCGATGGGCTACGGCCTGCCCGCCGCGATCGCGGCGAAGGTCGCCGATCCCGGCCGCATGGTGATCTGCTTCGCCGGCGATGGCGATTTCCAGATGAACTGCCAGGAACTTGCCACCGCCGCGCAATATGGCGCGCAACCCATCGTCTTGCTGCTGAACAACGGCATCTACGGCACGATCCGCGCCCATCAGGAACGCGAATACCCCGGCCGCGTCTCGGGCACCGACATGGTGAATCCCGATTTCGTGGCGCTGGCCCGCGCCTACGGCTTCCATGCCGAGCGGGTCGAGCGGACCGAGGATTTCCCCGCCGCCTTCGCCCGGGCCCGCGCCTCGCGCAGTGGCGCCGTCCTCGATCTCGACATTTCCCCCGAAGCCCTGACCCCGCGCCAGACGCTCAGCCAGATCCGCGCCGCCGCCCTTGCCAGGAAAGCCCAGCCATGACCATCCGCCTTGGCGCCGACATCGGCGGCACCTTTACCGACATTGCGCTGGACTGCCGCGGGCGGATGCATTCGACCAAGGTGCTGACCAACTACGCCGCGCCGGAACAGGCGATCCTCGACGGGATCGACGTGGTTCTGGCGCAGGCGGGGATCGGCTATGGCGATCTGGAAATCGTCATCCACGGCACCACGCTAGCGACCAATGCCCTGATCGAACGGCGCGGGGCGCGCACTGCCTTCGTCACCACCGAGGGCTTCCGCGACGTGATCGAGATGCGGACCGAAAGCCGCTTCGACCAGTACGACCTGAACCTGCGGCTGCCGGCGCCGCTGGTGCCGCGCGAGGACCGCTTCCCGGTTGCCGGCCGGATCGGCGCGCAGGGGCAGGAGCTGCAGCCGCTGGACGAGGCCGCGCTGGCGGCGCTGGCGGACCGGATCGCGGCGGGCGGCTATGGCGCGGTCGCCATCGGCTTCATCCATTCCTACCTCAACCCCGCCCACGAACAGCGCGCGCGGCAGATCATCGCGGCGAAGGTGGCGCTGCCGATCTCGATTTCGTCGGAAGTCTCGCCGCAGATGCGCGAGTTCGAGCGCTTCAACACCGTCTGCGCCAATGCCTATGTCCGGCCCCAGATGGCCAGCTACCTCGACCGGCTGCAAACCCGGTTGAAGGAACAGGGCGCGCGCTGCCCGGTGTTCATGATCCATTCCGGCGGCGGGCTGGTGTCGGTGGAAACCGCCGCCGAGTTTCCGGTGCGGCTGGTCGAAAGCGGCCCGGCGGGCGGCGCGATCTTTGCCGCCGACGTGGCGCAGAGGTTCGGGCTGGACAGGGTGGTCAGCTATGACATGGGCGGCACCACGGCCAAGATTTGCCTGATCGAGGATTTCGCGCCGAAAACCGCCCGCAGCTTCGAGGTGGCGCGGACGACGCGCTTCGCCAAGGGCTCGGGGATGCCGATTTCCATCCCGGTGATCGAGATGATCGAGATCGGCGCCGGCGGTGGCTCGCTCGCCTGGGTCGATGCCCTGGGGCGCATCCAGACCGGGCCGGAAAGTGCTGCATCCGAACCCGGGCCGGCCTGTTACCAGCGCGGGGGCGAACGACCGGCGATCACCGATGCCGACCTGGTGCTGGGCAAGCTCGACCCCGAAAACTTCGCCGGCGGCGCGATCAGGCTTTCCACCGCGAAGGCCGAGGCCGCCATCGCCCGCGACGTGGGCGACAGGCTGAACCTTGGCCCCGAACCCGCCGCCTTCGGCATCTGCGAGGTGGTCGACGAGAACATGGCCAATGCCGCCCGTGTCCATGCGGTGGAAAACGGCAAGAACATCTCGGACAACATCATGGTGGCCTTCGGCGGCGCCGCCCCGCTGCACGCCGCGCGGCTGTGCGAGAAGCTGGGGATCGACCGCTGCCTGATCCCGCCGGGGGCGGGGGTGGGCAGCGCCATCGGGTTCCTGAAGGCGCCCTTCGGATACGAAGCGCTGGCCTCGCGCATCATCGGCCTGTCGGGCTTCGACCCGGCGGCGGTGAACGCGCTGGTCGAAGGCTTGCGCGCCACCGCCGAAGGTTTCGTGCGCCAGGGCACCAGCGGCAGGATCCTGTGCGAGATCGTCGCCTTCATGCGCTATCGCGGGCAGGGCTGGGAAATTCCGGTGCCGCTGCCGGTGCGCCCCTTCACCGCCGAGGATGCCGGCCTGATCCGCGCCCGGTTCCTTGACGCCTATGCCCGCTTCTTCGGCCGCGCCATCGACGGGCTGTCGGGGCTGGAGATCGAGATCGTCACCCTTTCGGTCAAGGCATCGGACCAACGCGCCGAGCCCGACCGCCACAGCCTCACCCCGGGCCGCAGCGAAGCCCCCGTTCCGCTCTCCCGCGCGGTCTTCGATCCCGCCCGGGGCGAGGCCCTGCCCACCGCCATCCTCGACCGCGCCGCGCTGGCCCCCGGGATGCGGGTCCAGGGCCCGGCGGTGATCGTGGAACGCGAAACCTCGACTGTCGTCACCTCGCCCTTCGATGCGGTGATGCAGGGCGACGGCAGCCTGCTTCTGACCCGCAAGGAGGCGGCGGAATGACCGATCCCACCTTTGAAATCCGGATGCAGGTGATGTGGAACCGGCTGATCTCGGTGGTCGAGGAACAGGCGATGACGCTGCTGCGCACCGCCTTCTCCACCTCGGTGCGCGAGGCGGGCGATCTGTCGGCGGGCGTCTTCGACCCGCAGGGCCGGATGCTGGCCCAGGCCGTCACCGGCACGCCGGGCCACGTCAACACGATGGCCGAGGCGGTCCTGCATTTCATCGCCGAGATCGGGCGGCAGAACATGTTCCCCGGCGACACCTATGTGACCAACGATCCCTGGAAGGGCACCGGGCATCTGCACGACATCACCATGGTCTCGCCCAGCTTCAAGGGTGACACGCTGGTCGGCTTCTTCGCCTGCACCGCGCATGTCGTCGATGTGGGCGGCAGGGGCTTCGGGGCCGACGGCAAGTCGGTCTACGAAGAAGGCATCCAGATCCCGATCATGAAGTTCGCCGAGCGGGGCCAGGTGAACGCCGACCTGATCCGCCTCCTGCGCGCCAATGTGCGCGAGGCGAACCAGGTGGTGGGCGACTTCTATTCGCTCGCCGCCTGCAACGACGTGGGCCACCAGCGCCTGATCGCGATGATGGAGGAGATCGGGCTGCCGAACCTCGATGCGCTGGGCGCGTTCATCTTCTCGCGCACCCGCACTGCCACGCTGGAGCGGATCGCCGCCCTGCCGCGGGGCTCTTGGGTCAACACGATGATCACCGACGGCTATGACCAGCCGGTGAAGCTGCAAGCCACGGTCGAGACGCGGGACGGCACGGTCAACGTGGACCTGACCGGCACCGACGGCATCAGCCGCTGGGGCATCAACGTGCCGATCATCTACACCAAGGCCTATGCCTGCTATGCGCTGAAATGCGTGGTGGCGCCCGACATCCCGAACAACTGGGCCTCGCTGGAGCCCTTCACCGTGTCCTCGCCCGAGAACATCCTGAACGCGCCCTTCCCGGCCCCGGTCAGCTTGCGCCATGTCTTCGGCCATATGGTGCCCGACCTGGTGCTGGGGGCACTGGCGCAGGCGTTGCCGGGCAAGATCCTGGCCGAAGGCGCGGGGGCGCTGTGGAACATCCACATGTCGGTGAAGCCCACCGCGCCCGGTGGACAGCGGGCCGAAATCCTGATGTTCAACTCGGGCGGCATGGGCGCGCGGCCCGAGGCGGACGGGCTGTCGGCCACCGCCTTCCCCTCGGGCGTGATGACCATGCCGATCGAAGCGACCGAGCACACCGGGCCGGTGGTGATCTGGCGCAAGGAACTGCGCCCCGACTCTGGCGGCGACGGCCAGTATCGCGGCGGCCTGGGCCAGATCATCGAGATCGAGCCTGCGAGGGGCCACATGATGGAGTTTTCGGCCATGTTCGACCGGATCGGCCCGGCCCCGCGCGGACGTGACGGCGGGCAGGCCGGGGCGAATGGCATCGCCATGCTGGACGACGGCACCAGGCTGCGCCCCAAGGGCTGGCAGCAGGTTCCCGAGGGCCGGCGGCTGGTGCTGCACCTGCCGGGCGGCGGCGGCTATGGCGATCCCGAAAAGCGCAGCCCGCAGGCGCGGGCCGATGACCTGTCGAAAGGCTATGTGACGAAATGAGCTATCTCGCATCCCGACTTGCCGCGGTGAAACCCTCCGCTTCCATGGCGGCCTCGATGGCGGCCAAGGCGCTCAGGGCCAAGGGCTTCGACGTGATCGACCTTGGCCTCGGCGAGCCCGACTTCCCGACGCCCCCGCATATCGCCGAGGCCGCGCACAAGGCGGCGCTGGCGGGCGAGACGCTTTATACCGCCGCCGCCGGAACCCCGGCCCTGCGCGCGGCGGTGGCCGAGAAGTTCCGCCGCGAGAACGGGCTGGATTACGCCCCCGACGACATCGTGGTGGCCAACGGCGCCAAGCAGATCATCTTCAACGCGCTGATGGCCACTGTGAACGAGGGCGACGAGGCGATCCTGCCCGCGCCCTATTTCGTCAGCTACCCCGAGATGGTGAAGCTGCTGGGTGGCGTGCCGGTGACGCCGGTCTGCGGCGCCGATACCGGCTTCCGGCTGACGCCGGAGGTCCTGGAGGCCGCAATCACCCCGCGCACCAAATGGCTGTTCCTGAACATGCCGGGCAACCCCTCGGGCGCGGTCTATTCCAGGGCGCAGTTGCAGGCGCTGGGGGCGGTGCTGGCCCGGCATCCGCAGGTCCTGATCCTGTCGGACGAGATCTACGAGCATATCCTGTTCGACGGTCGCGCCTTCGTCAGCTTCGGCGCGGCCTGCCCCGAGCTGCGCGACCGCACTCTGATCGTGAACGGCGTCGCCAAGGCCTATGCGATGACCGGCTGGAGGGTGGGTTATGCGGCGGGGCCTGCGCCCCTTCTGAAGGCCATGTCCACGGTGCAAAGCCAGTCCGTCACCTCGGTTGCCGCGCCGATGCAGGCGGCGGCGCTGGCGGCGCTGACCGGGCCGCAGGACTGCATCGCGCAGTTCCGCGCGGCCTTTGAGCGCCGCCGCGACCTGGTGGTGGCGGGCGTGGCGCAAATCCCCGGCCTGACCCTTCCCCCGCCGGAAGGGGCCTTTTACGCCTATATCGGCTGCGCCGCGCTGATCGGAAAGGTGACGCCCGAGGGCAAGGTGCTGACCGATGACACGGCGGTCTCGGACTACCTTTTGAACCATGCTTATGTCGGCTCGGTCCCCGGCGCGGCCTATGGCGTCTCGCCGTTCTTCCGCATCTCGACCGCAACCGCGGACGCGGTGCTGACCGAGGCCCTCTCGCGCATCGCCAAGGCCGTCGCCAATCTGAAGGAACCCGCATGAGCCCGCGCTACGACACCATCCTTCTGACTGGCGCCGCCGGACGGCTTGGCACCGAACTGCGCCGCGCGCTGGCACCCCTGTGCCGCCGCCTGCGCCTTGGCAGCCGCAACGGCATCACGGACCTCGGCCCGAACGAGGAATCGGTGGCCTTCGATCTGGCCGACATGGAGGCCGTCCTTGCCGCCTGCGAGGGTGTCGATGCCATCGTCCACTATGGCGGCGTGCCGCTGGAAAAGCCGTGGCAGGACATTCTCGACAGCAATATCCGCGGCAGCTACCACATCTACGAAGGCGCCCGGAAACACGGGGTCAAGCGGGTGGTCTATGCCAGTTCGGTCCACGCGATCGGCTATCACAAGCTGGAAGACCACATCGACACCAATGCGCCGCACCGTCCCGACGGCCTCTACGGCCTGTCGAAATGCTTCGTCGAGGACCTCGGGCGGCTCTACTGGGACAAGTTCGGGATCGAGACGGTCGCGCTGCGCATCTTCTCCTCCTTCCCGGAACCTGCGGACCGGCGGCATCTGTGGTCCTGGTTGTCGTTCGAGGATTGCAACCGCCTGACCGTGGCCGCCCTGACCGCGCCCCGCGTGGGGTTCACGCTGTCCTTCGGCATATCGGACAACGCTGTGCAGCCGGTCGACAACCGGCTGGCCGGGCATCTGGGCTATGTGCCGCAGGACAACACCGAACCCTACCGCGCCGCGGTCGAGGCCAAGTTCCCGACCCCCGACCCGAAGGCCCCGGCGGTGCTGCACCTGGGCGGCTTCTTCGTCGAGCTTGGCCATCCGGATGACAAGAAATGAAACCCGCCTATGACGTGGTGATCGTCGGCGGGGCCGTCATCGGCTCGGCCGTGGCCTATTTCCTGAAGGCCAACCCGGATTTCACCGGGTCCGTGCTGGTGGTCGAACGCGACCCGACCTATCGCTTCGCCTCGACCTCGCTGTCGTCGTCCTCGATCAGGGTGCAGTTCTCGAACCCGGTCAACGTCAGGATCAGCCAGTTCGGATCCGAGTTCATCCGCAACTTCGCCGCCACCATGCAGGTGAAGGATGAGGCCCCGCCCGACCTGAACTTCCACCAGGGCGGCTACCTGTTCCTGGCCAATACCCCCGGGCAGGAACAGGTGCTGCGCGAAAACCATCAGGTCCAGCGCGCCTGCGGCGCCGATGTGGTGCTGTGGGACCAGGCCGAACTGGCCGAGGCCTTTCCGCATCTCAATGTCGACGACATCCTGCTGGCCAGCTACGGACGGTCGGGCGAGGGCTGGTTCTCCAACACCGGGCTGATGAACGGCTTCAAGGCCAAGGCGCGCGAACTGGGCGCGGAATACGTCACCGACGAGGTGGTCGCGATCGCGCGGCAGGGCAACCGCGTCACCGGGGTGACACTGAAATCCGGCGCAACCATCGCCGCCGGCCATATCGTCAACGCCTCGGGCCCGCGCGCGGCGCTGACCGCGCGGATGGCGGGGCTGGACGTGCCGGTGGAACCGAGGAAGCGCACGCTTTTCGTCTTCGACTGCGCGCAGACCCCAGAGGGAAGCGCCACGGTCAACAACGGCCGCCTGCCGCTGATGATCGACCCATCGGGGGTGTTCTGCCGGCCCGAGGGCCGCTATTTCCTGTCGGGCGCCGTCCCGGTGGAAGACCCTGCCGTCGGCTGGGATGATTTCGAACCGCGCTGGGAGGAATTCGAGGATCAGATCTGGCCTGCCCTCGCCGCGCGATCCCCGGGGTTCGAGGCGATCAAGGTCGTCAACCAATGGGCCGGGCATTATGATTTCAACACGCTGGACCACAACCTGATCGTCGGCCCGCACCCCGAGGTGCGGAATTTCCTTTACGCCAACGGCTATTCCGGCCACGGCTTGCAGCAAGGCCCGGCGGCCGGCCGGGCGGTGTCAGAGCTGATCACCTATGGCGGCTTCCGCACGCTGGACCTGGCCGAAGTGGGCTATGAACGGATCGTCGCAAACCGACCCTTCCTTGAAAAGGCGGTGATCTGACGCCGGTCAGGCCCGCGTGACGGAGCGCAGGATGATCGACCACACCTCCCGTCTGCCGCCGCTGAACGCCCTGCGGGTGTTCCATGTCGTCGTCCGCCACAAGTCCTTCCGCGCCGCCGCGGATGAGCTGAGCGTGACGCCGCAGGCGGTCAGCCTGCAAGTCAAGGTTCTCGAGGATGCACTGGGTGTCGAGCTGTTCGAACGCAGGGGCAGGGCGATCGAACCGAACGAACAGGCGATCCTGCTCGCGCATTTCGTCCAGGCCGCGTTCGACGAATTGGGCGAAGGCGTGCGCCGGGTCGCCAAGGCGAACTTGCGCAACCGGGTGAACCTGAACGCCAGCCCCTATTTCGCGACACGCTACCTGCTGGATCGGGTTGCGAGGTTCCGCGCCGCGGTGCCCGAAGCCGATCTCCGCCTGACCACGATGGTGGAACTTCCCGACTTCGTGGCCGACGATGTCGACGTGGCGATCCAGTGGGGCTATGGCTCCTGGAAGGGTTTCGAGGCGACGCTCCTGATGCGGGACCACAAGGTCATCTGCTGCACGCCCGACCTGGCGCGGCGGATTTCCGGGCCGCAGGATCTGGCGACACTGCCGCTCCTGCACCCGGTGCTGTCGCCCGAATTGTGGCCCGACATCCTGCGGCACATGGGCGTGCCTGCGAGCGGGAAGGCGCATGACATCCGCCTCCAGGACGCGGCGACGATGCGGCGCGGCACCTTGGCCGGCCTGGGTGTCGGGTTGATCTCGACCATAGACGCGGTGGAGGATATGAAGCTCGGCAAGCTTGTGGCACCGTTCGGAACGCAGGTGATGCAGGGCATGGCCGATGCCGAGGTTCCGGGATTCTATCTGATCCTGCCGAAGGCACACCGCCGGGTCCGGACGATCTCTGCCTTCTGCGCCTGGGTCGAGGCCGAGGACTGGGCCATCGTGGTCGACTGATACCGGGCTGGAGACCGACAAGAATTACTTGCCGTTTTCATGTTTTTCTTGTTTTCGCCGCGGCCGGCGATCGGTCACGATGCCCGGAAGGGGGGCAAGATGCAGGCAATCGTCACCGGAGCAACAAGCGGAATCGGGCGGGCCATCGCGCTGGCGATGCACGGCCAGGGCCACGATGTCGTGGCCTTCGGCCGCCGAAAGGAAGCTCTCGCCGAGTTGGAGGCACTGGGCCTGCGGACCCGTGCCGTCGATCTGGCCGATCGGGTGGCGCTGGCAGTGGCGCTAACGGGGCTGGCGCCGGATGTGCTGGTGAACAACGCCGGCATGATGCCGCGGATGGCGCCGTTCTGCGACCTGACGGAAGACGAGATCGACCGGGCGGTGGCGGTGAACCTTGGGTCTGTCCTTGCCATGACCCGGGCGGTGGCGCCGGGGATGCGCGACCGGGGCCGGGGGCACATCTTCTTCACCGGCTCGACCGCCGGGCACGCGCCCTTCGCCAACCTCGCGGTCTATTGCGCCACCAAGGCGGCGGTCGGCGGCTTTGCCCAGGCGCTGCGGCTGGATCTGGCGCCGCATGGTGTGCGGGTGACGGAAATCGTCGCCGGCCGGGTCGAGACCGGGCTTTACAACGCCCTGCTGCCGGCGGAAGCGCGGGCGGCGATGTATGCCGATGCCTCGGCGGTGCAGCCCGGCGACGTGGCGGCAATGGTCGCGGCGGTGCTGGCGCTGCCGCCCCATGTCGACGTGGCGCGCTTCGACATCCTGCCCACCCGTCAGGCGACGGCGACGGGCGCCTCGAGGAAGGACGGCTGAGATGGACGGGCTGAACGTGGTGATCGTCGGTGGCGGGGCGGGGCTTGGCGCGCTTTTGGCCGAGATGGCGGTCGAACAGGGCGCAGCGGGGATCGGCATCATCGACCTGAACCCCGATGCCGCCGAGGCCGCGCTGGCCCCCGCCCGCAGGGCCGGACGCAAAGCCGCCTGCGCCGCCTGCGACATCCGCACCGCCGAGGCCGCCCATGCGGCTTTCAACAAGGTGGCGGAAGCCCTGGGCCGGGTCGACACGCTGATCAACTCGGCGGCGATCTATCCGAGGAAGCCGATCCTGGAAATCCTCGACGCCGACTGGGACGCCTCGAACGCGATCAACGTCAAGGGCAGCTATCACATGATGGTCGCCGCCATCCGCCACATGCAGGGGCAGGAACCGAAAGCCCATGTGCGCGGGCGGATTGTCAACATCACCTCGGTCGATGCCTTCAAGGCCCATCCGCAGAACGCCCATTACGCCGCGACCAAGGCGGCCGTGGTTTCCCTGACCAAAAGCATGGCCCACCATGTGGCGCCCGACGGCATCCTGGTGAACTCGGTCGCGCCCGCCGGGATGGCGACGGAAAAGGCCCGCGCCGCGGGCTTCCTGGACGAGCTGGCGAAGGCCAGCCCCCTGGGCCGGGGCGGCGAGCCGCGCGAGATGGCGGAATGGGTGCTGATGGCCGGCGGGCCGAAGAACACCTACATGACGGGCGAAAACATCATCGTGTCAGGCGGCTACATCTACGCCTGATCTTCAGGACAGAAGGAAATCCCATGTTCACCACCACCGGCGGCCCCATCGGGGGACTGCCCAAGGAAGGTCTGTGCCATGCGGCCCTATCCGTCGGAAGGATCTGACATGACCATGCCCGCCACCGCCGATCAGCGCCCGCTGGTCCATGTCGAAGGTCTGCGGAAGTCCTTCGGCACGCATGAGGTGCTGAAGGGCATCGACCTGTCGGTGCAGCGCGGCGAGATCGTCGCGATGATCGGCCCCTCGGGCTCGGGCAAGTCCACCCTTCTGCGCTGCATCAACCAGCTTGAAACGCACACCGCCGGCGCCGTCACGGTGGCGGGTGTCACCATCGGCCCCGACAGCGCCTCGCACGAACGCGACCTGCAACGGCTGCGCCGCAACGTCGGCATGGTGTTCCAGAGCTTCAACCTGTTCCCGCACCTGAACGTGCTGCGCAATGTCAGCCTCGCGCAGCAGCGCGTTCTTGGCCGCAGCCCGGCCGAGGCCGACGAACGCTCGATGCAGCTTCTCACCCGCGTCGGGCTGGCCGACAAGGCGATGCAATATCCCTCCCGCTGCTCGGGCGGCCAGCAGCAGCGCATCGCCATCGCCCGCGCGCTGGCGCTGGACCCGCAGATCATGCTGTTCGACGAGCCGACCTCGGCCCTTGACCCCGAACTGGGGCTCGAGGTGCTGGCGGTGATGCGCGAACTGGCCGAAGGCGGGATGACGATGATCGTCGTCACCCACGAGATGCACTTCGCCGAGGATGTCTCGAACCGGGTGCTGGTGATGGCGGACGGCGAGATCATCGAGCAGGGCGCCAGCCGCGAGGTGATGCAGAACCCGCAGACCGCCCGCGCCCGCCAGTTCCTCAGCGCGGTGAGGGACCGCTGATGCTGGCGATCTTCGGCAATCTTGTCACCGGCGTGCCGATGACGCTGATCCTGACCTTCGGGGCCTTGCTGATCGGGGTGGTGCTGGGCGTGCCGATCTGCATGGCGCGCCAGTCGCGCCACGGGGTGCTGAGCCGCCTTGCCGCCGCGCTGATCGTCGCCATCCGCTCGGTTCCGCCGCTGGTCTGGCTGTTCCTGGTCTATTTCGGCCTGGGCAGCGGCATCCTGCGGATGAGCCCGCTGGTCGCGGCGCTGAGCGGGCTGGGGCTGATCACCGCCGTCAACATGGCGGAAATCTACCGTGGCTCGCTGGCCGCCATCCATTCCGGCCAGTGGGAGGCCAGCCAGGCACTGGGCCTGCCGCGCTGGTCGCGGCTGGTCGAGATCATCGGCCCGCAGGTCGCCCGCATCTCGCTGCCCGCCGTCGCGACCTATGCCATCGGCCTTTTGAAGGACAGCGCCGTCGCCTCGATCATCGGCGTGCCGGAACTGGCCTTCCGCGGCACCTACCTGTCGCAGCAGACCTTCAAGGGGCTGGAGATATTCATGGCCGTCGGCCTTCTCTACATCGCCATGAGCCTGCCGGTCGCCTGGGCCTCGCGCGTGGTCGATGCCCGCATCCGGTTGAGGGTGGCGAAATGACCGCGACGCTGGGGCTTTGGCTGGACTGGCTGCCGCGCCTGCTGGGCGGGCTGTGGCTGGGCTGCAAGGTGGCGGGGCTGGCCCTTGGCTTCGGCATCCCGATGGGCTTGGTGCTGGCGCTGGCGGTGCAGGCGAAATCCGCCGCCCTGCGGGCCGCGACCCTGGTGCTGGTCGAGATCGCCCGCGGCACCCCGGCGCTGGTGCTGCTGCAACTGGCTTATTACGGGCTGCCGAGCGCGGGGGTCACGCTGTCCACGATGGCGGCCTCGGTGGCGGCGCTGGCGGTCTGCACCGCCGCCTATACCAGCGAGATCATCCGCGGCGGGCTCGAGGCGGTGGCCGCCGGCCAGAAGGAGGCCGCCGATGCGCTCGGGATGGGCCGGATGGACAAGCTGCGCTACATCGTCCTGCCGCAGGGGCTGGCCGTGGCGCTGCCGCCGCTTCTGGGCTTCTCGATCACCATCCTGCAAGGCACCTCGCTGTGCTTTGCCATCTCGCTGCCCGAGCTGATCAGCCAGGCCTATGCCATCGGCGCCAGCACCTTTCTCTATCTGCCCGCCCTGGCGCTGGCGAGCCTGCTTTACGCGGCGATCTGCATTCCCGCCTCGCTGCTGGTGGGCGTGCTGGAACGCCGCCTCGGCGCCCATCACCGCGCCTGAAACCCGCCTGTCCGGCCGCGGGCCGGTCAGGCGACCCCAAGAACCACCGCAACCGACAACAGGAAGGCATGACCCATGAAGACCAAGGCCCTTTGCGCCGCGATGGCGCTGCTTCTCGGCACCGGCGCGGGCGTCGCGCAGGATTGCACCCCCGCCCACCAGTTCCCCACCATCACCCCCGGCACGCTGACCGTCGGGACTTACGAATTGCTGCCCTTCATCAGCACCAAGGATGGCGGCCTCTCGGGCACCGACGCGGAAATCGTCAAGGAAATCGCCAAGATGGAATGCCTGGAAATCACCACCGTCGCGCTGGACCCGGCGGCCCTGGTTCAGGCCGTCGTCTCCGGCCAGATCGACATGACGATCGGCAACTGGTATCGCACCGCCAAGCGCGCCGAAGTGGTGAACCTGACCGCGCCGCTCTATCTCGACCAGATGGGCATCATCTCGAAGGACGGGATCACCAAGGTCTCCGAGGCCGAAGGCCGCACGGTCGGCAACATCCAGGGCTATCTCTGGACCGATGACGTGCAGGCCGTCTTCGGCGACAGCGCCAAGGTCTATCCGAACACGGTCGCAATGGCGCAGGACCTCACCGCCGGCCGGATCGACGTGGGTTTCGAAAGCTACACCGTGGTGAAGGAAGCCCAGAAGGCCGGCGCCTACGAAGGTCTTCAGGTCAAGGTCGTCGAAGCCGATGAACGGGTCGCGGCCAGCCGCGAACCCGGCCAGTCGACCTTCCCGCACACCAAGGGCAACGACGCGATGACCAAGGCGCTGGACGAGGACATCGCCGCCCTGCGCAAATCCGGCCGTCTGGCCGAGATCCTGGTCGCCGCCGGCCTCGACGCCTCGGCCGCCGAACCCGGCGAGCCGCGCCTGATCAAGTAAACCTGCCTTCGGTCCGGCGGGGCCATCGCCTCGCCGGACCCCCTGATCCGGATTCCCGAGATGATCTATCGCAGCCGCCTGAAAAGCCAGAACTGGGCCGGGGAAACCATCGGCATCATCGTGCTGGATTGCGGATACCCCTATATCCCCGGCAATGTCGCCAATGCCACCACCTATGACTTCCCGGTGCGCTATGCCGTGGCCGAGGGCGCCGACAACCACCGCCTGATCTTCGAGCGCGATCCTTCCCTGCTGGAGCCCTTCATTTCCGCCGCCCGCAGGTTGCAGACCGAGGGCGTGCGGGCGATCACCGGCGCCTGCGGCTTCATGGCGCTGTTCCAGGACCAGATCGCCGCCGCGGTCGACATTCCGGTGTTCATGTCCAGCCTGCTGCAGGTGCCCTTCATCCACCGCATCACAGGCAAGCGCGTCGGCATCATCTCGGCTGACAAGAGCCAGCTCACGCGCGAACATCTGGCCAGGTCCGCGATCGGCGAGACCCTGCCCGTCGCCCTGGGCGGAATGGAGCACTGCGCACCCTTCCGGCAGGCGATCTTCTCTCCCGACGGGACGCTTGACGACGATGCGATCCGTGCCGGCGTGATCGGCGTCGCGCAGGAGCTTCGGGCCGGCCATGCGGACCTGGGCGCGATCCTGCTGGAGTGTTCGGACCTGCCGCCCTATGCGGCGGATGTGCAGCGGGCGACGGGACTGCCGGTCTTCGATTTCATCACCATGATCAACTACGTGCACCAGACCCTGGTCCGCCGGCCCTACCACGGCTATCTCTGACACGAAGGACAGACGATGCGGGAACGTGTAGCGATTGTCACCGGCGCGTCCTCCGGCATCGGCGCCGCGACCGCGCGGCGCCTGGCAAGAGATCATGCGGGTCTCATCCTCCATGCCGGACATTCGGGGCAGGCGCTCGAGGCCGTGGCCGATGAGGTCCGCGCGCTCGGTTGCCGGGCCGCCACCGCCCTTGCCGACCTTGGCCATGACAAGATCGGCCAGGTTCTGGTTTCGAAGACTCTGGCGACCTTTGGAAAGCTCGATGTGGTGGTCGCAAACGCCGGATTTCCCATCCTCGGGAACGTCGGGGACGGAACGGCGGCGGACCTCGACCGTGCCTTCCGCGGCAATGTCTTCAGCTTCTTCGCGCTGGTCCAGGCGGCCACACCCCTCCTGTGCGCATCAACGTCGCCAAGGGTCGTGTCCGTGGGCAGTTTCACCTCGCACGTCTTCAGGACGGACATGAGATCATTCCCGATGTCCGCCGCCTCAAAATCGGCGCTCGAAACCGCCACGAAGTCGTTCGCGCTGCATTTCGGCTCCGCCGGGATCACGTTCAACTGCGTCGTGCCGGGCTGGATCGAAAAGGAGGGCGGCACCCGGGATTCCGTGCCGCCGGCGGAACTGGCAGAGAACGAAGGCCGCATTCCGCTTGGCCGAATTGGCAAGCCCGGGGAGGTCGCTTCGGTCATTGCCTTCCTTGCCAGTGCCGAAGCCAGCTACGTGACCGGGCAGGTTCTTCATGTCAACGGTGGTCTGTTCATCGGCTGAACGCCGGCAGGAAAAGGGGTCTTGTCATGCTGCACCGGGAAATGATCCGGGCGAGGGTCCGATGCCCCTGCAACTCCCGGGATGCCTGCAACCCCGCTGTGGCAGAAGGAGCGGCCGATGACTGAAACCGGAAAATCGCCGGTAACCCGGATTGTCGCCGGATCAGCAAGGCTGGCTTCAGCAGCAATGGACTGGCAGGCAACGCCAGATGCGGGCTTCTACCTCAAGCCGCTTTTCCGTGACGAGGAAACCGGCGAAAGCAGCCTTCTGATGAAGATGGACCCGGGTGCTCATGCGCCGGTCCACAGCCATGACCGCTTCGAGGAAATCTTCGTTCTTGAAGGCGATTTCCACGACGCGGAGCACGAGTATGTCGCCGGCGACTATGTGGCGCGGGCGGTCGGGGCAGAGCATGAGGCGGGATCGCGTGGCGGTGCCGTGGTGCTGATCATCTACCGCAACCAGGGTCGCTGACCGGCAGCGCAACGGGATCGATCGCGGCACCGCCGTGACGGGCTTGTCCCGCGACGCCGCCTTCCGTGCGAAAGGATCGCACCAGCGGACCCCGGGGGGCGCGCCCGGGCGCTACGCGACAGGATCGCGGCGGCCTTCGGCGATCACCGCGACTCCCGGTCCTTCGAGCCAGTCCTCCAACCATCTGGTCGAGACGGCTCCCGCGCGCATGTCCGGCTCCTGCACCAACGCCCGATGCAGGGCGGCGGTTGTCGCGATCGGACCGATCTCCAGCGATTCCAGGGCGGCCGCCAACCGGTCGAATGCCTGCTCGCGCGAGTCGCCCGCGACGATCAGCTTGCCCAGAAGGGAATCGTAGAAGGGCGGAACCCGGTAGCCGGGGTATATTCCGCCATCAAAGCGGACCCCCGGCCCTTCGGGAACCCGCAGGGTCTCGATATGGCCCGGATTGGGCAGGAAGTTCCGGGCCGGGTTCTCGGCGTTGATCCTGACCTCGATGGCGTGCCCGGTGCACCGGACATCCTCTTGCGTCATCGACAGCTTGCCGCCGCCCGCGATCAGCAGCATCTCGCGCACCAGGTCGACACCGGTGACCATCTCGGTCACGGGATGCTCGACCTGGATGCGGGTGTTCATCTCGATGAAGTAGAACGCCTGCCGCTTCGGATCATAGAGGTATTCCATCGTGCCTGCGCCGCGGTAGCGCACCGCCCGGGAAAGCCGCACGGCCGAGGCGCAGAGTTCGGCCCGCAGACCGGGATCGAGCATCGCGGCCGGGGCTTCCTCCCAGACCTTCTGGCGGCGGCGTTGCAGGGAACATTCGCGCTCGTGCAGATGGATCACGTCCTCGCCATCGCCCAGGATCTGCACCTCGATGTGGCGGGCCTTCTCGACATAGGCCTCAAGATACAGGCCCGGATCGCCGAAACCGGCCCTGGCCTCGGCCATCGCCGTGGGAATGGCGGCGGCAAGCTCCCCGGCCGTATGCGAAACGCGGATGCCGCGCCCGCCGCCGCCGGCGGCGGCCTTGACCATGACCGGATAGCCGATCTCCCCGGCCAGGGAGAGCGCCTGTTCCAGACCCTCGATCCGCCCTTCGCTGCCGGGCACCACGGGCACACCCGCCGCGATCGCGGCCTGCCGGGCATTCACCTTGTCGCCCATGCGCTCGATCGTGTCCGCGTCGGGGCCGACGAAGATCCGGCCCATCGCGGTGACGGCGCGGGCGAAGTCGGCGTTCTCGGACAGGAAGCCATAGCCGGGATGCACCGCGTCCGCCCCGCTGTCGCGCAGGGCATCCAGCAGGCGGTCGACCGCGAGATAGGACTTCGACGCGGCGGGCGGGCCAAGCACGATGACCTCGTCGGCCATGCGGGCCGCCAGCATGTCGCGGTCGGCCTCGCTGACCACCTGCACGGTGCCGATTCCCAGGCCGCGCGCCGCGCGCTGGATACGCACCGCGATCTCGCCCCGGTTGGCGATCAGCAGCTTCCGGATCGGGGCCATGCTCAGACCTCGATCTCGCACAGGGGCTCGCCGGGCTCCAGCACGGTTTCGCTTTCGACAAGATAGCCCCTGAAGATGCCCGCCTCCTCGGCCTCGACCGGCATGTAGGACTTCATCACCTCGACCAGCGCCAGGGTGTCGCCCGCCGCGACGCTGTCGCCCGGGGCCTTGAACACGGGCTCGCCCGGGGCGGGCGAGAGGTAGATCACGCCGGGCAGCGGCGACTCGATGCGTTTGATGGCCATCGGTTATCCTCGGATCATGTGACGGGTTGGCATGGCTCAGGCGCAGCGCGACAGCACGCGGTCAAGCCGTTCGACCAGAATGTCGGCCTGTTCGCGGGTGAAGATCAGCGGCGGCCGGATCTTCAGCACGTTCGCCGCCCTGGCGCAGGCCGAGATCAGCACCCGCTCGTCGCGCAGGCCGTTGACGATGCGGGTGGCCATCGCGGGATCGGGTGTCCTGGCGGCGCGGTCCGAGACGATGTCCACCCCCAGGAACAGCCCCGCGCCGCGGACGTCGCCGATGCAGGGATGGCGTGCCGCGAGCGTCCGGATTCCCTCCTTCAGATAGAGGCCCGTGGCGCGGGCATTCCCGAGCAATCCTTCGGACTGGATCGCCTCAAGCACCGCCATCGCCGCCTCGGCCGCCACGGCATTGCCGCCGAAGGTATTGAAATAGCGCGCCTTCTGGCCGAATTCCGCCAGAACCTCGGGTCGCCCGGCGACACCGGCCACCGGATAGCCGTTGCCCATCGGCTTGCCCATCGTCACAAGATCGGGCACCACGCCGTGCCGCTGGAAGCCCCACATCGCCTCGCCGGTGCGGCCGAAGCCCGACTGCACCTCGTCCGCGATGTAGATCCCGCCCGCGGCGCGGATCGCCTCGACCGCGCCTTGCAGGAAGCCGGCCGGCCCGTCGAACACCCCGTCGCTGGAGAAGATGCCGTCGCAGATGAAGAGCGCGGGCTTGATGCCGTGGCGCTGCAGGTCGCGGATCGCCGCCTGGACGCCGGCCGCGAACTCGGCCCCGACATCGCCGGTGGCGCTGCGGTAGGAATCCGGCGGCGGCACCGTACGGACATGCACCCCCAGCGGCACGTTCTCTCCCAGCGAAGGCGAGAAGGCCGCCACGGATTGCGTGATGCCGTGATAGGCGGTCTCGGTCACGACGATGCCCTGCCCGCCGGTATAGGACTGCGCGATCCGCACCGCGAGGTCATTGGCGTCCGAGCCGGTGCAGGTGAACATGAAATGCCCGATCCCGGCCGGCATCGTCGCCAGCAGCCGGTCGGCATAGCGCAGGACCGAGTCGTGCAGGTAGCGGGTGTTGGTGGTCAGCGTCGCCATCTGGCGGCTGACGGCCTCGACCACCTTCGGGTGGCAATGGCCGATCGAGGTGACGTTGTTGTAGGCGTCCAGATAGGCGTTGCCCTCGGGGTCATAGAGCCACGCCCCCTCGCCCCGCACGAAATGCACGGGCCGCTGGTAGAACAGCCGGTAGGCCGGCCCCAGCAGCTTCTTGCGGTCCGCGATCATCGCCGCCGTCGCCGCGTCCAGTTCGGCCGCGCCTTCCACAAAGGCGTTGACCATGCCGGTGTCGGTTACCATGCTTCACTCCATGTTGCAGGCGCGCAAGAGCGCGGCGGTGACCTCCCCGCGCGGGAGGGTCGCAAAGCGTTCCATCCCGATCCGCGCCGGCCCGTTGTTGCGCAGGATGTAGTCGGCGTTCTGCGGGTAACGTGCCGCGCGCCATTCGGTGATGGCGATCGACGTCATCAGCCTGGCGACGATCAGGTCACGCAGCAGCCCGATCTCGTCCCGCGACAGCGGCATGACCTCGTGATAGGCCGCGGCCATCTCGGCCACGCAGCGCAGGGCGCCGTCGTCCTGATGCGTCATGTAGGAGGCCGCGACCGCGAGGTCCACCACCAGCGGCGTCTTGACCATGTCGCCGAAGTCCAGCACTCCCGACACCCGGTCGGGGCACGGCGGGTCCAGAAGGACATTGTGGTGGTTCAGGTCGTTGTGCACCACCTGCTGCCGCAGACCGGCCAGCGCGGGCCGGACCGCGGCATCGAAATGGTCCAGTTCGGCCAGCAACTGCCGGCGCAGCCCGGTTTCGGACAGCGAGACGACCAGCGGGCGCAGGCGCGAGGCGTGCTTGATGTCCCACTGGATGTCATGCGACGCGCCGGGATGGTCGAAGTCGCGCAGCGCCGCCCCCAGCCGCGCCAGGGTCCGGCCCATGTCGCGGCGCAGCGCGGCGGAGACGCCGACCCTGACCACCGGGACGCCATCCAGCCAGGTCAGCATCCGCACGATGCTGGTCCGCCCGTCGGCCATCCGCAGGGGAAACTCGCTCTGCCCGTCCAACGCCCGCACCACCTTGGGCACCGGCAGGCCGGGATCGACCCGCTCCAGCCACAGGATCGCCTCGGTCTGGAAGTTGGTGTTGACCGCCGGCTCGCCCGGATTGGACACCTTCAGGGTGAAGTTCCGGCCGTCCTCGGCGGTCATCTGAAAATTCGCGTCGCGCTCGCAGGCGATCGTCCGGGCTTCGGCCCCAAGGCCGTAGTGACGGCGCACCAGTTCGGCGGCGGCGGCCTCGTCGATCAGCGGCGGCGGGCTTTCCAGCGTCTCTCCCAGGGCGGCGCGGACCTCGTCGTCCCTGGCGGTTTCGGCAATGGACTCAGGCAACTGTGGTCACTCCGGAGCTGGTCACGCGGCCCAGTTCGGCGCGCAGTCGCCCGGCCTCGGCCCGGTCGATCCGGCGGAACCGCAGGATGTCGCCGGGCTTGGCCTGGGCCAGTTTCCAGAACGCGGCGCTGGCAACCGTGAAGGGGTTGATGAAGCCGCCCGTGCTGGGGGCGTCGTTGACAAGGATGATCGGCGTCTGCCCCGCCAGGTTCACCGCGCCAAGCGGATAGCCGTGGTCGATGATGTTCGACGGCTCCTGCCCGTGGTCGCTGTTCTTGTGGATCGCGCGATGGGCAAAGCCGAACTCCGGCCCGGTCAGGCGGATGCCGGTGCGGTTGCTCTTGGCCTGCACCGCCCAGTCGGAGGCGAAGAACATCTCCACCGTCTCGGGAGAGAGCCAGTCGTCGTTCGGCCCGGCGAGGGCCTCGATGTCCCAGCGGCGGTCGGTGGTGAAATTCGGGCGCAGGGCCGGGGGGATCGTCAGGCCGGGGGCTTCCAGCGTCACCGGGTCGGCCGCGCCCAGCGGCAGCACCTGATCGCCCACCAGCGCCCGGCCGCCCACCCCGGCCATGTGGAACACCGCGCGCGAGCCCAGGACGACCGGGGTATCCACCCCGCCCGAGATCGCCACATAGGCCCGCGCCCCGCTGTAGGCCGGCCCCAGCGCCAGGATCTGCCCGGCGCGCACCACATGGCTGGACCACATCGCCACCGGGGCGCCGTCCAGCATCGGCCGCATGTCCGCGCCCGTCACCGCGACGACCGCATCGCAGTCGAACCGCAGGGCCGGTCCCAGGAACTGGCACTCCAGCGCGGCGGTGTCGCGGTCGTTGCCGACCAGAAGGTTGGCCTGCCGGAAGGACCAGGCGTCGAACGGGCCCGAGACCGGAAACCCCTGTTCGAGAAAGCCGATCCGGCCGGGCAGTTCCTGGACGGTGGTCTCGAGCCCCGGCTTGACGACGCTGATGCTGCGCTGGCTCATCCCCGGCCTCCCTGGCCCTTGGCCCAGTCGAGATACCGGTCGACCGAGAAGACCTGGTATTCGACCATGTCATGTTCGTAATGGCCGGCGGCGACCTCGGCCTCGATCTGCGCACATTCCTCCTGCGTGACCGGGCGGAAGCGGACGCGGTCGCCGGCGCGGAACAGGGCCAGGCTGTCGCGGAAGGCGGGCAGGCGTTGCGCGCCATCGTAAATCGGCGCCGGGCTGCGGCCGATCAACTGGTATCCGCCGGGGGTGCGGTCGGGGTAGATGCAGGTCAGCGCCCCGCCGATCCCGATGGCGCCCTTCGGCGTCCAGGTGCGCGGCGGGTTGTATTTCGGCGCGAAGATCCGCGCCCTGGGCCGCAGCGGCAGAAGCGAGCAGAGCCCCGGCCAGAACCCCAGCGCCGCCACCCAGTATTCCGTGCCCGAATGTACGCGCGCCAGCGCGCCGCGATCGGCGAAGCCGTTCAGATCGCAGACCAGATCGGGGTCGGTGCGCTTGTCGGGATAGGTCTTGCGGTAATCCTCGATGCAGGCTGTGGTCTGGTCGTCGGAATACCAGACCGGCATGGTGATCAGCCGGCTGGGCAGCGAGCCCGAGGCGCCGGCGCCGATCCGGGCATAGATCCGGGCGATCTCGGCGGTCAGATCCTCATACGAGATCCGGTCGGGGTCGTAGTTCACCTGGAACGAGGCCAGTTCCGGGATCAGATCCTCGATCGCCGCGATCCGGGCCTCGCGCACGGCCGCGACCAGCCGGTGGACGGTGAAGTTCAGCGTGAAATCCATCCCGTCGCCCAGCTCGACCTCGATCGCGCGGTCGCCGCCGGGATAGAACCTCAGCGCATCGTGCAGCATGTCGCCCTCTCCCCGAGTGGTCCGTGCCCGCCAGCCCTGTCCAGGGGCTGTTCAAGTCCGCCGGAGTCTGCTATTTGATATATCATATATAATACAGCGTCAACGTGATATGGAGTGCAAACTCCGGCGCATGGCCTTAAAAGCGTCGTGAATGCAGGAAGATGGGCATGACCAAAATCGAGTATCAGCCGCTGAACGACCGCGCCTACCAGGAGATCCTGACGGGCCTGACCAACGGCATCTTCGCACCGATGCAGCCGCTGGTGATCCGCACGCTGGCGGAAAGCTACGGCATCTCGGCCACGCCGATCCGCGAGGCGCTGCAACGGCTGGTGGCGGAACGGCTGCTGGTGGTGCTGCCGAACCGTTCGATCGTGGTGCCGCAGATGACGCGCGAGAAATTCGCCCAGCTTCTGCCGGTGCGCGTGGCGCTGGAGGGGATGGCGACCGAACTGGCCGTGCCGCGCCTTATCCCCGAGGACATCGCCCGGTTGCGTGGAATCCTCGACCGGATCGCAGGAACGGCCAAGACCTTCGACGCGCGGGCCTATCTTCAGTTGAACCGGGAATTCCACTTCCGCATCTACGAGAAGTCCGGGAACGAGGAGCTGCTTCACGTGATCCAGGGCCTGTGGCTGAAGGTCGGGCCGGTCTTCACGGGCCTGTTCGACAGCGACCATTTCCGCCGGCATGCCAACGACGAACACGTCCATATCGTCGATGCGCTGGAACGCCGGGATGCGGCGGCGGCCCGCGCCTGCATGGAACGCGACCTGACCCTCGCGGCCGAGGCACTGATGCCACGCCTGCAAGCCCGGGCCGCGCCCTGAAGGATCAATGCGAAAGCTCACGATTTGTCGAGCTTGACGAACAGCAGCCAGAACGCCGCGCAGAGAAGCGGCAGGGTGATCAGAAGCACGATCGACGCCAGCGAGAAGATGATCGGCACCTGGCTTTGCTGGGCAGCCGCCTGGACCCAGCTCCAGACCGGCATGGTCTCGGTCGTGCCGCGCAGGAAGATCGAGCGCATCACCTCGTTGAACGACATCAGGAACCCGAACAGCGCCGCGCTGACGATCCCGGGCATCAGGATCGGGAATTCGATGTCCCAGAACACCCGCCAGTTGCTGGCGCCCAGATCGCGGCCCGCCTCGACCAGGCAGTGGTCGAAGCGGAGCGTGACGACCAGGATGATCAGCAGCGCGAAGGGGAACGCCCAGACGAAATGTCCCAGCGCCACCGACCAGAACCCGAGCTTCAGCCCCAGCACCGCGCGGGTGAAGATCAGAAGCGCCGCGCCCATCGACATGCCCGGCACGAAGAGCGGGATCACGAACAGGAACAGCATCCTGCCCGGGCTGGCCAGCGAGGGCGCCGCCCGGCCGATGATCGTTGCGGCCACCGCGCAGACCAGCCCGACGATCACGCCGATGACCAGGCTGGCCACCATCGGCATGTGCCATTCGGAATTGGCGAACAGCGCGCGGTAATGCTCCAGCGAGAATTCTCCGGGGATCCCGCCCAGCGGGTTGCGGCTGATCGACAGCAGGATCAACCACAGGAGCGGGAAATAGATCAGCCCCAGCATCGCGAAGCCGCCCCATTTGCCCAGCCGCTTCCAGACCGGCGCATGGCTGATCTCGAGCTTCGGCGAGATCGGGGCGACCCGGGCGAAGGCGATGCGGTTTTCCATGATCACCCCCTGAGGACGCGGAACAAGGATGCAGGATCGCCGAACCGGCGCGCGATCAGGTACATGGCCCCAAGCATCAGCAGCAGAAGCAGGATCACGAAGGCCGACAGCGCCGCGACGACCGGATAGCGCAAGGCGGAATAGGCGCTTTCGATCGAATTCGAGATCAGGTTGACGAAGCCGCCGCCCAGCATCCCCGGCTCGACCCAGGCGGCCAGCGCCGGCCCCAGGCAAAAGACGATGCCGGCCATCACGCCGGGCAGCGACAGGGGGATGATGACGCGGGAGAGCGTCTGCCAGGGCGAGGCGCCAAGGTCGTTGCTGGCCTCCAGAAGCGTGTCGTCGATCAGGCTGATCGCCAGGTAGATCGGCATCACCATCGGCGGAAACAGCGTCACCACCATGCCGAACAGCACCGCGACCTCGGAATAGAGGAGCCAGTCCAGCGGCGCGTCGGTCAGGCCGAGCCCCATCAGCACGGTGTTGACCAGCCCCGACTGCCCCAGGATCGCCCGCCAGACGATGGTGCGCGACGAGACGTCAAGGAAGAACGGGATCGTCAGCATCGCCAGGCAGACCGCGCGCCCGACCTTGCCGACCCGGCCCTTGGCCAGCCACAGCGCGAAGGGAAAGCCCACGGCCAGCTCGATCAGCGTCACGGTCATCGCGATGCGCAGGGTACGCAGCGTCACCTCCCACCGGCCCGAGGAGAAGAGCTCGACCCAGGTCGTCGTCGTGGGCGTATAGACGGTGCGGAACTGCTCGGTCGTGAAGAAGCTGAAGGCGAAGAGCACGATGATCGGCACGATCACCAGGACGAACCAGGCCAGCACGATCAGCCAGACCGCGACTTTCATCGTCGCAAGCCTTCGGATGACGCCCGAAAGGACTCCCGCACGGCCGGCGGCGCCAACGCTTTGCTGCATCTTCGTGATCCGTTCCGCGGAAAGCCGGGCGCGCCAGGCGCGCGCCCGGAACTGTCATTGCCTCAGGCGTTGAGGAAGCGCTGCCATTCCTCTTCCATCGCGCTCGCGTTGTTCGGCGTGGTGGTCGAGACATAGGGCTTGGCGAACTTCTTGTTGACCTTGGCCTCGGTCGCCTTCAGCGCGGCGATCTCCTCGGCGGTCCAGCCGTTCGCTTCGGCATATTCCACGCCCAGGTCCATGTTCGGGCCGGCATAGCCGCGGTCGCGGGCCTGAAGCGCGCGGTATTCGCCGCCGAGGAAGTAGTTCAGCACCTTGTAGATCGCATCGAGATTGCCGCGATCGACCGCCTGCGCGGCGATATAGGCGCCGTGGCCCCACTTGAAATAGCCTTCCTTGGTATAGGCATAGCGCGTCGCGTCCGGGCCAAGGACGAGGTTCGCCTCGCGCACGGCCGGTTCCCAGCAGTTGATCACGTCGACTTCCTTGTTGGTCAGAAGCTGGATCTGCTCCTCGAAGGCGCCGTAGAGCGTGCGGAACTGGCCCGCCTTCTTGCGCTCGATCAGGAAGTCGGCGACGACCTTGGCCTCTTCGGGGGTCATGTCGGCGACATTGCCGATCTGCGCCGCGCCCTTGGCCTGCAGATACAGCGCCGCCGGGCCCATCGAATAGGTATAGGCATTGCCATAGGCCACGCGGCCGCGGGTGTTCTCGTCCTCGAACATCAGCGACCACGACAGCTCTTCCTCGCTGTCGGGCGCGAGGCCCAGCTTCTCGGGGAAGTAGCCGAAGCTGTCGGCGTTGCCGATGACCGGAACGCCCCACTGGTTGCCCTCGGTGTCCTGCACCACGGCCGAGCGTTTCCAGTCGTCCGAGGTCCGCTCCCACAGGGTCAGCTCGGGGTGCTTCTCGTCCAGCGGGGCATAGAGGCCCTGCGGCCCCAGGATATCCTCGGTGCCGGACTCGAAGATGAACAGGTCGACGCTGTCGCCCATGTTCGCGCCCATGACGTCGCGCATGAAGACGCCGACGTCGTTGCTGGCGCCGCTCAGCTCGCAGCGCACGCCGATGGATTTCTCCATCGGCGCCCAGTCCTTCAGCGCCGCGGTCGGCACGCCATAGGCCTTGACCAGCGGCATGTCCTGCGCCGCCGCCCGCCCCGCCGCGCCGCCAAGGGCCGCAAGGCCCGCGACGGCGCTCATCCCCTGCATCAGGCTGCGCCGCGTCAGTTCAGCCTGGCTGTAGGTCGAAAACTTGTCTTTCATGGTCGTCTCTCCTGTTGGCTCCGTGTTTGTCGTCCCGCTTCCTACTCGGCGGCGAAGATCACCGCGTCGTTCGTGTTCCAGCCGATCCGCCGGATATCCTCGCTTTCGACATGCGAGCCGTGCCAGCTACGCAGACGCAGCGGCCCGGCTTCGGTCGCCAGCGCGATGTCGATGTATTTTCCCCGGTAGACCCGGTTCGCGACCTCGGCCTTCAGCGCGTCGGCCGCGCCTTCCGCCGCCGGGGCGATGCGCTCGGCGCGCAGGGCCACGCAGACCGCATCCCCCGGCTGGAGCCCGGCCACCGTGACCACGCCCCTGGTGCGCGCGCCGCCGGGGAACTCCACGATCCCCGTGGTGCCCTCGCGGCTGACCAGGCGGGCGGGAAGAATGTTCTCATAGCCCATGAACTCGGCCGCGAACCGCGACTCGGGGCGGTCGAACAGATCCAGCGGCCCGCCGCTCTGGACGATCCGGCCGTGGCTCATCAGCACCACGCGGTCGCTCATCGTCAGCGCCTCTTCCTGGCTGTGGGTGATGTAGACGAAGGTCATCCCCAGCGACCGCTGCAACTCCACCAGCTCGATCTGCATGTCCTGGCGCAGCTTTTCGTCCAGCGCGCCCAGGGGTTCGTCCAGGAGCAGGATCGCCGGCTGGGTCACGACCGCGCGGGCCAGCGCCACGCGCTGCTTCTCGCCGCCCGAAAGCTGGCTGACCCGGCGGTCCGCCTTCGCCTCGAGCTGCACCATCGCCAGCGCGCGCCGCGCCTCGCGCAGGGCGTCCGCCGCGTTCAGCTTGCGGATGCGCAGCCCGTAGGCCACGTTTTCCACCACGCTCATATGCGGGAACAGCGCATAGTTCTGGAACACGGTCGTGCAGTTGCGCTTGGCCGCCGGAAGGTTCGCCACATCGGCCCCGCCGATGCGCAGCACCTTGACCGAGGTCGGCATCTCCAGCCCCGAGATCACCCGCAGCATCGTCGTCTTGCCCGAGCCGCTGGAGCCGAGGATGGTCAGGAACTCGCCCCGTCCCGCCGAAAGCGAGACATGCGACAGGGCCGTCACCATGCCGTAACGGTGCACGATGTCCTCCACCTCGAGCATCGGCTCCCTGCTGCTGTCTTTCATCGGGCTTTCGCTTCTTTCTGTCGGTGTCTCAGTGGCGGATGACCGCGCCTTCAAGACCGGCAAGACGGCCGGCCAGCGAAAGCGCGACATCCAGAAGGCTGCGGGACAGCCCGGCCGGATCGGTGACAGGGGCGGTCCTGATGGGTCCGGCCGCGCCGGAATTCCGCCGCAGGCAGATCCCCGGCGCGCGCAGGGCGGCCAGAAGCATCGCCTGCGCCGTGGCGCCCGATCCCGTCCCGGCGGGGCGGGCCTCCAGCCGGGCCGCGATCCGGTCCAGCCCGCGCCCGCCGCCGTCGATCACGCCGCCATCGCAGGCCGAGCGCATCGAGGCCAGCGCCCGCCGGGCCTGCGCCACGGCATCGCCCGCCCCCGAACGCGCGCCGATCCGCAGTTCCGCCCAGAGCCCGGCCAGCCGTGCATGGCGCTGCCGGGCATGTTCCCGGTCCAGCGGCAGATAGCGTCTGGCGGCAATCTCGGCCTCGATCCCGCGCAGCCGGGGGGCGATCCGCGCGGGGTCGCCGGCGACCCCGGTCAGGGCGACCAGCGACCCCTCGCGCCGGTAGGTTTCCGCCCGGCCCAGCATCGCGGGTTTCAGCGCCTCAAGCGAGACCTCCGCGTGATCCGAGACCAGCACCGCGCCTGTTGCCACGGCCAGGTCCTCCAGGATCTCGGCCGCGCGCGGTCCCGCATCGCGCGGCAGCAGCGCTGCGACCTTCAGCACCCCGGCCTGCCGGTTGCGCTCGATCAGGTGCAGCGCCTGTTGCTCCAGCCCGCGCGCGGCGATCACCAGCGACTTGTCGCTGCGGGCAAAGCCTTCGATCACCGGGGCAAGCGTGCGGAAATCCCGGATCACCTCGTTGGCGACGATCAGGTGGACCGGGCCCATTGCGTCCAGACCGGCACTGCCCACCGGCTTCGCGTCGAAGCCGAAACCGTGCCGGATGTCGAGCGCCACGCCCGGCTCGCAGCCTTCCACCACTTCGACCTGTCCCGCCCCGCCCACCGCGGCAAAGGCTTCTGCCAGCCGCTGCGCAAGCGCGCCATCCGCCCCGGCGGCCAGAGCCACCGCGACAAGGTCGATCGCCTCGGCACGTTCCGCGGCAAAGGCCCCGTCCAGAGCGGGGCGCAGCGCCACCAGCGCTGCGGCCACCTGCCCAGGCACCGCCCCGGCGGCGATGCCCCGCCGCGCTGCCGCCAGTGCCGCCCCGGCCATCACCGCAAGCCGCGCCGTACCGTCGCCCAGGTCGCGCTCGGCGTCGACCAGCGTCTCCTTCAGCAGCCGGGCGGCGAAATGGTCCGAACAGACCCGCCGGGCGATCTCGCTGCCCGAGGCTGCCGCCGCCACCCGGTTGCCGGTGGAATAGATCACATGCCGGCCATCGGGCCCGAGCGAGGCGCCGATCGCGCGAAAGGCCGGGACAAGCGCCCCAGCCAGATCCTCCTGCAATGCATGGCCCCCGATCGCGCGGAACATCGTCAGCCCGGGGGCAGAAGGCCGCGCCGGCCCAGTTCCTCATGCACCGCGCGGGCGACCACGATCGCATTGGGTGTGTCGGAATGTACGCAGATCGACTCGGCCACCACGCGGACATCCTTGCCGCTCATCGCGCGGGTCACGCCATCCTCGACGGCGCGGCGGACCTTCTCGGCCACCGCCTCGGCGGCGATCGGCGGATGCTCGCGCGTGATGACCTGGCGGCCGTCGTCGCCATAGTCGAGATCGACGTAGAACTCGCAGCTAAACGGAATGCCGCGCCGGGCAAAGACCTCGGACATGCAGCAATCCGAGAATGCGATGACCGGAACCCCGAAGATCTCGGCCGCATCCGCGATGCCCTCGGCGACCTCCGGGTCGTTCTGGGCCATCCCGAACAGCGCGCCATGCGGCTTGATATGGGAAAGCTCCATCCGCTCGGCCCCGAGAAAGCCCGCAAGCGCGCCGGTCTGGTAGATGGTGAGCGCGGCCACTTCGGCGCGCGTCATCCGCATCGGCCGCCGGCCGAAGCCTTCCCGATCGGGCAGCCCGGGATGCGATCCCACCCTGATCCCGGCCGCTTTCGCCGCGCGGACCGTGCTCCACATGACGTTCGGATCAGAGGCATGAAAGCCGCAGGCGACGTTCGCATGGGTCACGAAAGGCATGCAGGCCGCGTCATCACCAAAGCGATAGATACCAAAGGCTTCGCCCATGTCGCAGTTGATCGTGACCATCGCCTCGTCCCGCCGCCG
>JBDHSQ010000017.1:0-40179 GCA_039808285.1 Paracoccaceae bacterium
CGGCAGCCCCGCGGCTTCGGCGCGGGCCCGCACCGCCGCCAGCGCCGCCAGCGCGCCGTCGAGGCCCGCGGCATTGATCCTGAGCGCCTCGGCTCCCTCCCCGCGCGTGATCTTCAGCCCGAGCGTGACGTTGCCGCGCTGCGCGACCCGCGCCACCGCCGCCCGGACTGCCGGTTCCAGCCCGTCGATCCAGTCTGGCAGCTTCAGCCTGAGGTCGAGCCCCTTGCCGTTGACCGAGCGAATCTCCCAGGCCCAGTCATAACCCTGCGCGCGCCCCCGCCGCGCGGCGAAGCCGGTCATCGAGACGAGCGAAGCATTTACCATTTAGGAGTTTTTCCCTCAGTATCCGGCCGGGTCCGGTGTATTTACATTTCCGTAAGCATTCCGGCCGTAGGGTTAACAAAACCTGACCGCGACGACAACGCGGGGCGGCCGGAAGATGGTCAGACACGGCAGGTGCAACGTGGATATGTTCGAAGACCGGCGCAACAAGGTTGTTCCCTTCAGGGATTGTCGCAACGACATGAGGTTTCCCGCCATTTCCGAGGTCCGCGCCTACTGGGACGCGTTGCGCGACGGCCGTGCCGCGCCCTACCGGTCGGAGGTCGATCCGCGCGGCATCGAGCGATCGCTGGAACATGCCTTCGTTCTGGAACGGATCGCGCCGCAGGCGGCGCGGTTTCGCCTCGCCGGGATGCACCTCGCCGATCTCATGGGGATGGAGGTGCGGGGCATGCCGTTTTCCACCTTCTTCACACCGGCCGCGCGGGCCGAAATCGGGATCATCCTGGAAAACGTCTTCTCCGGCCCGCGCACCGCAGAACTGGCCATCGTGGCGGAATCGGGCCTGGGCAAGCCCGCGCTTCAGGGCAGGCTCATCCTTTTGCCGCTGCGCAGCGATCTCGGCGACGTGAGCCGCGCGCTCGGCTGCCTTGTCACGGAAGGCGCGATCGGCCGCGCGCCGCGCCGCTTCGAACTGCGCGAAAGCCTCGTGACCCCGATCGCGGCGAGCGTGTCCGATCCGGGAACGGCCGCGTCCCTCTCCGCGCCGCCGCCGGCCAGCGGCTTCGCCGAACCCGCCGCCCCCTTTGCCGGCGCCGCGGAGCGGCCGGTCCGCGGCCGCGCGCAACTGAGGCTTGTCGCCCGCGACGAATGACCCCGACGGAAACGGCCCGCGCCACGGGGGCCGCTCCGGCCGTTCCGCTCCGCCATCCGGCGGCCGCTCACATGCCGGCCGCCTTCTGCATCGCGCGCCGGCCCTGAAGCTCCTCGGCGACGAGGAACGCCAGTTCGAGCGACTGCGAGGCATTGAGCCGCGGGTCGCAGGCGGTGTGGTAGCGATCCGACAGATCCTCGTCGGTGACCGCGCGCACGCCGCCGGTGCATTCGGTCACGTCCTTGCCGGTCATCTCGAAATGGACGCCGCCGGGGATCGTGCCCTCGGCCTTGTGGATGGCGAAGAACTCGCGCACCTCGCGCAGCACGCTGTCGAAGGGCCGGGTCTTGTAGCCCGAGGCCGACTTGATCGTGTTGCCGTGCATCGGGTCGCAGGTCCAGACCACCCTGGCGCCTTCCTCCTGCACCGCGCGGATCAGCCGCGGCAGGTTGTCGGCGACCTTGCCGGCGCCGAACCGCGCGATCAGCGTCAGCCGGCCCGGCTCGTTCTCCGGGTTGAGCCGGCGCAGCAGCACCTTCAGTTCGTCGGACGACAGCGAGGGGCCGCATTTCAGGCCGACGGGGTTCTGCACGCCGCGGCAGAACTCCACATGCGCGCCGTCCGGCTGGCGGGTGCGGTCGCCGATCCAGAGCATGTGGCCCGAGCCGGCGACCGGCAGGCCGGAGGTGGAATCGATCCGGCAGAGCGCCTCCTCGTATTCCAGCAAAAGCGCCTCGTGGCTGGTATAGAAATCGACCGTGGCCATCGCGTGCACCGTGTCGGAGGTGACGCCCGCGGCCGCCATGAAGTCCATCGCGTCCTGGATGCGGGTCGCGACCTCGCGGTAGCGCTTGGCCTCGTCCTCCTCGGTGAAGCCGGAAATCCAGCTCTGGACCCGATGCATGTCGGCGTAGCCGCCGGTCGAGAAGGCGCGCAGCAGGTTGAGCGAGGCCGCGGCCTGGGTGTAGGCCTGGAGCATCCGCCCCGGGTCCGGCACCCGCGCCGCGGGCGTGAAGTCGAAGCCGTTGATGATGTCGCCGCGATAGGATGGAAGCTCGACCCCGCCGATGACCTCGGTCGCGGCCGACCGCGGCTTGGCGAACTGGCCGGCGACGCGGCCGATCTTGACCACCGGCACCTTGGCGCCCCAGGTCAGCACGATCGCCATCTGGAGGAGCACCTTGAAGGTGTCGCGGATGTTGTCGGCGGAGAATTCGGCGAAGCTTTCGGCGCAGTCGCCGCCCTGGAGCAGGAACGCCTTGCCTTCCGCGACCTGGCCGAGCGTGCGCTTGAGCTTGCGCACCTCGCCCGCGAAGACGAGCGGCGGCATCTTGGCAAGCTGCGTCTCGATCCCGTTCAGCGAGGCCTGGTCAGGATAGTCGGGCATCTGCACCCGCGGCTTCCTGCGCCAGTCGGATTTGGTCCAGCCCGTGGTCATGTCGTCTCTCCCGGAGGCTTTAGCGATAACGCAGGGCTTATAGCGAAGCCCCTGCCCTGCTGCAAACCGTTAAGCGCGCGAAATCGCCCTTGAAGGCGCCCGGCAATGGTGGTTCTTTGGACTCAAAACGACAATCAGGGTCGCATAATGTCCATCGCTCCGGCGCGCGGCACACGGGACACCGGCACGTCCCTCAAGCAAAGGCGCTTTATCTTCCTGCTGCTTGACCGGTTCACGATGCTGTCCTTCGCGGGCGCCATCGAGCCCTTGCGGATCGCCAACCGGGTGATCGGCCGCGAGGCCTACACCTGGAAGCTCGCCGGCGAGAACGGGGTGGAAAGCACCTGCTCGAACGGCGCTTCGTTCAAGCTCGACATGGGGCTCGACGAGATCGAGCGCGAGGATACCGTGCTGGTCTGCGGCGGCATCGACGTGCAGCAGGCGACGACGAAGCCGATCCTCAACTGGCTTCGCCGCGAGGCACGCCGGGGGGTGCCGATCGGTGGCCTCTGCACCGCAAGCTACACGCTCGCCAGGGCCGGGCTTCTGGACGGCAAGCGGGCGACGATCCACTGGGAGAACCAGGACAGCTTCCTCGAGGAGTTCGAGGAGGTGCGGCTGACGAAATCGGTCTTCGTCATCGACGGCAACCGGATGTCGACGGCGGGGGGGACGGCGTCGATCGACATGATGCTGAAGATCATCGCGGCCGACCACGGCGAGGAGGTCGCCAACACCGTCGCCGACCAGCTCATCTATTCCTCGATCCGCACCGACCAGGATACCCAGCGCCTGTCGATCCCGACCCGGATCGGCGTGCGCCACCCCAAGCTCAGCCAGGTGATCCAGATGATGGAGAGCAACATCGAGGATCCGATCAGCCCGGCCGATCTCGCCGAGGAGGTGGGCATGTCCACCCGCCAGCTCGAGCGGCTGTTCCGCCGCTACCTCAACCGCAGCCCGAAACGCTATTACATGGAACTGAGGCTCCAGAAGGCGCGCAACCTGCTGATGCAGACCGACATGAGCGTGATCAACGTGGCGCTCGCCTGCGGCTTCGCCAGCCCCTCGCATTTCTCGAAATGCTACCGCGCGCATTACCGGACCACGCCCTACCGCGAACGCGGCTCGCAGGGCGCGCCGGCGGTCGCGGCGCCGCGGCTCTCGGTCTGACCGGGCGGCGATTGGTTCGCCTTTCCGAACAGAGGGGGCGCCTGCGGGCGACTGGCCCGGTGCCGGGCAAAACCGGTCGGAGATGGTGCCGGGCTTGCCGAGCGAATGGCTTTTCTTTTCGCGCGGGTGCCTCTAGTTTGCCTGCCAGGACAATGATCCAATCAGGGAGTGACTTCATGAAGAAACTGTTCGCAGCAACCGCCGCCGCCGCGCTTCTGGCCGGGGCCGCCGGTGCGGAGGACATCAAGCTCGGCGTCATCCTCGGCTTCACCGGGCCGCTGGAATCGATCACGCCGATGATGGGCCAGGGCGCCGAACTGGCGATGAAGGAAGTGAGCGACAGCGGCAAGCTCCTGGGCGGTTCCACCGTGACCTCGGTGCGCGCCGATTCCACCTGTATCGACGCCGCCGCCGCCCAGGCCGCGGCCGAGCGGCTGGTGACCACCGACAAGGTGAACGCCATCGTGGGCGCCGACTGCTCCGGTGTGACCGGCGCGATCCTGGCGAACGTCTCGGTGCCCAACGGCATCGTGCAGATCTCGCCCTCGGCCACCTCGCCCGGTCTCTCGACCGCCGAAGACGCCGGCCTGTTCTTCCGCACCGCGCCGTCGGATGCCCGGCAGGGCGAGGTTCTGGCCAACGTCCTGAAGGACCGCGGCATCAATTCGGTCGCCATCTCGTTCACCAACAACGACTACGGCAAGGGTCTGGCGGAATCGATCAAGGCCGCGGTCGAGGCCGCGGGCGGCACGGTCACGATCGTGGCCGCGCACGAGGACGGCAAGGCCGACTATTCGGCCGAAGTGGGCGCGCTCGCCTCGGCGGGCGGCGATGCGCTGATCGTCGCGGGCTATGTCGACCAGGGCGGCTCGGGCATCATCCAGGCCTCGCTCGACACCGGCGCCTTCTCCACCTTCGTGCTGCCGGACGGCATGTATGGCACGGTGCTCGAGGAGAAGTTCGGCGCCTCGCTGAACGGCTCGTTCGGCACGGTTCCGGGCAACGACAGCCCCGGCGGCGCGACCTTCCTCGACATGGCGAAGGCCGCGGGCTTCGAAGGCACCTCGTCCTACGCGGGCGAAAGCTACGATGCGGCGGCGCTGATCATGCTGGCGATGCAGGCGGCGAATTCCTCGGCCTCCTCGGCGCTCAAGGACAAGGTGATGGATGTCGCCAACGCCCCGGGCGAGAAGATCTATCCGGGTGAGCTTGCCAAGGGGCTCGAGCTTCTCGCCGCGGGAACCGACATCGACTATGTCGGAGCCACCGCGGTGGAACTGATCGGGCCGGGCGAAGCGGCCGGTTCGTATCGCGAATACGAATTCAAGGACGGCAAGATCACCACGGTCGGCTATCGCTGATCGCCCCACAGCGCAGGCAGCCCGGCATCGCCGGGCTGCTTTTTCATAAGAAGAACAAACGACCTGCGAGCGCAAGCCGCGCGAACGCAGGGAACCTGGGGGATTGCATGATCGTCGTCGAGGATCTGCACAAGCATTTCGGCGGATTCCGCGCCGTCGACGGTGCGTCGCTCGAAATCGGCAAGGGGTCGATCACCGGCCTCATCGGGCCGAACGGCGCGGGAAAATCCACGCTCTTCAACGTCGTCGCGGGTGTCCATGCGCCGACCGCCGGCCGCGTGGTCATGGACGGCGAGGACATCACCGGCCTGCCGCCGCACGCGCTGTTCCACAAGGGCCTACTGCGCACCTTCCAGATCGCGCACGAGTTCTCCTCGATGACGGTGCGCGAGAACCTGATGATGGTGCCCGCCGGCCAGTCGGGCGAGACGTTGTGGAACGCGCTTTTCCATCGTGCCCGGATTCGCGAGGAAGACGCGACTCTTGCGAAGAAGGCCGATGACGTTCTTGATTTCCTGACGATTTCTCATCTTGCCGGCGAACGTGCGGGCAACCTGTCGGGCGGCCAGAAGAAGCTTCTGGAACTCGGCCGCACGATGATGGTCGAGGCCAAGATCGTCTTCCTCGACGAGGTCGGCGCGGGCGTCAACCGGACGCTTCTGAACACGATCGGCGACGCCATCGTCCGGCTCAACCGCGAACGCGGCTATACCTTCTGCGTGATCGAGCACGACATGGACTTCATCGGCCGGCTCTGCGACCCGGTGATCGTGATGGCCGAGGGCAAGGTGCTGGCGCAGGGGTCCGCCAAGCATATCATGGAGAACGAGGCGGTGATCGAGGCCTATCTGGGGCGCGGCCTGAAGAACAGGGTCAAGGCCGAGGAGGCGCTGGAAACGCGGCTTCACGAGAGCCACGGCGCCCAGCCCGGCCTCGGCGACGAGGCCGGCAAGGGAGGCCGGCGATGAGCTTCCTCGAGGCCGGGAACATGACCGGCGGCTACGGCGCGGCCGACATCCTGCACGACTGCACGCTGAAGGTCGACCGGGGCCAGATCGCCGTCATCGTCGGCCCCAACGGCGCCGGCAAGTCGACCGCGATGAAGGCGGTCTTCGGGATGCTGAAGCTCAGGGGCGGCCATGTCAGGCTCGACGGCGAGGACATCTCCCATCTCTCCCCGCAGGACCGCGTCGCCAGGGGCATGGGCTTCGTGCCGCAGGTCAACAACGTCTTCCCCTCGATGAGCGTCGAGGAAAACCTCGAGATGGGCGCCTTCATCCGCAGGGACGACTTCCGCGGCACGATGGAACAGGTCTTCGAGCTCTTCCCGATCCTGAAGGACAAGCGCCGCCAGCCGGCGGGCGAGCTGTCGGGCGGCCAGCGCCAGCAGGTCGCCGTGGGCCGCGCCTTGATGACACAGCCGAAGCTCCTGATGCTCGACGAGCCCACCGCGGGCGTCTCGCCCATCGTCATGGACGAGCTTTTCGACCGCATCATCGAGGTCGCCCGCACCGGCATTTCCATCCTCATGGTCGAACAGAACGCCCGCCAGGCGCTGGAGATTGCCGACATGGGCTATGTCCTCGTGCAGGGCGCCAACCGCTACACCGACACCGGGGCCGCACTTCTGGCCAACCCCGATGTCCGCCGCACCTTCCTGGGGGGCTGAGCGATGGACCTTCTCAACGCCATCGTCGCGCTGCTGAACTTCGTGGTGATCCCGGCCACCGCCTATGGCGCACAGCTTGCGCTCGGGGCGCTCGGGGTGACGCTGATCTACGGCATCCTGCGCTTTTCCAACTTCGCCCACGGCGACACGATGGCGCTCGGCACCGGCTTCGTGATCCTCATCACCTGGTGGTTGCAGGCGATGGGGCTGCATTTCGGCCCGCTGCCCACGGCGCTGATCGCGCTGCCCTTCGGCATCGCCGTCACCGCGGCCTTCGTCCTTCTCACCGACCGCGTTGTCTATCGTTTCTACCGCCGCCAGAAGGCGGCGCCCGTGATCCTGGTCATCGTCTCGATGGGGGTCATGTTCATCATGAACGGGCTCACCCGCTTCCTCATCGGGGTCGAGGAAATCCGCTTCGACGACGGCGCCCGGTTCCTGATCAACGCGGGCGACTTCAAGGCCGCGACCGGGCTTGCCGAGGGGCTCGCCTTCAAGTCGACGCAGGCGCTGACGATCGTGACGGCGGTCGTCGTCGTCGCGGCGCTCTTCTGGTTTCTCGACCGCACCCGCACCGGCAAGTCGATGCGGGCCTTTTCCGACAACGAGGATCTCGCGCTTCTGTCGGGGATCAACCCCGATAAGGTCGTGGCCGTCACCTGGACCATCTCGGCCGGCCTCGCGGTGATCGCGGGCACGCTCTACGGCCTCGACAAGGCCTTCAAGGCCTTCAACTACTTCCAGCTTCTGCTGCCGATCTTCGCCGCGGCGATCGTCGGCGGCCTCGGCAACCCGCTCGGCGCCATCGCCGGGGGCTTCCTCATCGCATTCTCCGAGGTCGGTTTCACCTACGCCTGGAAGAAGGTCGCAACCTACGTCCTGCCAGATTCTCTGGCGCCCGACGGCCTCGCCCAGCTCCTGTCCACCGACTACAAGTTCGCGGTCTCCTTCGCGATCCTGGTCGTCGTCCTGCTCTTCAAGCCCACCGGCCTCTTCAAGGGGAAAGCGGTATGAACCTGCGCAACCTCCTTCTGTTCGGCCTCGTGGCCGCCCTGATCGTCGGCGAGGGGGTGACGGGAAGCTGGAACACCGCGCTCGGCATCCTCAACATGGGGCTGATCTCGGCCATCCTCGCGCTCGGCGTGAACATGCAGTGGGGCTATGCAGGCCTGTTCAACGTCGGCGTCGTGGGCTTCGTGGCCCTTGGCGGGCTTGCGCCCGTTCTCGTCGCCACCCCGCCCGTTGCCGAGGTCTGGACGGCGAACGGCGCCTTCCGGCTTCTCTTCGCGCTGCTCGTCGGGGCCGGCGTGGTCGTCCTTGCCATCCTCGCCAACCGGCGGCTCGCCGGCGGACCGCGCGCGGCGGCGATCCTCGTTATCCTTGCCGCCGGATTCTTCCTGTTCCGCGCGATCCTCGACCCCGCCGTCGAGGTGGTGGAGACCTTCCAGCCCGCGACCCATTCCAACATCGGGGGAATCGGTCTGCCGGTGCTTCTCGCCTGGCCGGTGGGCGCGCTTCTCGCCGCCGGCGCGGCGTGGTTCATCGGCAAGACCGCGCTCGGCCTCCGCTCCGACTACCTGGCGATCGCGACGCTCGGGATCGGCGAGATCATCATCGCCGTGATGAAGAACGAGGACTGGCTGGCGCGGGGCGTCAAGAACGTCATCGGCATCCCCCGGCCCGTGCCCTACGAGGTCGACCTTCAGGCGAGCCCCGGCTTCGTCGAATGGGCGGCGGGCTTCGGCGCCGATCCGGTGACGGCCTCGACGGTGGTGGTGAAGCTTCTCTACGCGGCGCTCTTCACGGTGGTGCTCCTTGCGCTCATCTGGGCCTCCGAGATGGCGCTGAAGTCGCCCTGGGGCCGGATGATGCGCGCGATCCGCGACAACGAGACGGCAGCCGCGGCGATGGGCAAGGACGTGACGCGACGGCATCTCCAGATATTCATCCTCGGCTCCGCTGTCTGCGGACTTGCGGGTGCGATGATCGTCACGCTCGACAGCCAGCTCACGCCCGGCACCTACAACCCCCTGCGCTTCACCTTTCTCATCTGGGTCATGGTCATCGTCGGCGGATCGGGCAACAACTGGGGCGCGATCCTCGGCGGCTTCCTGATCTGGTTCCTCTGGATCAAGGTGGAGCCCTGGGGCAACGCGCTGATGGGGTTCATCACCTCGGGCATGGCCGACGGCGCGCTCAAGACCCACCTTCAGGACAGCGCTGCGCACATGCGTCTTCTGACGATGGGGCTCGTGCTGCTTCTGGTTCTCAGGTTCAGCCCGCGCGGTCTCATTCCCGAACGCTGACGGCGGCGACGCCGGCGGGCCAGAAACCCCAGACCAGGCCGTGGTAGCGCAGCGTCGTCTCCGGCGCGACGGTCAGGGGAACGCGGCCCACCGGGCCGAAGACCAGCCCGCCGGGATGCGCCGCGCTCCAGGCCGCAAGTTCGGCCGGCGTGGCGGGCGTCGCCACCGGCCGGCGCAGCCGGGCGGCGAAATTGAACTCGGCGTTGTAGGTGATTCCGGAAACCGCCAGACCGCGATCGGCCGCCGGCGCGAGCCGTGCCGCGACCGCGCCCGCGTCATGGCCGGCCCGCAGGCCGGTCGTCGAGATCAGCAGATGCGCGAGCGCGGCGACCCCGGCGCCGGCCAGAACGTGACCGGTTCGCAACGGCAGCCGCCACACCGCGAACCCAAGCGCAAGATTGAGCACCCCGAAGACCGCCACCGCCCGGAGCGGCACCAGGCCGGCGGGATCGCCGCCGGCGGGGATCAGCCCCGCCGCGATGCCAAGGGCGGCAAGTCCGATCAGGACCGGCGCGAGCGGCGCCAGCGACCCGCCCCTGCGCGCGCCCGCCCCGGCAAGCGCGCGGGCGGCAAGCAGTGCCACCGCGGGGTATTCCGGCATCAGGTAGTGCGCCTGCTTTCCCGAGATCAGCGAGAAGAGTACCAGCGCGGACCCGGCCCAGATCGTCGCCATCCGCGCCGCCGGGTCGCCCCCCGGCCCTTGCGCCAGTCCGCGCCACAGCCGCCAGGACCAGCCCCAGGGAAAGAGCAGGACCGGCAGGAGCGCGGGCAGGAACCAGACCGGCCGGTCGTGTGCCATCCCGCCCGCGACGCGCGCCGCCGATTGCGTCCACAGAAGCTCCTCCCGGTAGGCGGCGCTGCCGCGAACCACCGCCGGTACCAGCCACAGCGCCACGAGCGCGAGGCCGAACCCGAAGGCAAGGCCGAAGCCCTTCAGGCGGTCCGTTCCCCGTGGCGGGGCCGGCGCCCAGAGCGGCATTGCCAGAAGGATCGGCACGAGATGGACGAGAACCACCGGACCCTTGGCATAGGTGCCGAAGCCCAGCGCCGCGCCGAAGGCCAGCCAGTCGCGCGTCCCGCCCCCGCCCTCTCCGATGCGCCAGAGCACCCCCGCCCCGAGCACGACCGCAAGCGCCAGCATCGTGTCGAACATGGTGGCGCTCGCATAGACGAGGAACACCGGGAAGCCGCAGAGCACCGCGATGGCCCGAACCCCGATCCCGCCGTCGCCGGGCCAGAGCCTGCGCCCCAGCCGCGCCGTGGCAAGCGCAAGCGCCACCGCGAAGGCGGGGCCGACCAGCCGCGCGGGGAATGCCGCGACCCCGGTCACCGACCAGACGAGATTGATCAGCCAGAAAAGAAGCGGCGGCTTGTGTGCGTAAGGGTCGAAGTTGCGGGTGAGATGGAAATGGTCGCCGCTCAGCCACATCTCCCAGGCCACATCCAGATAGCGCGTCTCGTCGATGGGCAGAAGCGGGCGCAGGGCCACGAAGGACAGGAGAAGCGCGGCGAGCCCGATCGCTGCGAGGGCCGTTCGGGGAAGAATCAAGATCGGCTCCTTCGGTTCTCGCACCAGGGGATGTTTAGCCGCACGATCGCCCGACGGGCAATCAAACCCCGGTTGGACGGTCCTGAAATCGACGGGCGGAATTCAAAATACGACGCTTCCCGTCGCGAACAGCCTCTCTGCGGCAAGAGGCCTTTGCCATTTTCGGCGAAGGCAGGGCCGCTCCCCGCGGCCGCGATTGCGAGGGACAGATCCATGAAGACCCAGGCACAGGTCGTTGTCATCGGCGGCGGCGTCGTCGGCTGTTCGGTGCTCTATCACCTGACGAAATACGGCTGGCCGGATGTCATGCTGATCGAGCGGTCGGAACTGACCTCGGGCTCCACCTGGCACGCGGCCGGGGGATTCCACACGCTGAACGGCGACACCAACATGGCGGCGCTGCAAGGCTACACCATCCAGCTTTACAAGGAGCTGGAACGGATCACCGGCCTTTCCTGCGGGCTCCACCATGTCGGCGGCATCACGCTGGCCGACAACCAGGCGCGGTTCGAGATGCTGGTGGCCGAACGCGCCAAGCACCGCTACATGGGGCTTCACACCGAGATCCTGACCCCGCAGGAGGTGCACGACTTCACCTTCGGCCAGGTCAACCTCGACGGCATCGTCGGCGCGCTTTACGACCCGCTTGACGGTCACCTCGACCCCTCGGGCACCACCCACGCCTATGCCAGGGCCGCCCGGATGGGCGGGGCCGAGATCGTCCTGCACAACCGGGTGCTGGAGACCCGGCCGCGCCCCGACGGCACCTGGGACGTGGTGACCGAGAAGGGCACGGTGCACGCCGAGCATGTGGTCAACGCCGGCGGGCTCTGGGCGCGCGAGGTCGGCGCGATGGCCGGGGTCTACCTGCCGCTTCTGCCGATGGCGCACCAGTATCTGGTGACCGACGACATCCCCGAGATCATGGAGATCCTGAAATCGGGCAAGGAATTCCCGCATGTGATGGACCCGGGCGGCGAAAGCTACCTGCGCCAGGAGGGCCGCGGCCTCTGCATCGGCTTCTACGAGAAACCCTGCGAGCCCTGGTCGGTCGACGGCACCCCCTGGAATTTCGGCCACGAGCTTCTGAACGAGCAGTGGGACAAGATCGAGGATTCGGTCGCCTTCGCCTACCGCCGCTTCCCGGTGCTGGAACGCTCGGGCGTCAAGCGGGTGATCCATGGGCCCTTCACCTTCGCCCCCGACGGCAACCCGCTGATCGGGCCGGTGCCGGGCTTGCGGAACTACTGGTCGGCCTGCGCGGTGATGGCCGGGTTCAGCCAGGGCGGCGGCATGGGCAAAAGCCTCGCCGAATGGATGATCCACGGCGAGACCGAGGTCGATCCGCGCGGCTTCGACGTGGCGCGCTTCGGCACATGGACGACGCCGGGCTACACCGTGCCGAAGGTGATCGAGACCTACCGGATGCGCTTCTCGGTCAGCTACCCGAACGAGGAACGCCCCGCGGCGCGCCCGTTCCGCACCACGCCGATGTATGACATCTTCGATGGCCTGGGCGCGGTCTGGGGCGCGCAATACGGGCTTGAGGTGCCGAACTATTTCGCCGCCCCCGGCGAAGACCGCTATGAAAAGCCCAGCTTCAAGCGCTCCAACGCCTTCGCGGCGACGGCGCGCGAGGTGCGCGCGGTGCGCGAGGGGGTGGGCATCAACGAGATCCAGAACTTCGGCAAGTTCCGCGTCACCGGCCCCGGTGCGCGGGGCTGGCTCGACCGGATCATGGCCGGCACGATCCCTCAGCCGGGGCGGCTCTCGCTCACCCCGATGCTCAGTCCGAAGGGGAAGATCATCGGCGACTTCACCGTCACCTGCCTGTCCGAGGAGGAATTCCAGATCACCGGCAGCTATGGCGCGCAGGACCAGCACCTGCGCTGGTTCCAGATGAACCTCGACCCGGGGGTGACGGTCGAGAATGTCTCCGACCGGCTGACCGGCTTCCAGATTGCCGGGCCGAAGGCGCGCGATCTGCTGGCAGCCGTTACCCGCGCCGATGTCTCGGCCGGGGCGTTCCGCTTCATGGATGCGAAACAGATCACCGTCGGCATGGTGGATTGTCTCGTCCAGCGCGTCAGCTACACCGGCGATCTCGGCTTCGAGATCTACTGCGACTTCATGAAGCAGCGCGCGCTTTGGAACGCGCTTACCGGGGCCGGCGCGGCGTTCGGCCTGAAGCCCTTCGGGATGCGGGCGATGATGAGCCTGCGCCTCGACAAGCTCTTCGGCTCCTGGGCGCGCGAGTTCAGCCCCGACTACTTCCCTGGCGAGACCGGGATCGACCGCTTCATCCGCTGGAACAAGGCGGCCGACTGGATCGGCAGGGCGGCGGCCCTGAAGGAGAAGGCGGAGGGGCCGCGGCGCCGGCTTTGCGCCTTCGTCGTCGACGCGGAAGACGCCGACGTGGTCGCCTACGAGCCGATCTGGGTCGGCGACCGGGTGGTCGGCTTCTGCACGAGCGGAGGCTATTCGCACTGGACCGGGCAATCGGTGGCGCAGGGCTTCCTGCCCGCCGACCTCGCCGATACGCGCGAGGTGGAGATCGAGATCCTCGGCGCCCGCCGCAGGGCGCGGCGCATCGACGGACCGCTCTGGGATGCCGACGGCGCCAGGATGCGCGGCTGAGGCCACTGCCGCCTTGCCGCGAAAGGCCGCTGCGGCGATACTGACCGCGGCCTGATCACGCCGGCCCGCGCACGGAGGAGGCGATGACCGAACTTGTCGTCCTGATCCCGGCGGCCGGCGCCTCGCGGCGGATGGAAGGCGCCGACAAGCTGCTGGAGGAGATCGACGGCGAGCCGGTGCTGCGCCGCACCGCCCGGACCGCCGGGGCGGCGGGCGGCACGGTGCTGGTCGCCCTTCCGGAAACCGGGCCCTATCTGGCCGCGCGGCGCGCGACGCTCACCGGGCTTGGCGTGCATCTCCTGCCGGTGCCGGATGCGCACGAGGGGATGGCGGCGAGCCTGAGGGCCGGGGCGCGCGAGATCGGTCCGGCCGAGGGGCTGATGGTGCTCCTGCCCGACATGCCGGACATCGGGGCGGACGACATCCGCCGCCTGGTCGCGGCCTTCGCCGAGGACACGACCCGGCCGGTCCGTGCCACCACGGAAGACGGCGCCGAGGCCGGCCATCCGGTGATCCTGCCGCGGCGGCTGATGCAGGAGCTGGGCATCCTGACCGGCGACCGCGGGGCGCGGATCGTGCTCGAGGGGGAAAACGTCCGCCTGGTTCCCCTGCCCGGCCGCCGCGCCGTCACCGACCTCGACACGCCGGAGGACTGGGCCGCCTGGCGCGCCGCAAGGGGCGGCTGACGCAGGTCAGGCCGCGCGGGCCGCGGGCCGGGCGGGCGCCTTCGGATCGAGGGTGAGGAAGCGGCGCGCGGGTTCATAGCCGCGCTGGCCGGCACGGGTGGCAAGTTCGGGAAAGATCATCAGGATCTCGCGCAGTTGCGCGTCGTGCAGCCCGTCGAGCGCGGCGGCTTCCGGCAGGAAGCTTTCGCTCCAGCAGCCGTTGGCCCAGACGATCTCGTGCGTGTCGAACATGATGTGGTAGTAGACCACGCTGCGGGCCTCTTCCACCGACGCGAGCCCGAGGGAGACGAGATCGGCCGCGGCGGCGAGAATCTCGCTGTCCTCGCCGTGGCCGGCGGCATGGGCGCCGCTCAGCAGCACCCGGTGCTGCGGGCTGACCATCAGGTCGGCCGACGGCACGTCCGCCCCCAGGGCGCCCCGGGCCATCCGGACCGGCCTCAGTTCGGGGAAATCGGCCAGCGCCGCGGCGTCGAACGCACGCCCCCCGATCCAGCGGATCGGTTGGTAGCCGTTGTCGCGGGTCAGGACGCGGTCGCCGGTGCGAAGCTCCTCGATCGCCACGGGGCCGCCGGCAGTCGCGATCCGGCTTCCGGCCACGAAACATGGCGTATGCGGAGGGCGCCGCGATGCCCCTGCCCCGGCGCCCGCGCGCAGGACTTCCCCGATTGACGTGCCGCACATTGCCGGCGCTCCGAACTCGATACCCGCCCCCGGTCGCCTTTCTACGCTGCAAAGCGGCCGAAAATTGGGACTTTGTCGATCCTTTTCGCGGCCGAAAGAGGCCACATTCCGGGTCTTGCCGCCGCGATACATGCCATAGGTTGTAGGTGGCTGCGACGCACCCGCGGTGCGGAGCCGGTTCCGCGGGGGACCGTCAATGGTGCAGCGGGGATCGCCGCGGCGCCCGCCGCCCCGGGCCCTTGGTCTTCGCCGCCGCGGCCCCGGCAAGCTCCGGGAACAGTTCGAGAATTTCGCTTCGCTGGGCATTGCCGAGGCCGTTCAGCGAATAGTCCCCCGGCTGGAACGATTCGGTCCACGCGCCGTCGGCCAGCACCACCTCGTGCCGGTCGCACATGAAATGGACATAGGTCACGCCAAGCGCCTGCACCGGCCGGATCAGGCGGTTGTCGACCAGGTGCTTGGCGGCGACCAGCACCTCGTGCGCGGCGAACGGCAGCATGGTGCGGTGGCTCGGGACGAGGATGCGGTGGTTCGGGCTGACCAGCATGTCGCGTTCGGGCAGGCCGTGGCCGAGGCTGCCCTTCGCGATCAGGACCGGCCGCAGGTGTCCCGCCGCGGCAAGCTGGCCATAGTCGAGCGCGCGCTTGCCGGCCCAGCGGATTTCCTGGATGCCGTTGTCGCGGGTGATGACGCCGTCGCCGACCGCGAGGGCCTCGACGGCGCGCTCGCCGTTGCGCGTGGCGATGGCGGTTCCGGGTGTGAAGCAGGGCACGGATGGTCTCTATGTCTGGGAAGCCGATGGGGGCGTCGTCAGGGCGGCGCCTGTCGCCACGTCATGGGCCGCCCCCGTCGGCCCATGCGGGGCGATGAGGGCGCCGCCCTTGCCCGCGGCGTTCCCCGAACGGGCGACCATCGGCCGGTCGCCCGCCGTGAGGAAGGCCGCGGGTGTCGCAAGGGCGGGATCCGTCATGCCGAACCATCGCGGACCGCCGCGCCCGCGCCGCAAGGGCGCCGGAGCGGCTGGCCGCGGGACGCCGGGGACACCAAGGCAGGCGCCTGCCGCTGCCCCCGCAACGGGCGGATCAATCGCGATCCCGGGCGTCATTCCACAGCTTCCCCACCACCGCACTCACCCTGCGCCCCGGCGGCCCTTCCGGGACCGGAACGCGCACAACCGGATCGGAGGCGCGGTGCCCGCGGGCCCCGCTTCGTCGCAGCCTGTCCCGGACACCGGCATCATCCGCCGGACAGAACCACCCGGTCCCGCCCGCCGAAGCCGTCACCCGACCGGCCGTTCCGCCCCCTTCAGCCCTTTCAGGTTAGTCCCCGGCACCGCCCGGACCAAGGCGGAAAAGGGCGGCAGCGTCGCGGCCGCCGGCGGAATGCCAGGCCGAAGCTCCGGCATGAAGCGCAACAGTCGCGCAAAAAATGCGGATTGTTTCCGCACACCGCCCCCGCTGTCGACAGTCGGGGGAAAGTCAAGCGATGCCGGTATGACCTTCCCGGGATAGGACACAACGCCAAAAGCCTCCGCGTCGTCTCCCGACACGTGTCGCGGCGCCCACAGCCCTGGCCGCAAGCGAAACCAAACCCGCAGCCGGTCGCAGGATTGTCGCCGCTATCGCACAAACGGCCGCCACGAATCGCGCGGTGCCCGATCCGCACGGATGGGGGGTGGTGCCCGAGGCGAGACTCGAACTCGCATGCCTTGCGGCGACGGATTTTGAATCCGCTGCGTCTACCGTTCCGCCACTCGGGCCCCGGTCACCCTCTATCGCCGCGCGTGGCCCGGCACAAGGGCCCTGGCGGGCGCCGGCTCAGAGGTCTGCGGCCGAGAACGTGTCGCAGGCCTGGATGCTGCCGCCTTCGAAGCCGGCGGCGAACCAGCGCTGGCGCTGTTCGGACGTGCCGTGGGTGAAACTGTCGGGCATCGGCCGCCGCCCGGCGTTGCGCATCAGCGTGTCGTCGCCGATCTGCTCGGCGGCATTCATCGCCTCGGCGATGTCGCCGCGTTCCAGCGTGCCCAGCGTCTCCTGCGCATGGCGCGCCCAGAGCCCGGACAGACAATCGGCCTGAAGCTCCACCCTGACCGAAATGGCGTTCGCGTCGGCTTCCGAGGACTGCTGGCGCAGCGCCGTGGTCTTGCCGAGAATGCCAAGCTCGTCCTGGACGTGATGGGCGACCTCGTGCGCCACGACATAGGCCGCGGCGAAATCGCCGCCCGCGCCCATCCGCTGCGAAAGCGTGGCGAAGAAATCGGTGTCGAGATAGACCTTCTTGTCGAGCGGGCAGTAGAACGGGCCGGTGGCGCCCGAGGCGTTGCCGCAGGGCGACTGGGTCACCTGCTTGAAAAGCACCAGCGTCGCCGGCGTGTAGGTGGCGCCCAGTTCGTCACGGAATATCCCGCCCCAGATCTCCTCGGTGTCGGCCAGCGTGACCGAGACGAATTCGGCCGCGCGCTGGTCGGCCTCGGTCAGTTCCACATCGCTCTGGATCGACCCGCCGCCGGAGAGCCCGGTGCCGTTCAGCAGCGGCGAGACGTCGATGCCGAAGAAATAGCCCACCAGCAGCACCAGCACGACGCCGCCGAGCCCGAGCCCGCCGGCGCCGCCAAGCCCCATCCGCCGGCGATCCTCGATGTTGTCGCTGCCGCGCCGCCCCTGCCATCTCATCCCGCCACTCCCCGCCGAAGTTTCTCGCCAATGAACGCCAATCGTCACGACAGGTTCCACACTAGCCGGTTCCCCCCGGCGCCGGAAGGTCCGACCGCTTGACGCGGGTGCGGACGCGTGGCCTAAGGGCAGGGCGCCGCTCAAGGCGCGGGAGGCGCGCGCAAGAGGGCCATGTTCCGCAGACTCTACCACTGGACGCTGTCATGGGCGCGCTCGCGCCACGCGCCCGCCGCGCTCGGCACCGTCTCCTTCGTCGAAAGCTCGGTCTTCCCGATCCCGGCCGACGTGCTCTTCATCCCGATGTGCGCGGCACGTCCCGAGCGGGCGATGTCCTATGCGTTCCTCGCCACGCTGACCTCGGTTCTCGGCGGCATTTTCGGCTGGTTCCTGGGCTTCTATGCCTTCGACCTGATCGCACGGCCGCTGCTGGAGTTCTACGGCAAGCTCCACGCCTTCGAGACGCTGCGCGCCGAAGTCCGCGCCGATGTCTGGATCATCCTGCTGATGCTGGTGACCTCGGGGCTCGCGCACCTGCCGCCGATGAAGGTGGTGACGATCCTGTCGGGCGTCGTCGGCTTCAACCTCTGGCTCTTCATCCTGTCGGCCATCGTCGCGCGGGGCGCGCGCTTCTACGGGCTCGGCTGGCTCTTGCAGCGCTACGGCGTGGCGATTCTCGCCTTCATCGAGCGCCGCCTGACCTGGATCGCGGGCGGAATCGTGCTTCTGGCGCTCGTCCTGTGGTATCTCCTGAAGGCACACGCATGACGACAGGACGCAAGCTGATCCTTCTGGCCGCCCTCGGGTCGGCCGCGCTGCTGGCGGGTGCGCATGTCTTTCAGGCCCTGGGATATGCGCCCTGCAAGCTCTGCCTCTGGCAGCGCGGCCCGCACTGGGCGGCAGTAGCGATCGGGCTTCTGGCGCTCTGCCTGCCCTGGCGCGTGCTGCCCCTGGCCGGCGCGCTTGCCGCCGCCGCGACCGGGGCGCTCGGCGTCTATCACACCGGAGTGGAGCAGACGTGGTGGCTGGGTCCGGCATCCTGCACCTCCGGCGGCGATCTGGGCGGGTCGGCAGAGGATCTGCTGAACCAGATCATGGCCGCGCCGCTGGTGCGCTGCGATGAGGTGGCATGGAGCCTCTTCGGCCTGTCGATGGCCTCGTGGAACGCGATCCTGTCCTTCGCGCTGGCGGCGCTCTGGATCGCCGCCGCGCGGCGGCGCTAGGAGACGCCGTATCCGCGGTCCCGGCCGGGTTCCCTTCGCCCCCGGGCCGGCGCCCGCCCCGCCGCCGGCGGGCGCCGGCCTCTGCGGGTCTCATACCGGGAGGTTTCCGGTTGCAGCGCCGCGCACCGACCCGGCCGGAGCAGTACCCCGTGGCCCGGTCCTAAAGCGCCTCGAACGCCGCCTTCTGCCGCGCCGTCCAGAGAAGGCGGAGCCGGTGGCCTTCCTGCGTGTCCTCCTCGCCCGTCACCACACCGTTCTCGTAAAGCCAGGCGCGGCGACGGCCGTCGCTGAAGGGCAGCGCCAGTTCGGCCGGGAACCGTTCCGAGCCGAGCCTTTCCTCGATCGCATCGAGAAGGGGCGCGAGCCCCTCTCCGGTCAGGGCAGAGACGGCGTGGATGTCGGGGCGGCGCGCGTCCTGCACCAGAAGCGCCGCCCGGGTGTCCTCGGGCAGAAGGTCGATCTTGTTCCATATCTCGAAGACCGGGACGTCCTCGGCGACGCCGAGGCTTTCGAGGATCGCGCGCACGTCGGCCGCCTGTTCCTCGGTCTCGGGGTGGGCGATGTCGCGGACATGGAGGATCAGGTCGGCCTCCAGCACCTCCTCCAGCGTCGCCCGGAAGGCGGCGACAAGCTGGGTCGGCAGGTCGGAGATGAAGCCCACCGTGTCCGAGAGGATCACCTTCTGCCCCGAGGGCAGCACCACGCCCCGCATCGTCGGGTCGAGCGTGGCGAAGAGCATGTCCTTGGCCAGCACCTCGGCCCCGGTCATCCGGTTGAAGAGCGTCGATTTGCCGGCGTTGGTGTAGCCCACGAGCGCCACGATCGGGAACGGCACCTTGCGCCGGGCGGCGCGGTGCAGGGCGCGGGTCTTCACCACCTTGGCCAACTGGCGGCGAAGCTTCAGCACCTCCTCGTCGATGGCGCGCCGGTCGGCCTCGATCTGGGTCTCGCCGGGGCCGCCGACGAAGCCGAAGCCGCCGCGCTGGCGTTCGAGGTGGGTCCAGGCCCGGACCAGCCGCGTGCGCTGGTAGGAGAGCGCCGCGAGTTCGACCTGCAACACGCCCTCGCGCGTGCGCGCCCGGTCGGCGAAGATCTCCAGGATCAGCCCGGTCCGGTCGAGCAGCTTGACCCCCCATTCCCTCTCGAGGTTGCGTTGCTGGACCGGGCTCACCGGACCGTCGACCAGCACCAGCCCGACCCCGGCCTCCTCGAAGCGCGCCTTCAGCTCGGCGATCTTGCCCGACCCGAAGAGCATACCCGCGTGAACGGTCGAAACCCGCACCGCCTCGGCGCCCGCGACCTCCAGGTCCGGCAGCGCGTCGGCCAGCGCAACGGCTTCGGCGAGCGCGTTTTCGGGCGTCCGCGCCGGGCGGCCCGTGCGCAGGTCGGGATGAAGGACATAGGCCCGCATGGGGCCGTCCGCGGCGGACCGGTCGGGGCTCAGTCTTCGCCCTCGTAAAGCGAGATCGGCTGGCCCGGCATGATGGTCGAGATCGCGTGCTTGTAGACAAGCTGCGACTGGCCATCGCGGCGCAGGAGCACGCAGAAGTTGTCAAACCAGGTGATCACCCCTTGCAGCTTGACCCCGTTGATCAGGAAGATCGTGACCGGAATCTTGGCCTTGCGCACATGATTGAGAAAGGCATCCTGCAAATTCTGTTTGTCGGCAGCCATGATTATCGTCGCCTTGCACTTTTCTAGCTGGTTTTATCGTTCGCGCGGTATCCCGCCCCTCGGCGCTGCACCGGGGACTTGCGCCGAGTATGCGTAAGATTGCGGGACTTTCCACCCCCAATTTGAACTCCGGCCGCCGCCATCGGCCCCTTAGCCTAAACCCGCCAGAAGTCGGGGTTGAGAAGCGCGATGATGGCAAGCGTCTCCAGCCGGCCGAGCACCATCGCGGCCGCCGTGATCGCGCGTGCCGCGTCGTTGAGTTCCGACCACGGCAGCGGCGCCTCGGCGGCGAGCGCGGTCAGGTGGCCGGTGGTGGACAGCGCCGCCACCGCGAAGGAAGTCGATGCCACGAAGTCGAGCCCGCAGAGCGCGAGCCCCAGCATCGTGACCGCGATCGAAAGCGCGAAGAGCATGAAGAAGATCCACGCCATCTGCGCCCCCTGGCGGCGCAGGCGCCGCGCCTCGGGGCCGCCGCCGCCGAGCGACGCCGGGTGGATCAGCCGCTCGATCTCGCGTTCGCCATGACGGAAGAGCGCGTAGACGCGCAGAAGCTTCACGCCCCCCGCGGTCGTCGCCACGCCGCCGCCGATCACCGCGAGCCCGGCGAGGATGAGGCCGGGCGAGGCGAGGCCTGACCAGTCCCGCGCCTCGGCCCAGGCGGCGGATTCGAAGCCCGTCGTCGTCAGGAAGGACAGTACCGTGAAGACCGTCCCCCAGAGCGCGCGCAGCGCCGCCTGGGTGTCCTTCACCTCGTCGACCTCGAGCGCGCCGATCCAGTGGCGCAGGAACAGAAGCGACGGGACCACCGTGACGATCAGCAGCGCCATGCGCAGTTCCGGGTCGCTCCTCAGGCTCCGCGCTTCGCGCATTGTGCGTCCCGAAGGGTAGAGCCGCCGCGACAGGCCGAAGACCAGGAACACGAAGATCGTGACCTCGCCCCAGATCCCCGCGCCGTTCCCGGCAAGCCCGCCCTTGGGCGAGATGCCCGACGTCGACAGCGTCGACATCGCGTGGCAGGCGGCCGTCAGCGCCCCGTCGCCGCCGAGGATGAGCCCGATCCAGAGCGCGAGCGTGAGCCCGGCATAGGCCGGCAACAGCGTCAGCGTGTGGCGGCGGATGCGGTCGGCAGGGCCCGCCGCGCGCGCGGCCTGACCGGAGAAGACGGCCCCCTGCCCGGCTGGCGCGCCGCTCAGCACCTCGAACCCGCCGAGGTTCATCGGCGCGAGAATCGCCGCGGCGGTGACGAGCACGAAGAAGCCCCCCATCCAGCCCACGAGCGCCCGCCAGAGGTGGACCGTGGCCGGAAGCCGGTCCGGCTCGAACAGCGAGGCGCCGGTGGAGGTCAGCGATGAGACCATTTCCCACCAGGCGCTGTAGAATGTCGTGCTTGGCACCGCTTCCGAGAAGGGCAGCGCCAGCATCACCGGCAGCGCGGTGAAGGTCGCCAGAAGCGTCAGAAGCTGGTTGCGGGAAGGATGCCCGCCGCGGTTGGCGGCGGTTGCGATCGCAATGAGCACCGTCAGCATCAGGCAGATCGTTGCCGAATAGAAGAAGGCGCGCGACACGTCGTAGTCCCGTGCGGCAAAGCCGTGTGCCGCGGGCAGATACATCGCGGCCGACCCGATCCCCATCAGGATGACGATGAACGGAAGATCGGAGAGGCGGCGCATGGGTCAGAAGAAGTCGATCGAGACCTGGAGGAGCCGCTCGACCTCGGGCACGTCGCCGGACATGCAGAAGAGCGCGATCACGTCGCCCTCGTCCACCCGCGTGTCGCCGGTGGGCTTCACCACCTTCTCGCCCTTCATCAGCGCCCCCATCAGCACGCCCTCGGGGAACTCGATCTCGCGCACCAGCCGTCCGGCGACGGGCGAGGTGGACAGCACCTGCGCCTCGATCACCTCGGCCTCGGCATCGCCGATGGAATAGATCGCCCGCACCCTTCCGTGGCGGATGTGGCGCAGGATCGACGACACCGTGGTCGCGCGCGGGTTGATGTAGGCGTCGATGTCGAGTGCCCCCATCAGCGGCACCAGCGTCGGGTCGTTGACCAGCGCGATCGCCATCCGGCAGCCTGCCTGCTTGGCGCGGACCGCCGCGAGGATGTTGGTCTTGTCGTCGTCGGTGACGACGAGCACGGCATCGGTCCGGTCGATGTTCGCCTCGGCCAGAAGCTCCGCGCTCATCCCGTCGCCGTTCAGCACGATCGTGCGCTGAAGCGAATCGGCCGCCCGCTCCGCCTGGAGCCGGTTCTTCTCGATGATCTTGGCGCGGATCCGGTCGGTCCGCGCCTCCAGCGCCTGGGCCACCGCGAGGCCGACGTTGCCGCCGCCGATGATGACGATCCGTTCCTGCTTCTTGGTGGCCTTGCCGAAGATGTCGAGCGTGCGGTTGACGTCCTCCACATGGGTGAAGACATAGATCTGATCGTCGGCGAAGAGCTGGTCGTTCGGTTCGGGCGCGAAGAGCCGCCCCTCGCGGCGGATGCCGACGACGATGGCGCGCAGCGTCGAGAAGAGGTCGGTGAGCTGCCTCAGCGGCGTGTTGAGCACCGGGCAGTCCTCGCCGAGCGAGATGCCGAGAAGCTGCGCGCGGCCGTTCATGAAGCTTTCGGTGTCGAAGGTCGAGGGCGCCGCGAGCCGCTGGAGCGCGGCCTCGGCCACCTCGCGTTCGGGGCTGATCACCACGTCGATCGGCAGGTGGTCGCGGCGGTAGAGGTCGGAATAGATCGCATCCATGTAGGACCGCGCGCGCAGCCTCGCGATCTTGCGGGTGATGCCGAAGATCGAATGGGCCACCTGGCAGGTGACCATGTTCACCTCGTCCGAATGCGTTGCCGCCACGATCATGTCGGCGTCGCGGGCGCCCGCGCGTTCCAGGACGTCGGGGTAGGAGGCGAAACCCGCGACGCCCTGCACGTCCAGCGTCTCGGTCGCGCGGCGCACCAGGTCGGCGTTGTAGTCGACGATGGTGACGTCGTTCTTCTCGCCCGAGAGGTGACGGGCGATCTGCCAGCCGACCTGCCCCGCGCCGCAGATGATGACTTTCATGTCCGCTCCCGGATGAAGCTGGCGCCCTTGATAGGCGCGCGCCCCGCCCGGGTCAACGCCGCCCGGCCCGGGGCGCCGGTGCGGGGCAGACCCGCGCCCTGTCAGGCGTCCTCTTCCTCTTCCTCGTCCTCGAGATGGGCGATCCGGGCGCCCGACTTGGATGTCGTCACGACGCCGAGCGACTTCAGCTTGCGGTGCAGCGCCGAACGTTCCATGCCGACGAATGTGGCCGTCCGGCTGATGTTGCCGCCGAAGCGGTTGATCTGGGTCAGCAGATATTCGCGCTCGAAGAGTTCCCGCGCCTCGCGCAGGGGCAGCGTCGCGAGCCCGCCCGACAGGACGATCCTTCCTTCGTCGGCCTGCCCCTCGCCCTGCCCCGGCAGTTCGCGCGCCTCGATCTGCCCGCCGGCTTCGCCCAGGATCAGCACGCGCTCGATGACGTTCCTGAGCTGGCGGATGTTGCCGGGCCAGGCCATCGTCTGCATCAGTGCCTCGGCCTCCTCGCTGAGCAGCCGCAGGGGCAGGCCCTGGCTCTTGTTGAACCATTCGATGAAATGGCGCGCGAGTTCGGGAATGTCCTCGCGCCGTTCCTCCAGCGAGGGCACCGCGATCGGCACCACGTTCAGCCGGTCGAAAAGCTCCTGGCGGAACCGGCCGGCGGCGATCTCGGCCCTGAGGTCGCAGGTGGTGGAGGAAATCACGCGCAGATCGACCCGCACCTTGTCGGCCCCGCCGACGCGGGTGAACTGCTGTTCGGTCAGCACACGCAGGATCTTCGACTGGGTGCCGGGCGGCATGTCGGCCACCTCGTCGAAATAGACGATCCCGCCGTGCGCCTGTTCCAGAAGCCCCTTTTCCACCCCGCGCTCGGAGGTTTCGCGGCCGAAGAGCACCCCTTCCATCCGGTCCGGTTCGATCGAGGCGGAGGACACGGTGACGAAGGGCCCGCTCGCCCGGTTGGAATGGACATGGATGTAGCGCGCGGCCACTTCCTTGCCCGATCCGGGCTGGCCGGTCAGCATCACCCTGCCGTTCGACTTGGTGACCTTGTCGAGCTGGCCCTTGAGCGCCCGGAACGCGGGCGAAGAGCCGATCATGTCCGACGAGGTCACGTCGCGGCGGCGGAGCGAGGCGTTCTCGCGCCTGAGCCGCGAGGTTTCCATCGCCCGGCTGATCACCACGGTGAGCTGGTCGATGTTGAAGGGCTTCTCGATGAAGTCGTAGGCGCCCTGCTTGATCGCGGCGACCGCGATCTCGATGTTGCCGTGGCCCGAGATGATGATGATCGGCACATCCGGGTTGTCGCGCTTGACCGCCTTGAGGATGTCGATCCCGTCCATCCGGCTGTCCTTCAGCCAGATGTCGAGGATCATCAGCGCCGGCGGCTCGGCGTTGATCTCGGCCATGCATTCGTCCGAGTTCGCCGCGAGCCTCGTGGTGAAGCCCTCGTCCTTCAGGATGTCCGAGATCAGTTCCCGGATGTCGCGTTCGTCGTCGACGATCAGAATATCGCTCATGTCCTACCTCCGGCCGCCGCCGCGACCCTTTCCTTCTGTCCTCGTCCCGCCCGCGCCCGCGGCAGGCGGATCTCGGCCGCCGCGCCGTGACGGCCCGAGCCGTCGAACGGCGGCGCGTCGTCCAGCGTCAGCGTGCCGCCATGCTCCTCGATGATCTTCCTGACGATCGACAGGCCAAGCCCGGTGCCCTTCTCGCGCGTGGTGACATAGGGCTCGAACAGGCGCGAACGGTCCTCGGGCAGGCCGATGCCGTTGTCCTCGATGCGGATGGTGATCAGGTCATCGCCCGGCAACATCGTCACCCGGACTTCCGGGTCGTAACCATCCGGCGCGCCCTTTTCCATCAGAGATTCAACGGCTTCGCCTGCGTTCTTGACAAGGTTGGTGACCGCCTGGGAAATCATCGTGGCGTCGAACTCGGCGATCACCGGCGCCTCGGGCAGACGGGCCACCAGCCGCGCGCCGTGCAGCGAGCCTTCCTGCAAGGTCACAGCATCGTGCATGAGCCGCGTCAGGTCGTGCTCGCGCCGGTCGGGCTCTGGCATCCGCGCGAACTTGGAGAACTCGTCGACGATCCTTCTCAGATCGCCGGTCTGGCGCACGATCACGTCGGTCATCTGTTCGAGTGATGCCGCCTCCTCGCCGACCAGCCGGGTGAACTTGCGCCTGATCCGCTCCGCCGAAAGCTGGATCGGCGTCAGCGGGTTCTTGATCTCGTGCGCGATGCGGCGGGCGACGTCGCCCCAGGCGGCCATCCGCTGCGCCGAGACAAGTTCGGTCACGTCGTCGAAGGCGACGACATAACCTTCCAGCCGCCCGTCGGCATTGCGCCGGATCGCCATGCGGACGAGCAGGCTTTCCAGCCGCCCGCCGCGGCTGACCTTGATCTCCTCCTGCGCGACCTCGCCGATCCCCTCGCGGAGCCGCTCGAAGAGGCCCGAGAACTCCGGCACCGCCTCGGCCAGGGGACGGCCGTGGTCGGCGGCCGCGTCGAGGCTGACCAGCCGCGTCGCCGCGGGGTTGAGGAAATCCACCCGGCCTTCGGCGTCAAGCCCGATCACCCCCGAGGTCACCGACGACAGCACCGAATCGAAGAGCCGCCGCCGCCGCTCGGTCGCCCGGTGGCTGTCGACCAGCGCCTGCCGCTGGGTCTTGAGCTGGCGGGTCATCTGGTTGAAGACCCGGCCGAGCATCGCGATCTCGTCGTCGCCCTCCTCCTCGACGACCTGCACGTCGAGGTCGCCCGCGCCGACCCGCTGCGCTGCGCCGGCAAGTCGGCCGACCGGGCGCGACAGGCGTTCGGCGAACCACAGACCCATCCAGATCGCCGCCAGCACCAGGATCAGCGCGAAGCCGAGGTAGACCAGCCCGAATTCGAAGAGCACCCGCCCGCGTGAGGATTCGAGTTGCTGGTAGAGCCCGACCGTCGCCCGCGTCTCGTCCAGAAGGCTCAGGATCTGGCCGTCGACGTTGCGGCTCACGTAGAGGTAGCGGTCGGCGAAGGCGGGCAGCGCGACGAGTGCGCGGAACTCGTTGTTCGCCCAATCCTCGACCAGCACGGTCTCGCCGGCCTTGGCGCGGGCCAGATCGTCGGCGGCGGGCTTTTCGAAGTCGAAAAGATAGCTGCGTTCGCCGCGCGCCCGGATCGTGCCGCTGCCGTCGATGACATAGGCCTCGCGCAGGCCGCGCTGGATCTGGCCCTGTCCCTGGGTCAGGATCTGGCGCAGGTCGCCGTCCGACAGAAGGAAACTGTTGCGCCGGGCGGTGTTGATATAGGCGGCAAGTGCCGCCGCGTCGGTGACCAGATCCTGCCGGTGCTCGCCCTGATAGGCCTCCGCCGCCGCAAGCGAGGTGCCGACGACACCGCGCACGCGTTCGGAAAACCAGCCCTCCAGCCCGATGTTGACCGTGAGGCCCGCGAAGATCGCGACCAGGATCGTGGGCACCAGCGCGATGCCGGCGAAGACGCCGGTCAGCCGCAGGTGGAGCCGCGAGCCCGCCGATTTCGCCCGCCGCGCCGCGATCATCCGCGCCAGCCGCGCCAGCACCATGCCGCCGAGAGCGAGGAAATAGACGAGGTCGGCCAGCAGCACCAGCCGCAGCGCCGCCGAGTTCGCCCCCTGGCCGAGCGGCCCCAGCGCCACGAAGGTCGCAAGCGCCAGCAGGGGGCCGAGCACGACAAGGCCCAGCGTCACCGCGTTCTGGAAGCGGCGTTGTCTGCGGAGCCGGGTGAACCGGTCCCAGGATGTGCCGCGCGCAAGGCCCTGCACGAGTGCGCCTCTGAATTTCGGCCGACGTTGCGGCCACCGCCGATTGTCGTGGCTTCTGCGCCGGATGACACCGGCGGGCCACAGTTCCTGTTGCCTTGTTACATCAACTTGCGCCGGCGTGTCACGCGGATATCCAGATCGGTGATCTTCTTGCGCAAAGTATTGCGATTGATGCCGAGCAGATCGGCGCATTTCGCCTGGTTCCCCGCCGTGGCATCGAGCGCGATCTCGATCAGCGGGCCTTCCATTTCCCGCAGGATGCGATCGTAGAGACCGGGTGGCGGCAGGCTGCCCTGGTGCAGGTCGAAATAGCGCCTGAGGTGGCGCGCGATCGAGGCCGAAAGCCGCTCTCCGGCCTCCTCGGCGCCGACCAGCCGGCGTTCGGCCGGGGTGGCGCCGAGCGCGGCGTCCACCTCGGCCCGGCCGATCTCGGGCCCGGCCGCGGTCACGATCAGCCGCCGCAGCGTGTTTTCCAGTTGACGGACGTTGCCGGGCCAGCGATAGCCGCGGATCAGCGCCACCGCCTCGGCCGAAAGCCTGCGTGCGGGCGCACCGTCGCGCTCGGCCCGGGCGAGGAAATGCTCGGCCAGAAGCGGGATGTCCTCCACCCGCTCGCGCAGCGCCGGAACCGCGAGCGTGACCCCGCTCAGCCGATAGTAGAGGTCCGGCCGGAAACCGCCCGCATCAAGACGGAGCCCGAGGTCGCGCTGGCTCGTCGCGACGATCCGCGGGGCCGCATCCGGCAGCGCGTCGAGCATCCGCACGATCCGGCCCTGCGCCTCGGCGTCGAAATCGCCGATCTCGTCGAAGACGAGCGTGCCGCCGCGGGCGCGGGCGAGAAGCGCTGCGGGCCCGTCGATGCCGTGCAGGTCCGCGGCGGCCGCCGTCACGAAGGGCAGCGTCCGGCGGTCGGAGAAATCGTGGATGGCGCGGGCGACAAGGGACTTGCCGGTCCCCGATTCCCCGGTGATGAGCAGCGCAAGATCGCTGTTCATCACCCGCGCCACGAGCCGGTAGAGCGCCTGCATGGCGGCTGTGCGGCCGACCAGCGGCAGGTCGTCCGCGGGCGTCGCCGCCGCCGGTGCCGCCGAAGGCCCGGCGCGGCGCTTCTGGCCCAGCGCACGGGCCGCGCGCTTCATCAGGTCGGGCAGGTCGAAGGGCTTGGGCAGGTAGTCCCAGGCATCGGCCTCGGCCGCCTGGATCGCCGTCATGATCGTGTTCTGCGCCGAGATCACGATGACCGGCAGTCCCGGCCGCTCGGCGGCGATCCTCGGCAGCATCTCGATACCGTTGCCGTCGGGCATGACGACGTCGGAGATCACGAGATCGCCCTTGCCCTCCTCGAGCCAGCGCATCAGCGTGACGAGCGAGGAGGTCGCGTGAACCTTGCAGCCCGCCCGCGTCAGCGCCTGGGTCAGAACGGTGCGGATGGTGCGGTCGTCGTCGGCGACAAGAACGGTGCCGTCCATCATGCCTCCTCCTCGGATTGCGGGGTGCGGTCTTCTTTCGGAGCAACCGGCAGAGACAGGCGGAAGACCGTCCGCCCCGGCGCGGATTCGGCGGTGATCCAGCCGCCGTGGTCGGCGACGATCTTGGAGACGAGCGCAAGGCCGAGCCCGGTGCCGTTCTCGCGCCCCGACACGAAGGGATCGAAGATCGAATCCGCGATCTCGCGCGGAATGCCCGGCCCGTCGTCGGCGATCTCGATCTGAAGCGGCAAGGCCGTGCCCCCGCCGCCGGTTCGGCGCAGCCGCAGCGCATGATCGTAATAGGTGCGCAGCCGGATCGTTCCGCGTTTTCCACCCGAGGCTTCGGCGGCGTTCTTCAGAAGGTTCAGGAGCGCCTGGAGAAGTTGATCGGCATCTCCCAGCGTCGGCGGCAGCGAGGGGTCGTAGTCCTGAAGGATCGACATGTGGGCGGCAAAGCCCAGGAGGGCCGACCGCCGCGCGCGGTCAAGGACGTCATGGATGTTCACCGCCCTGGTCTCGGGCGGGCGCAGGTTGCCGAACTGCTCGACCTGTTCGAGAAGCTTCACGATCCGCCGCGTCTCGGCCACGATGAGGTCGGCCAGTTCGATGTCCTCGGGGGCGAGGTTCATCGACAGAAGCTGCGCGGCGCCCGCGATCCCGGCAAGCGGGTTCTTGATTTCGTGGGCGAGCATCTCGGCCATGCCGATCGCCGAGCGTGCGGCGTGCTTCATCCCCTGCCCGCGCCCGATCCGTTCGGCGAATTCGCGCGGCCAGATGAGCAGCAGCACATGACCGGGCGCGTCGGCCAGGGGTGCCGCCTGAAGGTTGCAGAGCACCGGCGGCCGGTCGCCGGTGCCCGCGTCGACATCGTTGACGAAGAGCGAGGACTGGTCGCCGCGCACCCGCGCCAGCACCTCCTCGATCGGCGCGTCGACCGCGAGCCGGTCGAAGAGCGGCTGTCCCCTGAGTGCCCGCGCCGAGATGTTGAGGAACTGTTCCGCCGCCGGGTTCGCCGCGGCGGTGCGGCCCGCCGCATCGATGATGATCGCCGGGACCGGCAGCGAGGCCCAGAGCGTGGCGGCCGGCGGCAGGGTCATGCAGCGCGCCTTTCGCCGGTTTCCGCGAAAGCGCGCGCGATGAGCCCGAGCACCTCGCCGGGGCTTTCGGCCAGCATCAGCCCGGCGCGGAATGCCGGGTCGATCCCCGCCTCTTCGGCATACCAGCCCAGGTGCTTGCGCGCGACCCTGAGACCCGGAGCGTTGCCGTAGAACCTCAGCATATCCTCGTAATGATCTGATATGTAATCGGCAAGTGCGGGTCCGGACGGTATCTTCGGCGGCGCCGCGCCGGACAGCGCGGCGGCGATTTCGGCCGGCCGCCAGGGCGCACCCCGGGTTCCGCGGCCGACCATGACACCGGCCGCGCCCGATGCGGCAAGGGCCACCCGCGCCGTGCCGGGGTCGACAATGTCGCCGTTCGCCACCACGGGGATGGCGACCGCATCGCTGACCGCGCGTATGGCGGCCCAGTCGGCGCGCCCCGCGTAGAACTGCTGCCGCGTGCGGCCGTGGACCGTGACCATGCGCACGCCCGCGGCCTCGGCGCGGCGGGCAAGCCCGGCGGCGTTCCGGCAATCCTCGTCCCAGCCCAGGCGGCACTTCAGCGTCACCGGCACCGCGACGGCACCGACCACGGCGTCGATGAGGCGCAGCGCATGGTCGAGATCGCGCATCAGCGCCGAGCCCGACAGGCCGCCGGTGACCTTCTTCGCCGGGCAGCCCATGTTGATGTCGATGATCGCGGCCCCCATGCCGGCGACGACCCGCGCGGCTTCGGCCATTGCCCACGCCTCGCGCCCGGCGAGCTGGACCGAGGTGCGCGCTCCGTCCGCGAGCCCCAGATCGGTGCGCGCCTTCGCCCGGACCGACGGTTTCTCGGTCAGAAGTTCGCCCGAGGCCACCATCTCGGAGACCACGAGGCCCGCGCCGAACGCGGCGACACGGCGACGGAACGGCAGGTCGGTGATCCCCGCGAGCGGCGCAAGCAGCACCGGAGGGTCGATCGCGATGTCGCCGATACTCAGGGGCAACTGCCTAATCCTTGTGCAATTGCCACCCGGATAGACGCAATGTTCCGCAAGCGCAACGGAGACGGCGGCCCCGGCGGCGGCGTTTCACCGACTGCCCGGATTTTGGGCGCAGATTCCGCCCCGGTGCCGGTCCGGGCGGCATTGCCCGCGCGCCCGGCCCGGACTAGAGGAGAGGAAAGGAGACGCCCGTGGCCGAGCGAACCGATACCGCCGTCGTCATCGTGGCTGCCGGACGCGGAATCCGCGCCGGCGGGGCGGAACCGAAGCAATGGCACGTCATTGCCGGGCGAAGCGTGCTGGCGCGCACCGTCGATGCCTTTGCCGGTTTTCCCCGCCGTGTGGTCGTGCTGCACCCCGACGACATGGCTCGCGGCCTGGCAGAGTTCCGCGGCCGCGTGACCCTGGTCGCCGGCGGGAAAACGCGTTGCGAATCTGTCCGCAACGCGCTGGAGTCGCTGGAGTTTTCCGGGATAAACCGGGTGCTGGTCCATGACGGCGCCCGCCCCTTCGCCTCGCCCGCGCTGATCGGCCGGGTGATGGCGGCGCTCGACCGCGCTCCGGCCGCAGCGCCGGCGCTCGCCGTCACCGACGCGCTCTGGACCGGGGCCGGCGGCCTCGTCACCGGGCTGGCCGACCGCGCCGGGCTCTTCCGGGCGCAGACGCCGCAGGGCTTCCACCTCCGCGCCATCCTCGCGGCCCACCGCGCGCATCCCGGCGGCGCGGCCGACGATGTCGAGGTCGCCCGCGCCGCGGGGCTTGACGTCGCCATCGTCGAGGGGGAGGAGGAGAACATCAAGATCACCTGGCCCGGCGATTTCGCGCGGGCCGAAAGGATGCTGGGCCACGACATGGACATCCGCACCGGAAACGGCTTCGACGTTCACGCCTTCACCGCCGGCGATCATGTCGTGCTCTGCGGCGTGCGGGTGGCGCACGACCGGGCGCTGCTGGGCCATTCGGACGCCGATGTGGGGATGCACGCGCTGACCGACGCGATCTACGGCGCGCTGGCCGAGGGCGACATCGGCCGCCACTTCCCGCCGTCGGAGCCGAAGTGGAAGGGCGCGGCGAGCGCGATCTTCCTCGCCCATGCCGCGGGGCTGGCCCGGCAGAAGGGCTATGCGGTGTCGAACGCCGATCTGACGCTGATCTGCGAACGCCCGAAGATCGGGCCGCATGCGATTGAGATGGCACGGGAACTTTCCCGCATCCTCGGCATCGGGGCGGACCGGGTCAGTGTCAAGGCCACGACCTCGGAGCGGCTCGGCTTCACCGGGCGCGAGGAAGGGATCGCCGCGCTCGCCTCGGTCACGCTGGTGCGCCCGTGACCCCCGCCCGCCGGATCGCCACGCTCTTCGGCATCGGGCACCTGAGACCCGCGCCGGGCACCTGGGGATCGGCCGCGGCGGTGGCGCTGGGGGTGGCGATCGACCACGCCTTCGGCTTCCCGGCCTTCGCGCTCGCCACGCTCGCGGTGATCCCTCTCGGCTACTGGGCGACGGCGCGGGCGGTCGCGGGAAGCGCCGACAAGGATCCGTCGGAGATCGTCATCGACGAGGTGGCGGGCCAGTGGATCGCGCTCCTCTTCCCCGCCGCCGCCTTCTGGTCGCGCGGGATGGAGGACTGGGCGCTGGCCGCCTGGCCGGGCTGGGTGACGCCGTTCCTGTTCTTCCGCCTCTTCGACATCTGGAAGCCCGGGATCGTCGGCCGGGCCGACGCGAGGGGCACCGCCCGGGGCACGATGGAGGACGACCTCTGGGCCGGCGTCTTCGCCGGCATCGCCACCGTGGCCGCCGCCGGTCTCTGGCACGGGGTGATGGGGCGATGACGAAGGCCGAGGCGCTTCTGGCCGCGGCGCGCGAGACGGGCGACCGGATCGCCACCGCCGAAAGCTGCACCGGCGGCATGATCGGCGCGGCGATCACCGATGTTGCCGGATCTTCGGACGTTTTCGACCGCGGCTTCATCACCTATTCGAACGCCGCCAAGACCGCGATGCTGGGCGTCGACCCCTGGCTGATCGCGACCCACGGCGCGGTCAGCGAGGAGGTGGCCCGCGCGATGGCCGAGGGCGCGCTCGACCGCTCGCTCGCCTCGATCGCGGTGGCGGTCACCGGAATCGCCGGTCCCGGCGGGTCGGAGAGCAAACCCGAGGGGCGCGTCTGCTTCGGCCTTGCCGCCACCGGCAGGCGGACGCGGACCGCGACGGTGGAGTTCGGCGCCCTCGGGCGCGCCGCAGTGCGCCGCGCGACGGTGGATCACGCGCTCGACCTTCTCATCGCGGCCGTGCGGGCCTGATCAGGCGCGCGCGCCGTAGAGCGCTGCCGCCCGCGCCTCGAAGGCCCTCACCACCCGCCGCATCGCCTCGTCGAAGACGACGCCGATCACCTTTTGCAAGATCGCGTTGCGGAACTCGAAATCGACGAAGAAGGAAACCTCGCAGCGGCCCTCGTCGATGTCGCGGAACGCCCAGGTCGACTGCATGTGGCGGAACGGGCCCTCGATATAGGTCGTGTCGATCGTCATCCTGGCGGGGTCGAGCACCACGCGGCTGCCGAAGCGTTCGCGGAACACCTTGAACGAGATCACCAGGTCGGCCTCGATCACCTCGGTGCCGTCCGGCCGGGGTATGCGCGCGCGGATGCGCGCCGCCGCCGTCCAGGGCAGGAACTCGGGGTAGCGGGCGACATCGGCCACCAGATCGTAGATCTGGCGCGCCGTATACGGCAGGATTCGCGTCTCCGAATGCCTGGGCATGAGTTCCCCCGCGTGACACTGCGGCCCCATGTCGCTAAATGGAAGCGTGAAATCAAGGGGCCGCCCCTCGCACAAGCCGGAGTCATCGTGCCGCAACGACCCTATGTCATCGACGAGATGATTTCCGCCAAGTCGATCGCCGCCCGGGTGGAGGCGCTGGCGAAGGAGATCACCCGCGCCTTCCGCGGCACCGACAAGCTGATCGTCGTCGGGCTCCTGCGCGGCAGCTTCGTCTTCATCGCCGATCTGGTGCGCGAGATCGACCTGCCGGTGGAGGTCGACTTCCTCGAAGCCTCGTCCTACGGCAACGCGATGCAATCCTCGCGCGAGGTGCGCATCCTGAAGGACTTGCGCGGCGAGATCGCCGGCCGCGACGTGCTGGTGGTGGAGGACATCGTCGACACCGGCTTCACGCTCCACCATGTCGTCAATCTGCTGAGGTCGCGGAGCCCGAAACGGCTGGAGGTCTGCGCGCTTCTCGACAAGCCGTCGCGGCGCGAGGTGCCGATCCGGGCGACCTGGACCGGTTTCGAGATTCCCGACGAGTTCGTCGTGGGTTACGGCATCGACTTCGCGCAGCGCAACCGCAACCTGCCCTATATCGGCAAGGTGCGTTTCACCGGCGCCGACCCGGATACCGGCGCGGACGCGGGCCCCCGGGCGTGAACCCGCGGCTTCTCCTGCGGGCCGCGAAATGGGCGCGACACCCGCCCCCGGGGCGACGGGTCGCGGTCGGCCTTGCGGTGATCGCCCTTTGCCTCGGCCTCGTCCTGCTGGAGCGGTCGGGGCTTCTGCCCGACTGGTTCGCCCTGCCCGAAGGCCGATCCCTGCCCGCGCCGAAACCCGCAGGCTGACCCGCCCTCAGGCGGCCCGCCCCCGCAGCCGTTCCGCCTGCCCGGCGAGCGCCTCGGTCAACTGCCGGCGCACCGCCGCGATCCGCGGCACATCGGCGAGATCGGCATGGGACGCGACCCAGATGTCGACGGGCAGGTCCGGCAGAAGGCCCTCCACGCGGTCCAGCCGCGAATCCTCGGTGCCAAGGAAATCGGGGATCACCGCCAGCCCGAGCCCCTGAGACGCGAGTTCCCGCACGACGATGAAACTGTCGGCCCGCGCCACGATCCGCCCCGGCTCCACGGTCTCTTCGATCCAGCGGCCGACCCGCGACCGCGCCAGCGGACCGGAAAGCCCGATCCAGTCGTCGATATCGCCGTCCCGCAGCCGGAAGAGGCCGAAGCCGAGGACCGCGCCCACCTCGCCGACGAGATCGTCGGGCAAGGCCGTGGCCGGGCGCACGGCGATGTCGGCATCGGTTCGCCCGAGGTCGAGGTGGCGGTTGGAACACATCAGTTCGACGATCAGTTCCGGCGAGACGGTCCTGAGCCGCGCAACGATGGGGGCCAGAACGCAGTGGCAGAGCGAATCCGTCGAAGTCACCCGCACCTCCCCCGCGAGCGGCGCCAGCGTTCCGCGCAATGCGCGCCCCACCGCCTGGACCGCGCGGTCGACCTCGCGCGCGGCGTCGATCACCCGGCCCATCGGCGACGGCACCGCATAGCCGCGTGCCGTCTTGTCGAACAGCGACATGCCCACGGCATCCTCGTAGGCGGCCACGCGCCTCAGCACGGTCGCATGGTTCACGCCAAGGCGCCGGGCGGCGGCGCTGACCGATCCCTCCTCGGCCACCGCCAGAACGAAGCGCAGGTCGTCCCAGTTCGCGCGCGTCATGGTCTTTCCTCCGCTCAATTCTGCGTTACCTTGCATCCCTGCGCGCCGCTTCCGGCGGAACACCCGCCGCCCGAACGGTCGCAATCCTGCGCCGGCCCCCGTCAGCGCCGCATCCTTGTGCGGATTTTCACGAGAACCCTGCGAAAATCGTGAATGGCAACCGATTTCTTCACAAGTACTCTCTGCGCTGTCCTCAACAGGGAGTTGCACGATGAAAAGACTGCTTCTGGGTCTGACTGCTGCCGCCATCGCCGGCGCAGGGGCCGTCACCGCCCACGGCACCGGTCCGTTCAAGATGGAGATCATGGCGCGCCAGGGCATCATGGCCTACCGCGCCCTGCAACTCGGTGTTCTCGGCGGCATGGCCAAGGGCGAGATCGCCTACGACGCCGGGGCGGCGCAGAAGGCGGCCGACAACCTCGCCGCAAGCGCGGCGATCGATGAATCGATGCTCTGGCCCAAGGGGTCCGACACCACCGCCAACCCCGACAGCGAGGCGCTTCCCAAGATTTGGGAGGACGGCTCCGACGTCGGCGAGAGGCACAAGGTTCTCGCTGACGCTGCGGCCGCGATGCAGGCGGCGGCGGGCAAGGATCTCGACAGCCTCAAGGCGGCGATGGGACCGGTCGGCGAGGCCTGCGGCGGCTGCCACAAGACGTATCGCAAGGCGGATTGATCCGGCAGCGGCCGGGCCCCGCCCGGCTCATCGGGCCGGGTGGCGGTGATCTGCCGGCCTCCTGCGGCACATGAGCGGATTGCCGCCCGTGGCCGGGGCCATCGTCGGGTCTCTGAAACCGGAGTTGCAGGGTGTTCGGCCGCGGGGTGGATACTAGCCGCGGCGTTTCCGGGCCTTCCTGCGCCCGGCCGGCAGGCGGGCGGGGACATCCCCGGCGTGACTGCCGGTCACAGATGAAACGTGACGTGTTCCAGGAGCCTGCCCATGCGCAAAGCCTTCTTCGCCCTCGCCGCCGCCCTTCTCGTTGCGGCGCCGGTTCTCTCCGAGGATCTGAACGACCCCGGGGAAATCCTCACCGCCCGCCACGGCTACATGCTGATGCTGGCGAACCAGCTCGCGCCGCTTGGCGCGATGGCGAAGGGCGAGGCGCCCTATGACGCGGCCGCCGCCGAGAAGGCGGCGCAAAGCCTCGCCGCGCTGGCCTCGGTCGACACCTCGATGGTTTGGGCCCCGGGAACCGAGACCGGCACGCTGGCCGACAGCGCCGCCCTGCCCGAGATCTTCACCAACACGAGCGACCGCGAGGCGCGGTTCGCGGAACTGAAGACCGCCGCCGACACGCTCGCCGCCGCGGCAGGGACCGGCCATGACGCGCTGAAGACCGCGATGGGCGCGGTCGGACAGGCCTGCGGCGGGTGCCACAAGCAATACCGCAAGTCCGAATGACGTGATACGGGAAGGGAGGCGCAGCCGCAGGATCGGTGCGCCTCCGCCACCCAAGTGCAGGAATCCCCGAAGATGCGCCGCGCTCTCACCGCAGTTGCCCTACTTGTGCTTGCCGGGCTGGCGGCGGCCTGGGCGATCACCCGGCCACGCCCCCTGCCCGCCGGTGCCCTCGCGGGCCTAACGCCCGATCCCGTGCGCGGCGAGCAGGTGTTCTGGGCCGGCGGCTGCGCCTCCTGCCATGCCGATGCCGAAGCCAGGGGCGAGGGAAAGCTGGTGCTGAAAGGCGGTCAGCGCTTCCCCTCGCCCTTCGGCACCTTCGTCGCGCCGAACATCTCCAATGACCCCGAGGCGGGGATCGGAGGCTGGAGCGCGCTCGACCTTGCCAATGCGATGCTCCGGGGCGTGTCGCCCGCCGGGCGGCATTACTACCCGGCCTTCCCCTATGCGAGCTATGCCCGCGCCTCCTTGCAGGATGTCGTGGACCTGCGCGCCTTTCTCGCCGCGCTGCCGGCCGATCCGACCCCGAGCGCCCCTCACGAGGTGGGCTTTCCCTTCAACATCCGCCTCGCCCTCGGGGCATGGAAATTCCTCTACCTCGACCCCTCATGGGTCGTGGCCGGGAACCTGAGCCCGGAAGAAGCCCGCGGCCGCTACCTCGCCGAGGCGCTCGGCCATTGCGGCGAATGCCACACGCCGCGCACCGCGCTCGGCGGCATGGACCGGTCGCGCTGGCTCGCCGGCGGGCCGGTGCCGGCGGGCAAGGGCAATTTCCCCAACATCACTCCGGGCAAGCTCGACTGGTCGCAGGCCGACATCGTCGAATACCTGACCTCGGGCTTCACCCCGGAGTATGACAGCGCCGGCGGCCACATGGCGCTGGTGGTCGAGAACACCGCGCATCTGCCGGAGGCCGACCGCGCCGCGATCGCCGCCTATCTGAAGCGGGTGCCGCCGGTGGAGTGACGCTCAGGCGCCGCCGAGCCGGTCCAGCCGCGCGGCGCGGAGACGGGCGAAATCCTCGCCCGCGTGGTAGGACGACCGCGTCAGCGGCGTGGCCGAGACCATCAGGAAGCCCTTGCCGTAGGCCGATGTCTCGTAACCCCCGAACTCCTCGGGTGTCACGAACCGTTCGACCCGGTGGTGCTTCGGAGTCGGTTGCAGATACTGGCCGATGGTGAGGAAATCCACATCCGCCGCGCGCATGTCGTCCATCACCTGAAGCACGCCCTGGCGGTCCTCGCCGAGGCCGACCATGATCCCCGACTTGGTGAACATCGCCGGGTCAAGCTCCTTCACCCGCTGGAGAAGCCGGAGCGAGTGGAAATAGCGCGCGCCGGGGCGGACCGAGGGATAGAGCCCCGGCACCGTCTCGAGGTTGTGGTTGAAGACGTCGGGGCGCGCCGCCACCACCGTCTCCAGCGCCTCCTGCCCGCATCTGAGGAAGTCGGGCGTCAGCACCTCGATCGTGGTGCCGGGCGCGCGGTGGCGCACGGCGCGGATCGTCTGGGCGAAATGCTCCGCCCCGCCGTCGTCGAGGTCGTCGCGGTCGACGCTGGTGATGACGACATGCTTGAGCCCCAGCGTCTCGACCGCATGGGCCACCCGGCCCGGCTCGAAGGCGTCGAGCGCCTGCGGCCTGCCGGTCGCCACGTTGCAGAAGGTGCAGCCGCGGGTGCAGATCTCGCCCATGATCATCATCGTGGCGTGACCGTGGCTCCAGCACTCGCCCACGTTCGGGCAGCCGGCCTCCTCGCAGACGGTGACCAGCCGGTTGGTCTTGAGGATGTCGCGGGTCTGCTTGTAACCCGCCGAGACCGGCGCCTTGACCCGGATCCAGGCGGGTTTCTTCGGCTGCTCCTGATCGGCGCGGTGCGCCTTCTCGGGATGTCTCTGACCGGGAATCTTGAGATCGCGCACCGATATTTCCCCCTGATCTGGGCCGGTTTCCCAGATACGCCTTCGGTACGGCGAAGGCAACGCGGATCGAGGCCGGGCGCGCGCCGGCCCGGCAGGGGGAAATCATGTCCAAACGGATCACCGCCGAATTCCTCGGCACATTCATTCTCGTCTTCTTCGGTGTCGGCGCGGCCGTGCTGATGGGCGACAGGATCGGGATGCTCGGCATCGCGCTCGCCTTCGGCCTGTCGATCGTCGCCGCCGCCTATGCGCTCGGGGCGATTTCGGGGGCGCATCTCAACCCCGCCGTCTCGCTGGGGATGGTGGCGGCCGGGCGCATGGGCGCGGGCGAATTCCTCGGCTATGCGATCGCGCAGGTCGCCGGCGCGACGGTGGGCGCGCTTGCGGTCTTCGCCATCGCCAGCGGCAAGGCCGACTACGCGCTCGCCATCCACGGCCTCGGTCAGAACGGCTATGGCGCGGGGTATCTGGGGGAATATTCGCTGGTCGCCGCGCTTCTCTTCGAGGCGATCGCCACCTTCGTCTTCGTCACCGTCGTCCTCGGCGCGACCCAGGACGGGGCGCCCGGCGCGATGGCGGGCCTCGCGATCGGCCTGACGCTCGCGGGCATCCACCTTGTCGGCATCAACGTGACCGGCGTGTCGGTGAACCCGGCCCGCTCGATCGGGCCGGCGGTGATCGTGGGCGGCAAGGCGCTGGCCGACCTCTGGGTCTTCATCGTGGCGCCGCTCGCCGGCGGTGCGGTCGCCGGCATGATCCACGCCGCCGGCGTCACGCGGGCGAACGGCGATTGACGAAAACCGGCCCGGGGCGCGCGCGCGGCCGGGAAAGGCCGCCCGCCCTTTCCCCGAAGGTCAGCCGATCAGCGGCGCCTTGCCGCCGTAGGTTTCGTCATAGTGCCGCTTCAGCCGCTGGAGCGCGATCCTGAGCACGATCTTGCCCGACCGCGCCGACCAGCCCATGCGCTTTTCCGCGGCCTCCAGCCCCTCGAGGAAGCAGCAGCACCTCAGCACCATGTCGCCGAGCCCGGGGCCCAGATCGCGCAACGCCGCCGCCACCCGTTCCCGCGCCTTCGACGAGCCGGAGTCCGGCCCGCCCGCCGAAAAACCGCCCCGATCGGCGCCTGCGGTGAGGAACCGGTCCCAGTTCTGCGCGACGCGCGGCCCCATCTGCGCCAGTTCGAAATCCTCGCGCAGCCGTTCCCCGGCGGCGACGAGGTCGGGCGTGAGGAAGGGGCTGCCGTCCTTCTCCTTCCTGCGGGCAAGGACGTCGAGCGGGCTTTCGGCAAGGTTGTAGCGCATCCGCCGGGGCGTGCGCGCGCCCGGCTCTGCCACCGCACGTTCGCCCCACAGGCGGTGCTGCTCCCCGAAAGGGGTCTGCGCCTCGGCGAAGCCCTCGGCGCGGGTGGCCTGGTCCTCGGCCAGCAGCCGCTTCAGCGCAGAGCGCCCCGCAGTCGTGATCTCATAGGTCGAGACCCGGCCCGAGGTCTTGAGACCGATCCAGTCCTTGACCGCGAAGGCCTGGGCGACCGACCGATCGACGACCGCGGTGCGGACGCTTCCCTTCAGGACCACCGCCTTTTCCATTTCCGGCGCCACGGCCAGCATGGCGCCGATCTCGCAGAGCCGGCGCAGGATGCGCCTGGCCTCGCGGTCGATGGTGGAGGCATCGTTGAACGCGGATGCGGCGTGACGAAGGGGGGCAGACATCGGGCGGTTTCCTTCCTGGGGGGTGACGGGGGGCGTGACTGGATGGGTG
>JBDHSQ010000018.1:0-39206 GCA_039808285.1 Paracoccaceae bacterium
ATGGCACCGCTCATCGACCCCTTCGCCCGGCCGATCACCTACCTTCGGGTCTCGGTGACCGACCGCTGCGATTTCCGCTGCACCTACTGCATGGCCGAACACATGCAGTTCCTGCCGAAGAAGGATCTGCTCACGCTCGAGGAGCTTGACCGGCTCTGTTCCGCGTTCGTCCGGCTCGGGGTCGAGAAGCTGAGGATCACCGGGGGCGAGCCGCTGGTCCGCCGCGACATCCTCACCTTCTTCCGCTCGGTCTCGCGCCATCTGGACAGCGGCGCGCTGAAGGAGTTGACGCTGACGACCAACGGCTCGCAGCTTGCCCGGTTCGCCGCCGATCTGGCGGCGATCGGCGTCCGCCGCGTCAACGTCTCGCTCGACACGCTCGATGCGGAGAAGTTCACCCGCGTCACCCGCTGGGGCCGGCTGCCGCAGGTGATGGAGGGGATCGCCGCGGCGAAGGCGGCCGGGCTCCGCGTCAAGATCAACACCGTCGCCCTCAAGGGTTTCAACGAGGACGAGTTGTTTGCGCTCCTCGACTGGTGCGCGGGCGAAGGCCACGACCTGACCTTCATCGAGGTCATGCCGATGGGCGAGATGGGCGAGGAGATGCGGCTCGACCAGTACTGGCCGCTGAAGGATCTGCGGGCGCGGCTCGCCGAACGCTTCACGCTGACCGAGCTTGCCGAACGCACCGGCGGCCCCGCCCGCTATGTCCGGATCGAGGAGACCGGGCAGAAGGTCGGCTTCATCACGCCGCTCAGCCACAATTTCTGCGAAAGCTGCAACCGGGTGCGGGTGACCTGCACGGGCGAGCTTTACATGTGCCTCGGCCAGGAGGACATGGCCGACCTGCGCGCGCCGCTCAGGGCCAGCGAGGGCGACGAGCTGCTGGAACAGGCGATCCGCGCGGCGATCGCCCGCAAGCCCAAGGGCCACGATTTCGACTATTCCCGCCAGAAGGTGCGGGGCCAGGTCTCGCGCCACATGAGCCACACCGGCGGCTAGGCGCCCGCGCGCGCCTTGCGCCAGGCCTCGGGCGTGACGCCCTCGGCCGCGCGGAACACCCGGATCAGGTGCGAGACATCGGCGAAGCCGGTCTCTGCCGCGATGTCGGTCACCGACCTGCCGCCGCGGTCCAGAAGCGCACGCACCTGCGCCAGCCGCATCCGCCGCCCCGCCTCGGCGGGGGTCATCGCCAGATCGGCGGCGAAGCGGCGTTCGAGCTTGCGCCGGCTGACGCCGAGCTGGCGGGCGAGGTCGCCCACCGGCAGCGGGTGTTCGGGGCGCTGCTGCATCCAGAGAAGCGCCCGCTTGACCAGGGCATCGGCGGGCGCAAGGTCCGAGGGCAGTCCCGGTTGCGGCCGCTCGGCCTTCAGCGCCTCGTCGACGATCATGATCGACAGGCTCTTGCGCGCCGCCGCGCTGCCGATGTGGCGGTCGACGAGCCAGGCCGCGAGATGCGCGGTCGAGGCGCCGCCCGAACAGGTCAGCCGGTCGCCGTCGACGACGAAAATCTGGTCCGACACCGGCTCCATCCCCTCGAATGCCTCGAGGAAATCGCCGCGGTGGAACCAGCTCACGCAGCAGCGGCGCCCCTCCATCAGCCCGGCGCGGGCGAGGATGAAGGCCCCGGTGCAGAGCCCGATCAGCGGCACCCGCGCTTCCGCCGCGCGGCGTAGCCAGTCCTCCGCCTCGGCGGAAATCCACTGGCTTTCGCCAAGCCGCCCGCCGACCACGGCGACGTAGTCGAACCGCGCCGGATCGCCCAGCGCCTCCTCCGCCTCGACGAAAAGCCCGCAGCTTGCCTCCACGAGGCCCGGGCGCGGCGCCACGACGCGCCAGGAGCAGTGGATCGGACGCGACCGGTCGCCCTCGTCCGCGGCAAGGCGCAGGACGTCGACGAAATTGGCCATTGCGGCGAGCGTGAAACGCCGCGCAAGAAGGATACCCACGCGCAGGCGCGGAGTCGCGGCGGGGGGCGTCGGCAGGGATGCGTGTCGCATGGATAACGTCACCTTGCCGCATCCGTTCAGTGAAGGAAAGGCAGAATCGACATAATGGAGCGGTGAAACGACCTGTATCGGCTCGATTGCGTCGTTTTCCAGGGGGGATTGCCATGATGCACCATTCGCAGCCACGTGCTGCCGCCAAGGCGCCTACACCGCTTCAGGCCGCGCGCCAGTCGGCCACAGAGACCTTCGTCTTCCTTCTTCTGGACGGATTCGACGCCCTGGCGCTCGCCGGCGCGACCGAGCCCCTGCGCCGTGCCAACGCCCTTGCCGGAAAACCGCTCTACGGCTGGCGCCTGACCTCGCTTGCCGGAACCCCGGTCGTGGCGGGCGGGGGCATGGCGGTGCTCGTCGACGAGGCGTTCGCGGGGCTTGCCCGGGGCGAGGCGCTCTTCGTCGTCGGCGCGGCCACGGGCGCAATCCAGTCGTCGCTGTCCAAGGCGCTCAGGCGCGAGGCCGCCCACGGCGCGCAGATCGGCGGGCTCGGCGACGGGATCGTGACGCTGGCCCGCGCCGGCCTTCTCGACGGTGAAACCGTCGCCGCCCACTGGGATCTGGCCGAGGCGCTGGCCGAGGAATTTCCCCGAGTCGACGTCAGCCGCGCGGCCTTTGTCGCCGGGCGCCGACCGACCGCGCCGGGCGGCGGCGCGGCGACCGACCTGATGCTGCATCTCGTGGCGGAGCGGCATGGTGCCGATCTGGCCACCCGCATCGCGGACGCGATGGTCTGGGCCAACGTGCGCGGCCCCCAGTCGCGCCAGACGGTGTCGGCCCAGTCGCGCTACGGCGTGCGCAACGCGCGTCTCGTCCAGGTTCTCGCGGCGATGGACGAGAACATCGAGACACCGCTTTCCGCGCAGGAAATCGCCGAGATCGCCGGCATGTCGCCGCGCCAGACCGAAAGGCTGTTCGCCCGCTATCTCAACACCACGCCGATGGGGTTCTATACCCGCCTCAGGCTCGACCGGGCCCGTGGCCTGCTGATGCAGACCGAGCTTTCGGTGACCGAGGTCGCGGTCGCATGCGGCTACCGGTCGATGTCGCATTTCGCCAAGGTCTACCGCGCCACCTTCGGCCACCCGCCGCGGCGGATGCGCGCCGTCGCCTGACGGCCGGCATCGGCGCGCTGGAACGGGCGCGCCGCCGGCGCTAGATTCGGCGTGGAGGTGATGCATGGCCGGGCTGACCCGTTTCCACGAGGCGCAGGAGAACGTCTGGCCCGTTGCCGTTGCGGAACTGCGCGCGGGGCGCAAGGCGACCCACTGGATCTGGTTCATCTTCCCGCAGCTTACGGCGCTCGGACGTTCGGCGACCGCGCTGCACTACGGGATCGCGGACCTGGCCGAGGCGCGCGCCTATCTCGCCGACCCGGTCCTCTGCGCCCGGCTCGACGCCTGCGCCGAGGCGGTGCTTCTTCATTCCGGGGAACGCCCCGAGGCGATCATGGGCACAGTCGATGCGCTGAAGCTGCGCTCCTCGGCCACGCTCTTCGCGCTGGCGGGGCGGGGCAGCGGGACGGGAGCGCGGATGCAGGCGATCCTCGACCGCTTCTATGGGGGCGAACCCTGCCCGCTCACGCTGGCGCGGCTGGAGCGGGCCGGGCCCGCGTGACGGCGGGCCCGCTCAGGCCACCGGCATCCGCGCCTCGACCATGCCGGCATACCAGCTCGACCCGAAGGGAATCGCCGCGTCATCGAAGTTGTAGGCCGGGTGGTGCACCATCGCGGTGTCGCCGTTGCCGAGGAAGATGTAGGCGCCGGGCCGTTCGTTCAGCATGAAGCTGAAATCCTCCGCCCCCATCAGCGGCGCCGTGTCGGTATCCACCCTGCCGGAGACGGCGCGTGCCACCTCGGCGGCATAGCCGGTGTTGTCGGGCGCGTTCATCGTCACCGGATAGCCGCGGCGGTAGTCCACCGTGGCGGTCGCGCCGAAGGCCGCCGCGGTCGTCTCGCAGATCGCCTTCACCCGCGCCTCGACGAAATCCTGCACCGCCGGGTCCATCGTCCGCACCGTGCCGCGCATCGTCACGGTCTGCGAGATGACGTTGTGCGCCTGACTTTCGCTCTGCACGCTGCACACCGAGACCACGACCTGCTTCAGGGGATCGACGTTGCGCGCGGCGATGGACTGGAGCGCGAGGACGACATGGGCGGCGACGAGCGTGGAATCGATGCATTCGTGGGGCTTGGCGGCATGACCGCCCTTGCCGGTGACGACCACGTCGAACTGGTCGGCCGCGGCCATCATCGCGCCCTCGCGGATGGCGAACTCTCCCACCGGAATGCCCGGCATGTTGTGCATCCCGTAGACCTCCTGGATGCCGAAGCGTTCGATCATCCCGTCCTGGACCATCTCGCGCCCGCCGCCGCCGCCCTCCTCGGCGGGCTGGAAGATCACCACCGCCGTGCCGTCGAAATTGCGCGTCTCGGCCAGGTATTTCGCCGCGCCGAGAAGCATCGCGGTATGCCCGTCATGGCCGCAGGCGTGCATCCGCCCCTCCACCTTCGAGGCATAAGGCACGCCCGTCGCCTCGCGGATCGGCAGCGCGTCCATGTCGGCCCTGAGCCCGACCACCCTGCCCCGGGTGTCGGTCCGGCCGCGGATGACGCCGACGACGCCGGTGCGGCCGATCCCCTCCGCCACCTCGTCGCAGCCGAAGCCGCGCAGGAGCCCGGCCACCTTGCCGGCGGTCCGGTGCACCTCGAAGAGAAGCTCGGGATTCTCGTGGAAATCCCGGCGCCAGGCGGTGATCTCGGGCAGAAGCTCGGCGAAGCGGTTCTTGACGGGCATGGCGCGATCTTTCCTGATGAGATGTCCCGGCGCGATCGTCGGCCAACCGGCGCGGCTGCGCAAGGGGCTCGCTGCCCGCGTCAGGCCCGGTCGCGCAGCCCGTACCAGGCATAGGCGAGCGGCAGGAGGAACCGCCGCGCCGCGCCGAAGGGAAAGCGCCCGGGCGGAGCGGCCATCACGGCGGGCACCCTGCCCCGCCCGGTGGCGAGGTCCGCCAGAAGCCGGCCCGACCAGGTGGCGAGCGCCACGCCGTTGCCGTGCCAGGCGAAGCCCGCCCAGGCGTCCGGCCAGTCGCCGACCGGGCCCACATAGGGCGTGAGCCCGCGGCTGAGGCAGACGAAGCCCGACCAGTAGTGCGGCGTCTCCACCGCCGCCCAGGCGGGGAACATCGCCTCGAAATCCGCCCGCGCGCGGGCCCGCATCGCCTCCTGCGCCCGCGGCCCCGCCGCGGTGCCGCCGCGGAGCCCGAAGAGGAAGCGGCCGTCCGGCATCAGCCGGAAATAGTGCAAGAGGTCGCGGGTGTCATAGGCCATGCCCTGCGACGACCAGCCCTGCGCCGCGATCTCCGCCGCCGTCAGTTGCCGCGTCACCAGCACCGCCGACTGCGCCGGCAGGTAGCGGCCGGCCATCCAGCCCGGCACGTCCTCCGACGAATAGCCGTTGGTGGCGAGGATGAGCTTCCTTGCCCGGAGCCGTCCGCGCGGGGTGCGCAGGAGATAGTCGCCGCCCTCGCGGGTGATCGCCTCGACGGGGGAGTTCTCGTAGATGCGCGCGCCCTCCGCCCTCGCCGCCACGGCGAGGCCGAGGACGTATTTCAGCGGGTTGAGCGCGAAGCCCAACCCGATGCGGAGCCCGCCGTGAAAGCCCGCGCCGCCCATGCCCGCGGCGGCCAGATCGGCGGGGCCGAGAACCTCCGCCGTCACGCCAAGGTCGCGCCGGGCCGCCACCGCCTCCTCCCGCAGTGCGGCGAAGGCGCGCGGCGAATGGGCCAGCGAGGTCTCGCCCTCCCGCGAATGGGTGTCGGCGTCGATCGCGTAGCGGTCGAGAATGCCGGCGACCGTGCCGGGCGTCTGCCGCTGCACGCCATGCCATTCGTCGAGCCCGGCCTGGCCGAACCGGCGCCGGAGCGTCGCCGCCCCGGCCTTGGCGCCGCCGATGCAGGCGAAGCCGCCGTTGCGCCCCGAGGCGCCCCAGCCGATGCCCTCCGCCTCCACCACCGCCACATCGGCGCCAGCGTCGCGGGCGAGGTGCAGCGCGGCCGAAAGCCCGGCGTAGCCGGCGCCGAGGATCGCCACCTCGGCCCGCACCTCGCCTTCAACCGCCGCCCCGCGCGGGGGCCGGGCGACGGTCGTGTCCCAGTAGCAGCGCTCAACCGGACCCTGCGAATAGGCGTGATCCTCGTAGATGCGCCGCACCTCAGGTTCCCATTGCCCTGACCGCCGCCTGTTCGTCGGCCCGCTGCCTCGCGATCGCCCGCTTGGACAGCAGCGAGGTCGTGATCACGCCCACCGTCACGATGGAAATCATGACCGTGGAGAGCGCGTTGATCTCGGGGCTGACGCCGAGCCGGACCGAGGAGAAGATCTTCATCGGCAGCGTCGTCGAGGACGGTCCGGCCGCGAAGGAGGCGATCACCAGATCGTCGAGCGACAGCGTGAAGGCCAGAAGCCAGCCCGAGACCACCGCCGGGGCGATGATCGGCAGCGTCACCGAGCGGAAGGCGTCGAACGGCGTGCAGCCGAGGTCGAGCGCTGCTTCCTCCAGCGACTTGTCGAAGGTCACGAGCCGCGAGGAGACCACCACCGAGACATAACACATCGTGAAGGTCGTATGCGCGAGGATGATCGTCAGCACGCCCCGGTCGAGCCCGACGGCGATGAACAGCAGGAGCATGGCGAGGCCGGTGATGACCTCGGGCATGACGAGGGGCGCGTAGATCATGCCGGAAAAGAGCGTCCGCCCCGCGAAGCGCCCGGCGCGGACCAGCACGTAAGCCGCCATCGTGCCGAGGATCGTGGCCAGCGTCGAGGAGGCGACGGCCACCTTCAGCGTCACCCAGGCCGCATCGAGAAAGGCCTGGTTGTGCACAAGCTCGCCATACCACTTGGCCGAGAACCCGGCCCAGACGGTCACCAGTTTCGACTCGTTGAACGAGAAGATGACCAGGATCACCATCGGCAGGTAGAGGAACGCGAAGCCGAGCGTCAGCGAGGTCGCGTTGAACCAGGAAAAGCGGCGGTTCATAGGCCGGCCTCCCGCTGCTTTTGCTCGTTGCGCTGGAACAGCACGATCGGAATGATGAGGATGAGCAGGAGCACCACCGCCACCGCCGAGGCCACCGGCCAGTCGCGGTTGGCGAAGAATTCGTCATAGAGCGTCTTGCCGATCATCAGCGTCTGCGTGCCGCCAAGCAGCGAGGGGATGACGAATTCGCCGATCGCGGGAATGAAGACGAGGAAGCAGCCCGCGATGACGCCGGGCCGCGACAGCGGGAAGGTGACCAGCCAGAAGGCCTGCAACTTCGAGCAGCCGAGATCCTCCGCCGCCTCGATGAGCGAGACGTCGAGTTTTTCGAGCGCCGAGTAGATGGGCAGGATCATGAACGGCAGATAGGCGTAGACGATGCCGATATAGACGGCGGTGTTGGTGTTCAGGATCGTGAGGGGCTCGCCGATGATCCCGGTCCAGATCAGGAACTGGTTGAGGAAGCCTTCGTTCGACAGAATGCCGATCCACGCATAGATGCGGATCAGGAACGAGGTCCAGAACGGCAGGATCACCAGCATCATCAGCGTCGGGCGCCATTCGTCGGGCGCCTGCGCCATGCCGTAGGCGATGGGATAGCCCACGAAAAGCGTGATGACGGTCGAGATCACCGCGATCTTCAGGCTCGAGACATAGGCGGTGATGTAGAGCGGGTCGGAGGCGAGGAAGCTGAAGTTCTCGAAATCCAGTTCGGAGAAGAACGCCTTCACCCCGGCCCAGCCCTCGGCGAGGTCGAGCACGGGCGTGTAGGGCGGGATCGAGATCGCCGTGTCCGAGAGCGAGATCTTCAGGACGATGCCGAAGGGGATCAGGAAGAACAGCAGGAGCCAGAGATAGGGCGTGGCGATGAGGAAGAAGCGGCGCGGATTCATGGCTCCTCCCCCTCAGCGCAGAAGGATGACGCCGGCCGTGTCCGTGAAGGACAGGAAGACCTTGTCGTCCCAGGTGATGTCGCGCCGGGCCAGCCGACGCTCGTTGGTGACCTGCGCCTTGATCATCCGCCCGCCGGCGACCTCCACCTTGTAGGTGGAAATATTTCCGAGATAGGCGATGTCGCTGACCTTGCCCTCGATCACATTGGCGCGGTCCGCCGGCCGGGCCGTGGCAATCGCCACCTTCTCGGGCCGGATCGCGAACGAGACCTTGGTGCCCTGGTCGATCTTCTCGGTCGAGGTCGCGGCGATCTCGGGCTGCCCTTCGGCCCAGGCGAGCGCATACTTGTCATCCGCCCTGCGCGTTGCCCGCGCCTCGACGATGTTCACGTCGCCGATGAAGTCCGCCACGTAAACCGAGTTGGGATTTTCATAAATCCGGTCCGGCGTGTCGACCTGGATCATCCGCCCGTGATCCATGACGGCCACGCGCGAGGCCACCGTCATCGCCTCTTCCTGGTCGTGGGTCACGATCAGGAAGGTGGTGCCGGTCTTTTCCTGGATGTCCATCAGCTCGAACTGGGTGTCCTGCCTCAGCTTCTTGTCGAGCGCGCCCAGGGGTTCGTCGAGCAGCAGCAGCTTCGGCGCCTTGGCCAGCGAGCGGGCGAGCGCCACCCGCTGGCGCTGGCCGCCGGAAATCTGGTGCGGCTTGCGCTTGGCGAACTTCTCCAGCCGTGTCAGCCGCAGCATCTCCTCCACCCGCGCGGAAATCCTGTCCTTGGGCATGTCCGACCGGCGCAGGCCGAAGGCGATGTTGTCCCAGACCGTGAGATGGGGGAAAAGCGCGTAGCTCTGGAACATCATGTTGGTTTCGCGCTTGTTCGGCGGGATCGGCGCAAGATCCACCCCGTCGAGAAGGATCTTCCCCTCCGTCGGCGTCTCGAAGCCCGCCAGCATCCGCATCAGCGTGGTCTTGCCGCAGCCCGAGGGCCCCAGCAGCGCGAAGAACTCGCGCCGGAAGATGTCGAGCGTGATGTTGTCGACCGCCACGAACTCGCCGAACTTCTTGGTGACGTTCTGGAACTGGATCAGCGGCTTCTCGTTCGGATCGTTCCACGGCGCGAAGACGGGCCTCTGGGCGGGCTGGGCCATGATTTCTCCCTCGTCCTATTGAAAAGCCCCGCACCTCTGGGGTGCGGGGCGATGCATCCGTCCGGTCTCAGGTGCCGGACTTGATCTTGGTCCACATCCGGTTCACCTCGCGGTTGACCTTCGGATCCCAGGGCGAGGTCGTGTAGAGATGCGACAGCGTTTCCTCGTCCGGATAGATCGACGGGTCGCCGATCACGTCCTCGTTGAGGAACTCCTGCGCGGCCTTGTTGCCGCTGGCATAGTAGACGTAGTTCGACGCCGCGGCCGAGTTCTGCGCATCCATCATGAAGTTGATGAACTTGTGCGCCGCGTCGGGGTTGGGCGCGTCCGCAGGGATCGCCAGCTGGTCGAACCACATCAGCGCCCCCTCCTTCGGAATGTTGTAGACGATCTCGGCGCCGTTGTTGGCCTCGACCGCGCGGTCGCGTGCCTGAAGGATGTCGCCCGACCAGCCATAGGCCACGCAGATGTCGCCGTTGGCCAGCGCGTTGATGAATTCCGAGGAATGGAATTTCTGCACGTAGGGGGCGACGGCCGCGATGACGGGCTCGGCCTTGGAGATCGTCTCGATGTCCTGCGCGTCGGGGTTCTCGCCGATGTAGGCGAGCGCGGCCGGGATCACCTCGGAGGGCGTATCGAGGAAATGCACGCCGCATTTCGACAGCTTCTCCATGTTCGCCGGATCGAAGATCAGCGAAAGCGAGTTGATCGGGGCATTCTCGCCCAGCACTTCCCTCACCTTGCCGACGTTGACGCCGATGCCGGTGGTGCCCCACATGTAGTTCACCGAATATTCGTTGCCCGGGTCGTATTTCGCCACCCGCTCCGAGATCAGATCCCACATGTTGGCGAGGTTCGGCAGCTTCGACTTGTCGAGCTTCTGGAACACGCCGGCCTGGATCTGGCGTTGCAGGAACGAGCCCGTCGGCACCACGACGTCATAGCCCGACCCGCCGGCCAGGAGCTTGGTCTCGAGGATCTCGTTGGAATCGAACACGTCGTAGATCAGCTTGATGCCGGTCTCCTGCTCGAACTTCGCCAGAAGCGACTCGTCGATGTAGTCCGACCAGTTGTAGACATGGACCTCGTCGGCCCCCGCGACGCCTGCGGCCAGAAGGGCCGCGGCCGCCGTCATCATTCCCGTGAACTTCATAGTACCTCCTCAGTCAGCTGGAGTGGCCAGCCGGATGTTTCCGCCGGTCCGACTGCGTGTGCCGCTTCTTGTGCGGCCATTTTGATCAAATTTCACGACTCATTTCAACATGGCTTTTCCACGACGCGCAATCTATTATCGATTTACGGGTTTTCGCGCCTCCGCTGTCAAGGAACGGGAATGAAAAACATTCGTGAGAATGATGATTCGCACAGGAAGGTTCCCAGCCACGAGGTCACCTACTGCCGCCTCCGGAACATGATTCTGTTTGGCCAACTGGCCCCGGGGCAGCCGGTGACCATCCAGGGGCTGACAGCGATGCTCGGCGCCGGGATGACTCCCGTGCGCGAGGCGATCCGCAAGCTGACCGCCGAGGGCGCGCTCGAACTTCGGGGCAACCGCAGGGTTTCGGTCCCGCAACTGACCGATTCGCAACTCGACGAGCTTGCCTTCGTGCGCCTCACGATCGAGCCGCGGCTCGCGCACATGGCCGCAGAGCGGCTGAGCGGCAAGGACATAGCCGAACTTGCCAAGATCGACGGCGATATCGACCAGGCGATCGTCGCGGGCGATGTCCAGCGCTACCTGATGAACAACTACCGCTTCCACGTCACGCTCTACGAACTCGCCGAGGCCCCCATCCTGCTGTCGATCGTGCATTCGCTCTGGCTCCGGTTCGGCCCCTCGCTCCGGGTGGTCTGCGGCCGCTACGGCACCTCGAACCTGCCCGACCGCCACGGCGAGGCGCTGGCCGCGATGCGGTCGGGCGATGCCGCGGCGGTGGCCGAGGCGGTGAAGGAAGACATCACCCAGGGGATCGACCAGGTGCGGCTGTCGCTTGGCGCGTGAAAATTTGATCAAATTCTGTTGACAGCGGGCATTTTGATCATATCCTGAGAGACGAGTCATGGCCTGCGGCGCCGTGCGCGGCGATGCCCGCCGCCACCGGACAAGGGCGCATGACCGCATCCGCCACCGCCGCCCGGCCCGAACGACGCGAGAGACGCCATGACCCGGATCACCAACCACATGCCGACGAAGGAGCTTCAGGCGCTGGACGCCGCCCATCACATGCATCCCTTCACCGAGGACACGGCGCTGGCGAAGAAAGGCGCGCGGATCATCACCCGCGCGAGGGGCGTCTGGCTGACCGACAGCGAGGGCAACCGCATCCTCGACGGTATGGCGGGGCTCTGGTGCGTGAACGTCGGCTACGGCCGCAAGGATCTCGCCGAGGTCGCGGCGCGCCAGATGGAGGAACTGTGCTACTACAACACGTTCTTCCAGACCTCGCATGTCCCGGCCATCGCACTCGCGGCCGAGATCGCCAAGCTCGCCCCGGGCGATCTGAACCATGTCTTCTACGCCGGCAGCGGGTCGGAGGCGAACGACACCAACATCCGCCTTGTCCGCCGCTACTGGGACGTGAAGGGCAAGCCCGAAAAGAAGATCATCATCAGCCGCAAGAACGCCTACCACGGCTCGACGATGGGCGGCGCCTCGCTCGGCGGGATGCAGGGGATGCATGCCCAGGGCGGGTTGCCGATCCCCGACATCGTCCACATCGGCCAGCCGCACTGGTATGCCGAGGGCGGCGACATGACGCCCGAGGACTTCGGCCTGATGCGCGCGCGCGAGCTTGAGGCGAAGATCGAGGAACTGGGCGCCGACCGCGTCGCCGCCTTCATCGGCGAGCCGATCCAGGGTGCGGGCGGCGTGATCGTGCCGCCGGCGAGCTACTGGCCGGAAATCCAGCGCATCTGCGACCGGCACGGCATCCTTCTGATCGCCGACGAGGTCATCACCGGCTTCGGCCGCACCGGGAACTGGTTCGGCAGCCAGACGATGGGCATCCGCCCGCATATCATGACCATCGCCAAGGGCCTGTCGTCGGGCTACGCGCCGATCGGCGGCTCGGTCATCTGCGACGAGGTCTACCACACGATCGCGGGCTCGGGCGACGACTTCAACCACGGCTACACCTATTCCGGCCACCCGGTCGCCTCGGCGGTGGCTCTCAGGAACCTCGAACTGATCCAGGAGGAAAACATCCTCGATCACATCCGCAACACCGCCCATCCCTACCTGATGGAACGCTGGCAGGCGCTGACCGCGCATCCGCTGGTCGGCGAGGCGAAGCTCGTCGGCCTGATGGGGTCGATCGCGCTCACGCCCGACAAGGGCACCCGCGCCCCCTTCGCCACGCCCGCAGGCACCGTCGGCTACCGCTGCCGCGAGCGCTGCTTCGCCAACAACCTGGTGATGCGCCACGTCGGCGACCGGATGATCATCTCGCCGCCCCTGGTGATCACGCCCGACGAGATCGACGTACTGATCGAACGCGCGACCAAATCGCTCGACGAATGCTATGCCGGGCTGAAGTCCGACGGGCTTCTCGCCGCGGCGTGACGGCGGCCTGATGGCCCGGCTCGACGTCCTCACCGCCAATGACCGGGCCGGGGAATATCCCCGGTCCTGGTATGCCGAGACCGCGGAGCCCCTGCCCCCCTTCCCGCCGGCCGCGGGCGAGATACGCGCCGACGTCTGCATCGTCGGCGCGGGCTTCACCGGGCTTTCGGCCGCACTCCACCTCGCCGGGCGCGGCTACGACGTGGTGCTGCTCGACGCCCACCGGGTCGGCTGGGGCGCCTCGGGCCGCAACGGCGGCCAGGTCGGCACCGGCCAGCGGCTCGATCAGGAGGCGCTGGAGGCGCTGGTCGGCCGCGACCACGCCCGTGCGCTGTGGGATCTCGCGCAGGAGGCGGTGGCGCTGACCCGGACGCTCGCCGCCAGACACGCGCCCGACGCCGGCTGGGGCGCGGGCATCATCCACGCCTGCCACCGGCCGGGGCTCGTGCCCCACGCCCGTGCCTGTGCCGAGAAGATGGCGCGCGACTACGGCTATGACCTGATCCGCCCGCTCGACCGCGAGGAGATGCGCGCGCTGGTCGGCTCGCCGGCCTATCACGGCGGCGACATCGACATGGGCGGCGGCCACCTCCACCCGCTGCGCTACGCGCTCGGCCTCGCCCGCGCCGCGGCGGCGGCGGGCGTGCGCATCCATGAGCATTCCACCGTCCGCCGCATCGCCGAGACCGATCCGGCGGTGGTGGAGACCGGGGCCGCGCGGATCACCGCCGGCCATGTGCTGCTGGCCTGCAACGGCTACCTCGGCCATCTGGAACCGCGCACCGCCGCGCGGGTCATGCCGATCAACAACTTCATCGTCGCCACCGAGCCGCTGGCGCCGGCGCTGCGCGATCAGGTGCTGCGCGGCGACCACGCGGTCGCCGACACCAAGTTCGTCATCAACTACTTCCGCTTCTCCGAGGACAACCGGCTGCTCTTCGGCGGGGCGGAAAGCTACGGCTACCGCTTCCCCGACATCGCCCGGCTGGTGCAGAAGCCGATGCTGGAAATCTTCCCCCAGCTCGGGGGCACGAGGATCACCCATGCCTGGGGCGGCACGCTCGGCATCACCCTGAACCGGATGCCGCATTTCGCGCGGCTGAGGGGCAACATCCTCACCGCCTCGGGCTATTCGGGGCACGGCGTCGCGCTCGCCACGCTCGGCGGCAGGCTCGCCGCCGAGGCGATCGCCGGCCAGGCGGAACGCTTCGACCTGATGGCGCGGGTGCCGACCCGCCCCTTCCCCGGCGGCACGGCGCTGCGCTGGCCGCTCCTGGTGCTGGCGATGGCGTGGTTCTCGCTCCGCGACCGGCTCTGAGCCGGAAGGCCAGGGGCCGGCCCCCGGACTTCCGGGGTATTTCGCGCAACGAAGAAGCTCAGAGCGACGGTCCGGGGACGATCTTCGATCCGTCGGAGAAGCGCGACAGCCGGAACCGCGTCAGATCATGCCCCGCCGCCCTGCCTGCGACGAGATCGGCAACCACACGCCCGACGCCCGGGCCGATGCCGAAGCCGTGCCCCGACATTCCGGTCGCCAGGGTCAGGCCGGGCAGCGCCGCGACATGGTCGATGACCGGCACCACATCGGGCATGGTGTCGATCATTCCCGCCCAGGCAGCCGCGATGGCCGGCCGGCCCAACGCCGGGAAGGCGTGGCCGAAGCGATCGCGCAACCGTTCCACCTCGGCCCGGTTCGGCGCCGGATCGAGGACGCGCATCCGCTCGAACGGGGTGACCCGATCCTCGGCCCAATGGCGCGGCGTGAACCAGCCGTCGGGATAGAAGCGGGGCGCCGCGGGCAGCAGGCGGGTGCCGGACAGTTCGGCCCGGATATGGGGCCAGAACGGCTTCAGGTGGCGGAAGGCATCGGGGCCGATGAAGAATTCGTGGAAATGGCCGGGCGCAAGCGTGTAGCCGCCGTCCGCCCGCCGCCGCATCGCGAAGCTACTGTCCGAGGCCGCGCCGGAATAGAACTCGGGCAGCGGCGCGGTGGCGGCGACCGTTGCGCGGACCGACAGTTGCGGGATGCGGGCACCGTGGCGCGCCAGAAGCAGCGACGACCAGGCGCCACCGGCCAGAACCACGCGGTCGGCGGCGATGCGGCCGCGTTCGGTCACGACGCCCGCGACCCGCCCGCCGGCGATGTCGAGCGCGCGGACGGCGCAGTCCTCGGCGATCGCGACGCCCTTCCGCGCCAGCGCATCGGCCAGGCGCGGCACCGCGATCCAGGGCTCGGCACGGGCATCGGACGGGGTGAGAAGGCCGCCGATCCAGCCCGCCGCGTTGGGCAGCAGCGCCTCGACCTCGGCCCGGCCGAGCAGCTTTGTGTCGAGCCCGTGCTCGCGCGCATGGACGAGCCATGCCTCGTATCGGGCGATGTCCTCGGGCCGCTTCGCCGCATAGAGGATTCCGGTCCGGCGAAAGCCCAGGTCCGCCTCCGCTTCGGCAGTCAGGCCATCCCAGATCGACAGCGCCTCGATCATCACCGGCAGTTCGGCGGGATCGCGGCCCTGCTTCCTGACCCAGCCCCAGTTGCGGCTCGACTGTTCGCCGGCGATCCGCCCCTTCTCGCACAGGGCCACGCTGAGCCCCCGCCTGGTCAAGAACCAGGCGGTCATCACCCCGATGACGCCGCCGCCGATGACGACGACATCGGCGGCGGCGGGCAGGGGGCCGGTGAAGCGCGCGGGGCTGTCGGCGCGGATCGGGAAGGTCATGCGGCAAGCCCCGCGACAAGGGATTTCATGAAGCGCCAGCCGGCCTCGAATTCGGCCAGTTCGAGATATTCGTCGGCCTGGTGCGCCTGGGCGATGTCGCCCGGCCCGCAGATGACGGTGGAAAAGCCCGCCTTCTGGAACTGCCCCGCCTCGGTGCCGTAGCTGACCACATGGGTGCCGTTGTCGCCGGTGATCGCGCGGGCCAGCGCCTCGGCCGCGCCGCCCGCCGCGCCCTTCGCCTCGGGCACCAGCGGCGGCACGTCGAAAAGACGGGTGAGGGTGATCGCCGCCTCCGGCCGGACCGCCTTCATCGCCGCCTCGACCGCGGCCACCTTTGCCTGCCAGAGCCCTGCCCAGTCCTCCGGGCTCTCGCCCGGGACGACGCGGAAATCGAGGCCGAAGACGCAGTGTTCGGCGGTGATGTTGTGGGCGGTGCCGCCCTTGATCTGGCCCACATGCACACTCGTCCACGGCGGATCGAAGGCCGCGGCGAGCGCCGCCGCTGGCTTCGCCCGGTTCCGCGCGTTCTGCGCGTTCGCCCATTCGATGAGCTTCGCCGCCTCCATGACCGCGTTGACGCCCCGGTGCATCATCGAGGAATGGACCGGGAAACCCCGGATCGCGGTGTCGAACCCGAGCCCGCCCTTGTGGCCCGTCACCACCTTCATCCGCGAGGGTTCGCCGACGATGACGGCCGCGGCGCGCGGCGCCCTTGCCGCCAGGTCCGCCACCATCGGCAGGCAGGCCATGCAGCCGATCTCCTCGTCAATCGACAGCGCGATCTGCAGCGGCCGCTTCACCCGCGCCTCCAGCGCCAGCGGCACCGCCGCAAGCGCGAGCGCCACGAAACCCTTCATGTCGCAGGTGCCGCGCCCGTAGAGGCGGCCACCCCTCTCGGTCACGCGCCAGGGATCGGTTGTCCAGGTCTGGCCCTCGACCGGCACCACATCGGAGTGGCCCGACAGGACGATCCCGCCCTCGACCTCGGGGCCCGCCGAACACCACAGGTTGGCCTTGGTGCGGTCGGCGTTCCAGACACGGTGCGCGGTGATGCCGTGGCCGGCGAGGTAGGCCTCGACCCAGTCGACAAGCGGCAGGTTGGTGTCGCGGCTGACTGTCGGAAAGGCCACGAGGGCGTCGAGTATCCTGCGCGCTTCGGCGATGTCCGTCATCTTCGGCCCCCGGGGTGTCGCCGCGACCCTGACCGGGCGGCGGCCAATGGTCAAGGCCCGGGGGCCGCCGGAAACGGGGGCGGGAGATTGGGTGTTGCCGGACGGGTGAAAAACGCTGACACTCAAGACAATCGACCGGCGCGGACGGGGCCGGAAAGACAACGATAAGCAAAAGTCCGACTGGGGAGCTGTTGATGCCCGATGGGTCCATGCCCGTCCTTGACGTCAAGGGCCTGAAGACGGTCTTCCGCACGCGCGGCGGCGAGGTGCACGCCGTCAACTCCGTCAGCTTCGATCTGAAACCCGGCGAGTTGCTGGGCGTCGTGGGCGAAAGCGGCTCGGGCAAGTCGGTGACGATGATGTCGCTGATCGGGCTGCTGCCCTCGCCCCCGGCCGACGTGCGCGGGGGCCAGGTGCTGTTCGGCGGCGCGGATCTGCTGACATGCTCGCCAGAGCACCTCCGGGCGGTGCGCGGCGCCGACATCGGCTTCATCTTCCAGGATCCGATGACCTCGCTCAACCCGGTGTTCACCGTGGGCTTCCAGATCATGGAGCCGCTGCGCCGGCACATGGGGATGGACAGGGCGGCGGCACGCAACCGGGCGCGGGAGCTTCTGGAGCTGGTCGGCATCCCGGACGCCCGCCGCCGGCTCGACGACTATCCGCACCAGTTCTCGGGCGGCATGCGCCAGCGGGTGATGATCGCCATCGCGCTGGCCTGCGACCCGAAGGTGCTGATCGCCGACGAACCCACGACCGCGCTCGACGTGACGATCCAGGCGCAGATCCTCGAGCTTGTGCGCGACCTCCGCCAGAAGCTCGGCATGTCGATCGTCTGGATCACCCACGACCTCGGCGTCATCGCCGGGATCGCCGACCGGGTGATCGTCATGTATGGCGGCCAGATCGTCGAACAGGCGCCGGCGCGGGATCTGTTCCATCACCCCCGCCATCCCTACACGCGCGCGCTTCTGAAGACGGTTCCCTCGGTTCGCGGCGTCCGCGAGGCGAAGCTGAACGTGATCGAGGGCCAGCCGCCGATCCTGATGGCCGCGCCCGCGGCCTGTTCCTTCCGAGCCCGCTGTCCCCATGCCTTCGACCGTTGCGCCCGCGAGAACCCCGCCCGGCGCCCGGTCGGCGCGGGCCATGACGTCGCCTGCTTCTGGAACGCCGCGCCGGGGGCCGGCGATGCTTGATGCCGCCGCCCCCCGCCGCAAGCTGATCGAGGTCCGGAGCCTCAGCATGTATTTCCCGATCACGGCGGGGCTCTTCCGGCGCCATGTCGGCGACGTGAAGGCGGTCGACAACGTGACCTTCGACATCTTCGAGGGAGAGACGCTGGGTCTTGTCGGGGAATCGGGCTGCGGCAAGTCGACCTGCGGGCGGGTGATCCTCAGGCTCTACGATCCGACCGCCGGCTCGATCCGCATCGACGGGCGCGAGATCGCGCAGGCGTCGCAATCCGACCTGCGTCCGCTTCGTCCGGCGATGCAGATGGTGTTCCAGGATCCGCAGGCGAGCCTCAATCCGCGCATGACGCTGGCCGCGATCATCGGCGAGCCGCTGGAGGAGCACACGCGGCTGGGCAAGGGCGCGAAGCTCGACCGGATCTACGAGTTGATGGATGCGGTGGGCCTCAACCGCAGCTTCGCCAACCGCTACCCGCACGAGTTCTCGGGCGGCCAGCGCCAGCGCATCGGCATCGCCCGCGCCCTCGCGCTCAACCCCAGGTTCATCGTCTGCGACGAGCCGATCGCCGCGCTCGACGTGTCGATCCAGGCGCAGGTGGTCAACCTTCTCGAAGAGCTTCAGGACCGGCTGGGCCTGACCTACCTCTTCATCAGCCACGACCTCAGCATGGTGCGCCACATCGCCGACCGCGTGGCGGTGATGTATCTCGGCCGGATCGCCGAGCTTGGCCCCCGTGATGCGCTCTACGGCCGGCCGCTGCATCCCTACACGCAGGCGCTTCTCTCCGCCGTGCCGGAGCCCGACCCCGACATCGAGACGGCGCGCCGCCGGATCATCCTGAAAGGCGACGTGCCCTCGCCGGCGAACCCGCCCGAGGGCTGCAACTTCTGCACCCGCTGCCCGAAGGTGATGGACATCTGCCGCAGGGTCGAGCCCGCCTTCCGCGAGGTCGAGCCCGGCCGGTTCGCGGCCTGCCACCTCCATGCCGATACGAAAGAGACCGCCGGGGCAACGACGGCGCGCGAGGCCAGCAAGAGCATCCAACAAGGAGTGTGACATGAGACCCAAGACAGCCCTTATGAGCGCTGCCGCCGTCATCGCGATCGCCCCTGCGGCCTTCGCCGAACGGGGCGCGGACGGCCAGGTGAACATCATCTACTGGCAGGCCCCGTCGATCCTGAACCCCTATCTCTCGTCCGGCACGAAGGACGTCGAGTCCTCCTCGATGATCCTCGAACCGCTCGCGGGGTTCGACGAGAAGGGCGAGCTGTTCCCGCGGCTGGTCGAGGAAATCCCGACGCTGGCGAACGGCGGCGTGTCCGAGGATCTGACCACGATCACCTGGAAGCTGAAGCCGGGCCTTCTGTGGTCCGACGGGTCGGCGGTGACCTCGGCCGACGTGGTCTTTTCCTACGAATACTGCACCCACCCGGAAGGCGGCTGCGCCCAGGCGGCGCGCTACGAGGGTATCGACAAGGTCGAGGCGCTCGACGACCTGACGGTGAAGGTCACCTTCAAGGCGCCGAAGCCCAACCCCTACAATGCCTTCGTCGGCTCCACCTCGCCGATCCTCCAGAAGGCGCAGTTCGCCAACTGCCTCGGCGCCGCGGCGCCCCAGTGCACCGAGGCCAACTTCGGCCCGATCGGCACCGGCCCCTTCCGCGTCACCGAGTTCAAGCCGAACGACGTGATCCAGATGGAGGCGAACCCCAACTACCGCGATCCGGCCAAGCCCGCCTTCGCCACCGTCACCTTCAAGGGCGGCGGCGACGCGGCGGCGGCGGGCCGCGCCGTGCTGGAGACCGGCGAGTTCGACTATGCCTGGAACCTCCAGCTCGCGCCCGACGTGCTGGCGGGGATGGAGGCGGCCGGCAAGGGCAAGGTCATCAACGCCTTCGGCACGCTCGTCGAGAGGATCGAGATGAACATGACCGACCCCTCGCCCGACCTGCCCGAGGGCGAGCGCTCCACCACCAAGCATCCGCACCCGATCCTGTCGGACATCAAGGTGCGCCAGGCGCTGTCGATGGCGATCGACCGCAACCTCCTGGTCGAGGTCGGCTACGGTTCGGCCGGCCGGGCGACCTGCAACCTCGTGCCCGCGCCCGAGATGTTCGCCTCGGACAACACCGGCTGCCTGACCCAGGACATCGAGGGGGCGAAGGCGCTCCTCGAGGAGGCCGGCTGGACCGACAGCGACGGCGACGGCATCCGCGACAAGGACGGCAGGAAGCTGTCGCTGCTCTACCAGTCCTCGGTCAATGCGGTGCGGCAGGACTTCCAGGCGCTGGTCAAGCAGTGGTGGACCGAGATCGGCGTCGAGACCGAACTGAAGAGCGTCGACGCCTCGGTGTTCTTCGGCGGCGATCCGGGCTCGCCCGACACGTTCCAGAAGTTCTATGCCGACGTCGAGATGTATGCCAACAACTTCGACGGCACCGACCCCGAGCCCTATCTGTCGCAATATCTCTGCGACAAGATCCCGGGCCCCGAGAACGGCTGGCAGGGCGAGAACGTCAACCGCTTCTGCAACCCCGAGTATGACACGCTGGTGGCCGAGCTTGCCAAGACCGGCGAGATCGAGAAGCGGGCCGAGATCGCCAAGAAGCTCAACGACATGCTGACCAAAGACAGCTTCGTCGTCGTGCCGCTGGTCGACCGCGGCCGCAACTCGGCCCATTCCAACACGCTCGGCGGGGTCGTCCTGAACACCTGGGACAGCGAGCTGTGGAACACCTCGGACTGGTTCCGCGTGAAGTGACCTGACCGCGAAAGCGGGGGGGCGCGGGCGCCGGGCACCGGCCCCGCCCCTTCCCGCCGGTGAAACCCTGGACCGGGACGTTCGATGCTGACCTACACGATCCGACGCCTGCTGATCGCGATCCCGACGCTTCTGTTCATCAGCCTCGTGATCTTCCTGATCCTTGAGATGGCGCCGGGCGATCCGCTCGCCGACCAGCCGCTGACGGTGCCGCCCGAGGTGCGCGAGAAGATGCGCGCGGCCCTCGGCCTCGACCAGCCGGCCTGGGTACGCTACCTGCTGTGGCTCCGGCAGTTCTTCTGGACCGAGCCGCTGCATCTTCTCGACAGCCTCTTCGGCACGGCGATGGCCGATCCGGGCGGGCGCATCGTCTCCTGGCAGTTCCGCGCGCCGGCGATGGACGTCATCTGGCAGCGGCTGCCGCAGACGCTCTGGGTCGTCGGGCTCGCCTACGTCATCGGCGTGCTGATCGCGGTGCCGATCGGCATCGTCTCGGCCTACCGGCAGTATTCCTGGTTCGACAACCTCGGCACCTTCGTCTCGATGGTCGGCTTCTCGGTGCCCACCTTCTTCACCGGCGTCGTGCTCATCATCGTCTTCGCGGTGAAGCTGCACTGGTTCCCCTCGATCTACGACACGACGCTCAAGGTCAGCGACTGGCAGAGCTTCACCCGCCAGGTGCAGCAGATGGTCATGCCGGTGGCGGTGCTGGCGCTTTTCAACGCCAGCCAGATCAGCCGCTTCATGCGCGCCTCGATGCTCGACAACCTCCAGCAGGACTATGTGCGGACCGCCCGCGCCAAGGGCATGACCGAGAAGGTGGTGGTGCTCAGGCATGTGCTGCGCAATTCGCTGATCCCGGTGGTGACGGTGATCGCGCTCGGCATCCCGACGATCTTCGGCGGCGCGATCATCACCGAACAGGTGTTCAAGGTGAACGGGCTCGGCCAGCTCCTGATCACCGCGATCTATGCCAACGACCTGCCGATGGTGCAGACGCTGACCTTCATCTTCGCCGCGCTGACGGTGCTCTTCAACCTGATCGCCGATGTGCTCTACGGCGTCCTCGACCCGAGGATCCGCTATGACTGAGGCGCGGACGGCAGGTTTCGACGCCGCCGCCCGGCCGCCGCGCAGCCAGTGGCGGGACGTCTGGGACCAGTTCAAGACCCATCGCGGGGCGCTCGTCGGGCTGGTGATCTTCGGCGCCATTCTCTTCGCCGTCGTTGCCGGGCCGCTGATCTGGCGGCTCGATCCGACCTATGTCGACCCCAACCCGGTCAACATGCTGAAGCTCCGCAACCAGGGGCCGAGCCTCGCCCATCCCTTCGGCACCGACCAGCTCGGCCGCGACATGCTGGCGCGGATCATGGCGGGGGGGCGCGTCTCCATCGCCGTGGGGCTGACGGCGATGCTGCTCGCGCTCTTCCTCGGCACGCTGATCGGGGTCGTCGCGGGGTTCTTCCGGCGGCTCGACGGCATTCTCATGCCGATGACCGACCTGTTCCTCTCGCTGCCGCTCCTGCCGCTTCTCCTGCTCATGGTCACGCTCTTCCGCGAACCCCTGGGCCAGGGGTTCGGAACCGAGACGGGAATCTTCCTTCTGATGGTCGGCGCGATCGGCGTGACGAGCTGGATGCACACGGCGCGGATCGTGCGCGGCGAGGTGCTGACGCTCAAGGAGCGCGAGTTCGTCCTTGCCGCGCGGTCGATCGGCACACCGTCGCGGCGGATGGTGCTGCGCCACATCCTGCCCAACGTGATGAGCCCGATCATGGTCTCGGCCACGCTCGGCATCGCCAACGCGATCATCACCGAATCGGCGCTGTCGTTCCTCGGCCTCGGCTTTCCGCCCGACTTCCCCACCTGGGGGCGGATCCTCTACGACGCGATCGACCAGATGCAGCTCTATCCCTCGCGGGTGATCCTGCCCGGCATCGCGATCTCGCTCACCGTGCTCAGCGTCAACTACATCGGCGACGGGCTGCGCGACGCGCTCGACCCGCGGATCAGGGGGCGCTGAGTCCGGCCGCCGCACCTCCGGGGGTGTCACCCCCGGACCCCCGAGGGTATTTGGGCAACGAAGATGCCTAGTGCATGCCCTTGCGGATGCGGCGGATCATCATCCAGACGGCGAGGACGACGAGAGGCACGAGGCCCGCGGTCAGGGCGGACTTCGGCCAGTGGAGGCGTTCGGCGACGGGCAGCAGCAGATAGCTCGCAAGGCTGACGGCATAGTAGCTGATCGCCACCACCGACAGCCCCTCCACCGTGTGCTGGAGCCGGAGCGCGAGGTCGGCGCGGCGGTCCATGCTTTCCAGCAGCCGCTGGTTCTGGGCCGACCGTTCGACATCGACGCGGGTGCGCAGAAGCTCCCCCGCCCGCGCCGCCCGTGCTGCCATCTGCGCCAGCCGCCGCTCCGCCGACTTCACCGTGCGCATCGCCGGGTCATAGCGGCGCATCATGAACTCGGCGAAGGTCTGGCGGCCGTTGAAGCGGGTCTCGCGCAGCACCTGCACCCGCTGGTTGACCAGCGCCTCGTAGGCCCCGGTCGCGCCGAAGCGGAAGGTGTGGCGGACGGCGATCGCCTCGAGTTCGGCCGAGATGCCGAGAAGCTGGTCGAGCGTCTCTTCCGCCCCCCGCCCCTTGTTGCCGAGCGCCGCGACCAGTTCGGAAAGCTCGGGGTCGAGCGCGTTGAGCCGCCCGGTCAGTTCCCGCGCGCGGCCGAGCCCCAGCATCGACATCGCCCGGTAGGTCTCGATCTCGCAGAGCCGCTGGACGATGCGGCCGACCCGCCGCCGGCCGGTGCCGGGGCGGACGAAGACGGCGAAGCGCATGAGCCCCGCCGGGTCGATCTGGAAATCGCCGGCGATCACCGCGGCCTCGTCTAGCACCCAGGAACAGGCGAGGCTCTCGGCCACGAACCAGTCGTCAAGGCAGGCGCGCACCGCGTCGAGGTCTTCGGGCAGGGGCTCCACCCGGATCAGGCAGGCGGCCACGCGCTTGCCCGGCGCGGTGGCGGCCCAGTCGGGGGGGAAGACCTCGGCCTCGGCCGGGTCGAAGGGGCGGGCGCTGACGCCGCGGCCGAAGGCCGAATAGGTCACGAATTCGGTGTGGCTTTCCCATTTCAGGTCGTGCCGGCCGATCCGCGCGCTGTGATGGGTGGCCCCCTCCGGCGGATGGGCCGCGCCGTAACGGTCGAGCAGCGCGAGGAGATGGGCGCTGTCGGCGGTGCGGTCGCGGTTGTGCGCGTCCACCGGCTGCTTCACCGCGACATAGACCGCATGGCACGGCACCTCGAGCGAGGGGAAGGGCCGGGCGTGCAGCTCGTTCACGAGCGCGTAGCGGAGGGGATGGTCGTCGATCATCGGTCGGGCTAGGTCGGGCGCGTCTGGAAATTCCGGCGCAACGTAGCGAAGCCGCGGCGAAAATCAGGTCCGCCGTGGCCGGACGGCGGCACGCGGCGGTATACTGACATTTCTGCAACGCCCCTGCCTCGCCCGCAGGTCAGGCCAGAGCGTCAGGCGAGGTGCCGGGCGAAGAAGTCGAGCGTGCGCGACCAGGCAAGCTCCGCCGCCGCCGCGTCGTAGCGGGGCGTCGTGTCGTTGTGGAAACCGTGGTTCACGCCCTCGTAGATGTAGGCCTCGTAGCTCTTGCCGTTGGCCTTCAGCGCCGCCTCGTAGTCCGGCCAGCCGGCATTGATCCGCTCGTCGAGACCGGCGTAATGAAGCTGGAGCGGCGCGACGATCTTCGGCACGTCCTCGACCGCCGGCTGGCGGCCGTAGAACGGGACCGAGGCGGCGAGGTCGGGATAGGCGACGGCGAGCGCATTGCAGACGCCGCCGCCGTAGCAGAAGCCGACCGCGCCGACCTTGCCGGTCGCCCCTTCGTGGTCGCGCAGGAACTCGTAGCCGGCGAAGAAATCGGCCATGAGCTTCGCCGGATCGAGGCCCGCCTGCATCTCGCGCCCCTCGTCGTCGTTGCCGGGATAGCCGCCGAGCGGCGAAAGCCCGTCCGGCCCGAAGGCGAGATAGCCCGCCTTCGCCAGCCGCCGCACCACGTCCTCGACATAGGGGTTGAGCCCGCGGTTCTCGTGGACGACGAGCACGGCCGGCAGCCTGCCCGCCGCACCCGCGGGCCGCGCCATCAGCCCGGTGATGCGGCCGTTGCCTTCGGGGCTGTCGTAGCCGGCGGTCTCCGTCCCGATCGCCGGGTCGTCGGGCGCGACCTGCTGGGCGAGCGCGTAGTCGGGCTGCAACTGGGCGAGGATCGCCGCCCCGGTCACGCCGGCGGCGGCGAACTTGCCGGCGCGCTCGATGAACTCGCGCTTCGACATGCGGCCGTGCACGTAGCCGTCGAAAATCTCGAGGATGCGGGGATCGAAGTCCGCGGCACTCTTGCGGCGGGCGGGTCTGTCCTCGGCGTTCATGTCATCCTCCCTGATGATGAGGGAGAAAGGGTAGCGCATGACGGGGAGAGCGGCGGCACACAAGAAGGTGACCCCGCCGGTGGGCGGGATCACGCAAAGTGCGGGCGGCCTCAGTCGAGAAGCGGCAGCAGGCTGTCGACGCTCTTCTTCGCGTCGCCGTAGAACATCCGCGTGTTCTCCTTGTAGAAGAGCGGGTTCTCGATCCCGGAATAGCCGGTCCCCTGCCCGCGCTTGGAAACGAAGACCTGCTTGGCCTTCCAGCATTCCAGCACCGGCATCCCGGCGATGGGGGAGTTCGGATCCTCCTGCGCCGCCGGGTTGACGATGTCGTTGGAGCCGATGACGATGGCGACGTCGGTTTCGGGGAAGTCCTCGTTGATCTCGTCCATCTCCAGCACGATGTCGTAGGGCACCTTGGCCTCGGCCAGGAGCACGTTCATGTGGCCGGGAAGCCGCCCCGCCACCGGGTGGATGGCGAAGCGGACGGTCTTGCCCGAGGCGCGCAGCTTGCGGGTGAGTTCCGAGACCGACTGCTGCGCCTGCGCCACCGCCATGCCGTAGCCGGGGATGATGATGACCGAATCCGCCTCGTTCAGCGCCGCGGCCACGCCCTCGGCGTCGATGGCGATCTGCTCGCCGGTGACCTCCATCGCCGGGCCGGAGGTATTGCCGAAGCCGCCGAGGATGACGCTGATGAAGCTGCGGTTCATCGCCTTGCACATGATGTAGCTGAGGATCGCACCGCTGCTGCCCACCAGCGCGCCGACCACGATCAGAAGGTCGTTCGACAGCGAGAAGCCGATCGCCGCCGCGGCCCAGCCGGAATAGGAGTTCAGCATCGAGACGACCACGGGCATGTCGGCGCCACCGATGCCCATGATCAGGTGGTAGCCGATGAAGAACGCGAGAAGCGTCATCAGCATGAGCGCCCAGAACCCGCCGCCGTTCAGGTAGACGAGCAGGAGAAGGACGGAGAGAAGCGCCGCACCCGCGTTCAAGAGGTGCCCGCCGGGCAGCTTCCGCGCCTTGCCGTCGACCTTCCCGGCGAGCTTGCCGAAGGCGATGATCGAGCCTGTGAAGGTCACTGCCCCGATGAAGACGCCGAGGAAGACTTCCACGCGAAGGATCTTGATCAGTGCCGCAGCCTGGGGATCCTCGAGCTTGTGGACAAGGGCCTGGGCGAAACCGGTGGCCGCCTGGCGCGCCGTTTCGTCCATTCCCAGCACGTTGGAAAGCTCCAGATGGGCGTTGAAGCCGATGAAGACGGCGGCGAGACCCACGAGGCTGTGCATCGCGGCGACGAGTTGCGGCATCTCGGTCATCTGAACGCGCTGCGCGACGATCCAGCCGATGACGCCCCCGCCGATCACCAGGAGGACGGAGAGGAGCCAGAGGCCCGCCCCCGGTCCGTAGAGCGTGGCGGCCACGGCGAGCGCCATGCCGACGATGCCATACCAGACCGCGCGCTTGGCGCTTTCCTGCCCCGAGAGGCCCCCGAGCGACAGGATGAAGAGAACCGCCGCGACGACATAGGCGGCCGTGGTGAATCCGAAATCCATTCTTCCGGCCCCCTGTTTACGACTTCTGGAACATGGCGAGCATCCGGCGCGTCACCATGAAGCCGCCGAAGATGTTGATCCCGGCCATGAAGACCGAAAGCGCCGCGAGCAGGATCACCAGGAACGAGCCCGAGCCGATCTGCATCAGCGCACCGAGGATGATGATCGAGGAAATCGCGTTGGTGACCGCCATCAGGGGCGTGTGCAGCGAATGCGAGACGTTCCAGATCACCTGGAAGCCGACGAAGACCGCCAGCACGAAGACGATGAAGTGCGACATGAAGCTTGCCGGCGCGTAGAGGCCGGCGAGCAGGATCAGCGCGCCGCCCAGGGTCAGGAGCGTGACCTGTTGCCGCGTCTGGGCCTTGAAGGCCGCCACCTCCTGCGCGCGCCTTTCGGCGGGGGTCAGTTCCTTCGGCTTCTCCTTGGGCTTCTGCGCGGCGATCGCCTGGATCTTCGGCGGCGGCGGCGGGAAGGTGATTGCGCCGTCATGGGTGACGGTGGCGCCGCGGATGACGTCGTCCTCCATGTTGTGGACGATCCTGCCGTCCTTGCCGGGCGTCAGGTCAGCCATCATGTGGCGGATGTTCGTGGAATACAGCATGGAGGATTGCGCCGCCATGCGGCTCGGGAAGTCGGTGTAGCCGACGATGGTCACGCCGTTGTCGGTGACGATCTTCTCGTCCTTCACCGTCAGTTCGCAGTTGCCGCCGCGTTCGGCGGCAAGGTCGACGATGACCGAGCCGGGCTTCATCGCCTCGACCATGTCCTTCGTCCAGAGGACCGGCGCGTCGCGGCCGGGAATGAGCGCGGTCGAGATCACGATGTCCATCTCGGGCGCCAGCTCGCGGAACTTCTTGAGCTGCGCCTCGCGGAACTCGGGGCTCGAGGGCGCGGCATAGCCGCCGGTCGCCGCGCCGTCCTGGGTCTTCTCGGCGAAGTCGAGGTAGACGAACTCCGCCCCCATCGATTCGATCTGCTCGGCCACTTCGGGGCGCACGTCGAAGGCGTAGGTGATGGCACCGAGCGAGGTCGAGGTGCCGATCGCGGCGAGCCCTGCGACGCCCGCGCCGATGATCAGAACCTTCGCCGGCGGCACCTTGCCGGCGGCGGTCACCTGGCCGGTGAAGAAGCGGCCGAAGTTGTTGCCCGCCTCGATCACCGCGCGGTAGCCGGCGATATTGGCCATCGAGGAGAGCGCGTCCATCTTCTGCGCGCGGCTGATGCGGGGCACCATGTCCATCGCCACGACCGTCGCGCCCTGATCCCTCGCCAGCTCCAGAAGCTCCTTGTTCTGCGCCGGATAGAAGAAGGAGATCAGCGTCTGGCCCCTGCCGAGCCGCTTCAGCTCTGCCTCGACGGGCGGGCGGACCTTCGCCACCACGTCGACCTCCTTGTAGAGCGCCGCCGCGGTCTTGACCACGGTCACGCCGGCTGCGGCATAGGCCGCGTCGGAAAAGCCCGCCTTCGCGCCGGCCCCGGCCTCGACGAAGCAGTCGTGCCCCAGCTTCTTCAACTGGAGGGCCGAGTCCGGTGTCATCGCGACGCGCGCCTCGCCCTCGAACGTCTCCTTCGGTGCCCCGATCTTCACTGTCTCTCCCTTTCCGGCATGTCCCCCGCGCGGTCGCCCGCCCGTCCCGTCACGTCAGCGCCTTTGGCGCAGACTGTTACTCTGCATCGCGGCATCGTCACAACAAAAGAATCGCGCGCCAGGACACTGCACGCCTGCGCGCGGACTCCGGGCTACAGCCATCGCCGGACGCGCGCCGTGTAGTCGAGGTAGTCCTCGCCGAAGCGGCGGCTGAGCCGCGCCTCCTCGTCGAGGATGAAGCGGCGCTGGATCACCACGACGAAGACGGCGACCAGCGGCAGCGCGATGAGCGCGTCCCAGGCGAAGAGCAGCCCTGCAAGCAGGATCGCATCGGCGAGGTAGATCGGATTGCGGCTGAAGCGGAAGACGCCGCCCTGCACCAGGGCCTCCGGGTCGCGGCGGGGGATGACCGTCGTCCGGGCGATGATCATCTGCGCCGCGGCCACGATCATGAGGATGAGCGCCAGAACGATCAGGATTGCGCCGAGCAGGTCGTTGACCGGCGTGACCACCGGAAGGAGGCGCCCGATCGCGCCACCGGTGGCGGCGAAGCCTGCCAGCCAGACCGGCGGGAAGTCGATTTCCTTGGCCATTCGCGGACCCCGTGAGTGCTGCCGGCGACCCTATTGCGGGCAACACCCCGATTTCAAGTGCGACCGCCGGGACCGGGCCGGGCAATCCCGTGCCCGACGCCCGGAAATCCGCCCGCCCGCCGCCCGAAAATCCGCTGGCCCGCCGGGCCCGATCCTTCCTATGATCGCCGCGACAGAACGGGGAATGACGATGACCACCGACTTTTCCGCCACCCGCGCCGCCTTCGCGCTGCCCGAGGGGGTGATCTACCTCGACGGCAACTCGCTCGGGCCGCTGCCGAAGGCCGCGGCGGCGCGCGTCGCGGACTGCGTGACGAAGGAATGGGGCGGAATGCTGATCACCGCCTGGAATCGCGCCGGCTGGATGGACCTGCCGCGAAGGCTGGGCGACCGGATCGGCCGGCTGGTCGGTGCGGCCCCCGGCACGGTCGTCCTCGGCGATACGCTCTCGATCAAGGTCTACCAGGCGCTCGCCTCGGCGCTCGAGATGCGCCCCGGCCGCCGGGTGATCCTGTCGGACACCGGCAACTTCCCGTCCGACCTCTACATCGCCGACGGGCTCGTCCGCACGCTCGGACAGGGTTACGAGTTGCGGACCGTCGCGCCGGAGGAGGTGGCGGCGGCGATCACCCCCGATGTCGCCGTGCTGATGCTGACCGAGGTGGATTATCGCACCGGCCGCAGGCACGACATGGCGCGGCTCACCGCGAAGGCCCATGCCGCCGGCGCGCTGGCGCTCTGGGATCTCGCCCATTCGGCCGGCGCGGTGCCGGTGGACCTGACCGCGGCGAAGGCCGATTTCGCGGTGGGCTGCACCTACAAGTATCTCAACGCCGGCCCCGGCGGCCCGGCCTTCATCTACATCGCGCCCGCCCTCGCCGCGCAGGTGCGCCCCGCGCTCTCGGGCTGGCTCGGCCACGAGGCGCCCTTCGCCTTCGATCCCGACTACCGTCCCGGCGCGGGGATCGAGCGGATGCGGGTCGGTACGCCGCCGATCCTCCAGATGGCCGCGCTCGAGGCGTCGATGGAGATCTGGGACCGGGTGGAGATGGCCGATGTGCGCGCCCGCTCGATCGAGCTGACCGAGGCCTTCATCCGGGGCGTCGAGGCCGCCTGCCCCGGCCTGACGCTCGCCAGCCCGCGCGATCCGGCGGGCCGCGGCAGCCAGGTCAGCTTCCGCCACCCCGAGGGCTACGCGATCATGCAGGCGCTGATCGCCCGCGGCGTGATCGGCGATTTCCGCGCCCCCGACATCCTGCGCTTCGGCTTCACGCCGCTCTACACCACGACGGCGGATGTGGAGGGCGCGGTCGCGGCGCTGAGCGAGATCATGGCGACCGGCGCCTGGGACCGGCCGGAGTTCCGGGCCCGCGCCGCGGTGACCTGAACGCCGGCCCGCGGGGGGCGGACCGCGCGGGGGCGCCGCCCCCGCACCCCCGGGGTATTTCGGCAACGAAGACAGAGGGAGGCGATCATGGCGGAGCCCTACGATCCCGCGGCAGAGGGCGCGCGGACGGACTTCGCGGGCGCCATGTCCTACGGCGACTACCTGTCGCTCGACGCGGTGCTGGCGGCGCAGCACCCCCTGAGCGGGGCGCACGACGAGATGCTCTTCCTCATCCAGCACCAGACGAGCGAGCTGTGGATGAAGCTGATGCTGCACGAACTGTCGGCCGCGCGGCGGGCGATCGCAGCCGACCGGCTGCAACCGGCCTTCAAGATGCTCGCCCGCGTGGCGCGGATCATGGAGCAGCTCAATTCCGCCTGGGACGTGCTGCGCACCATGACGCCCTCCGACTACACCCGCTTCCGGGATGCGCTCGGCGCCTCCTCCGGCTTCCAGTCCTGGCAATACCGGCTGATCGAGTTCGCCGCCGGCAACCGCAATGCCGCGATGCTGAAGCCGCACGCCCACCGGCCCGAGATCCTCGCGCTGCTGGAGGCGGAGCTTGCGCGGCCCTCGCTCTATGACGAGGCGCTGCGCGCGGCGGCGCGGGCGGGCCTGCCGGTGCCGGAGGAGGTGCTGCACCGCGACCCCGGCGCGCCGTGGCGCGAGCACGAGGGTGTGACCGCCGCCTGGGCGGAGGTCTATGCTGATCCCGAGGGTCACTGGCCGCTCTACGAACTGGCCGAGAAGCTGGTGGATTTCGAGGACTACTTCCGCCGCTGGCGCTTCAACCACGTCACCACGGTGGAGCGGATCATCGGCATGAAGCGCGGCACCGGCGGCACCGGCGGGGTCAGCTACCTGCGCCGGATGCTGGAGGTGGAACTGTTCCCCGAGCTTTGGCGGGTGCGCACGACGCTCTGACCCCGGCACGATGGCCGGGGCGGATTCAGGCCGCCTTAACCGTGTCGCCGCCATGCTGCCGGCCGGTCGCGGCCGCCTTCCCGCCGCACCCGGCTGCAAACCGCAGGAGGAATGGCGATGCCCGTCGGCTATCCGGTATCCCTTGGTCAGGACAACGCCCTGACCGCGGGCGACATCATCGGCGGGGGCGGCGCCACCAGCTTCGCCGCGCAGTCCGCCCTCGGCACCGGTCAATGGACCTGGAGCGGAACCCGCGCCGGCACCACCCATGTCAATTCCACCGAAGCGGGGCGCTACTACCTCGCCACCGACGGCGGCGTCTATTTCGTCCCCGACGCGGGCACCGTCACGACGCTCTCGTCCGCCTCGGCGGCCTCGGCCCCGGCGTTCTCGCCGATCACCGGGACCGCGGCGGCCGACACCATCGCCGGGACCGCCGGCGGCGACGTGATCTATGGCGGTCCGGGCACCGGCGCGACCGGAACGGGCAACGATTCGATCAGCGGCGGCGGCGGCAGCGACGTGATCCATGCCGGCGACGGCAACGACACGATCGCGGGGGATGCCGGCGCCGACACGATCAACGGCGGCACCGGCAGCGATTCGATCCGCGCCGGTGACGGCAACGACATGATCTCGGCGGGCGAGGGCAACGACACGATCATCGGCGGGGCCGATGCCGACGCGATCGACGGCGGCACCGGCACCGACACCGCAAGCTATGAGGACTCCACCGCGGCGGTGAACGTCAGCCTTGCCAGCGGGACCGGCAGCGGCGGCTCGGCCGAGGGCGACACCCTTTCCGCGGTCGAAAACCTGACAGGGTCCGACCACGGCGACACATTGGCCGGATCGTCGGGCGCGAACCTGATCTCGGGGGGTGACGGCGACGACGCGATCACCGGCGGGGCGGGCAACGACACGCTGAACGGCGGCGCCGGCGCCGATTTCGTCGACGGTGACGCGGGCAACGATTCGATCACCGGCGGGACGGGCAACGACACGCTCATCGGCGGAATGGGCTCCGACACGCTGTCGGGCGGCAACGGCAACGATCTGATCCTCGGCGGCGGCGGCCATGCCGGAGCGGGCGGCACCTCGTCGCTGGGCGGCACGTTCCACGCGATCAGCCTCGGCACCTTCGCCGACATTGACCCCGACGAATCCAACGGCACGAGCGAGAATTCGTCCTCGCTCCTCGGCACGCACGGCAGCGCCGGGGCTCCGCTCCACCGCCAGATCGTCACCATCCGCGCCAACGACGCCAATGGCGACGGGATGATCGCCGACAACGACCGCTCCGGCACGCCCGAAACCATCACCGTGGGCGGCGTCACCTATTCCGTCGATTCCAACCAGACCTTCCATGCGACCGTCACCTTCGTTGACGGCAGCAGCGGCAGTTTCACCGCCGTCGTCGTCCAGACCGCCACCGGGCAGACCTTCCTTCTGCCCGAGAAGGAAAGCAACGCCGACCAGGCGCTGCTGTCGGGCCAGCCGATCGAGTCGGTCACGCTGAACGCCGTCGAGATCGCCGACACCAACATGGCGTCGCTGCGGATCGACAGCGATTTCCAGGTGCCGGCGACCGACACCTCGGCCGATGTGATCGACGCGGGCGCGGGCAGCGACACCGTCGATGGCGGCGCGGGTGACGACACGATCGACGGCGGCGGCGGCGACGATTCCCTTGCCGGCGGTGATGGCGGCGACAGCTTCCGCCTGACCGGCACCTTCGGCCTCGACACGATCGTCGGCGGCGAGGCGGGCGAGACGGCGGCGGGCGACCTCCTCGACGCATCGGCGCTGACGCAGAACACCACGCTGACCTATTCGGGGGCCGAGGCCGGAACGCTTTCCGACGGAACCTCCGCCGCCACCTTCTCGCAGGTCGAGACGGTGACGCTCGGCTCCGGCAACGACACGGTCGATGCCGGCGCGGCCGGTTCGGGCGTGGCCGTCGATGCCGGCGCCGGGGCCGACAGGATCACCGGCAGCGCCGGGGCCGACACGCTTTCGGGCGGCGCGGGGGCCGACACGATCGCGGGCGGCGCCGGGGATGACGAGATTCACCTCGGCGCGGGCGACGGCGCGGCCGATACGGTCAGCCTCGGCGACGGCGGCGGCGCCGACCGCATCCATGATTTCGCCGCGCCGACGGCCAACCCGGACGGCAGCCCTGCCGGGCACGACCGTCTCGACGTCTCCGCCCTGACCGACGCCGCGGGCAACCCCGTCAACGCCTGGGACGTGATCGTGACCGACACGGCGGGCGACGGCACCGGCGACGCGATCCTGACCTTCCCCGGCGGGGAAAGCGTAACCCTGGTCGGCGTCGGCGCAAGCCGGGTCGACGGGGCGCGCGAGTTGCACGCGATGGGCATCCCCTGCTTCGTCCGCGGCACCCGAATCGCCACGACGCGGGGCGAGGTGCCGGTCGAGGATCTGCGGGCGGGCGACCGGGTGATCACCCTCGACCACGGCGCGCAGACGCTGCGCTGGGCGGGCGCGCGCCGCATCGCCGCGGCGGGCCGCGCCGCGCCGGTGGAAATCGCCCCCGGCCGTTTCGGCAACGTTCGCCCGCTGCGCGTCTCGCCGCAGCACCGGATGCTGCTCTCCGGCTGGCAGGCGGAACTCCACTTCGGCGAACCGGAGGTTCTCGCCGCCGCAGGCCACCTCGTCGACGGCGCCACCGTCAAGCGCCTGCGGGGGGGCGAGGTCGACTATTTCCACCTTCTCTTCGATGCGCACGAAATCCTCTTCGCCGACGGTGCTGCCGCCGAAAGCCTCTATCCGGGGCCCGAGGCGCTGGCCGCATTCGCGCCCGCCCAGCGCGAGGAGATCCGGGCACTGATGCCTGCGGTCGCGATGTCCTACGGGCCAACGGCGCGACGGTGCCTGAAGGCCCACGAAGCCGCGCTCCTTTGCAGGGCGGGCATGGCGGCCGCCCGCGGGATTGCGCCCCCCGCGCGCCCATGCCTCGCCGGCACCTGACGCATGATTTCGGGGGCGGCCGCCCTGCCCGCCTTCCCGGCCCGCCTTCCCGGCCCGCCTTCCCGGCCCGCCTTCCCCGCCCGCATGGCCGTCCCGCATGGCCGTCCCGCCTTCGCGGCACCGGGGCTGCGCGCATCGGGCCGAAGCGGCGCGTTCCGTCGGCCAATTCCGGCGCCGGTCCGGGTCTTCCGCCCTGTTCGGCAGCCGGCGCCACCGCACCCTCCGGGCGGTGATCCATAGCGCCCGGTGACGCCAGCCACCTGCGACCGGCATCCCGCGCCGCGGCCGGCGGCCGTCCCCGGTGGCCGGAACGGCCAATGCCCGGCGGCAGGCGGGCCCGGCGGCAGGCGGGGCCTGGCCACGAGGGGCTTCGGTCGCGGGTGCAGGGAAAGCCGGGCTTCCTGCCCGCCGTGACGGATCGCCCTTTTGCGGAGCGGGGCGGCCGATCGGGCAGGATGACGCCGCCACGCGCCTGCCGGTCAGGCGGATCTGAGCCGCACCCGGGGCGATCGCCTCCCGGCCCAGACCCGCACCGCCGCGCCGAACGCCTCGAACAGCGGCCGCGACACGGGGTCGGAGGCGGCATTCCATTCCGGATGCCACTGCACCGACAGGGTGAAGCCCGGCGCCCCTTCGACGAACAGCGCCTCGGGCGTGCCGTCGTCGGCGCGGCCGTCGATGACGATGCGGCGACCCGCGTCCTTGATCCCCTGGCCGTGGAGCGTGTTGGTCATCACCTCGGCCGCGCCGAAGAGCCGGGAGAAGACTCCGCCCTCGGAAAAGCGGACGCGGTGGCGCAGCGCGAATTTCTCCTCGATCGTGCCCTCGGGCGGCATCCGGTGGTTCATCCGCCCCGGCAGGTCGCGGATTTCGGGGTGGAGCGTTCCGCCCATCGCCACGTTGACCTCCTGGAACCCCCGGCAGATGCCGAGGAAGGGCTGGCCGCGGTCGACGCAGGCGCGCACCAGGGGCAGCGTGATCGCATCGCGGCAGCGGTCGAAGGCCCCATGCGCCTCGGTCTCCTCCTCGCCGTATTCCGAAGGATGGACGTTCGGGCGCCCGCCGGTCAGCAGGAACCCGTGGCAGGCCTCCAGCAGCTCCTCTACGCCGACGAAGCGCGGATCGGTCGGGATCAGGAGCGGCATGCAGCCCGCGACCTGCGCCACCGCGGCCGAGTTCATCGTGCCGCCGGCATGGACCGGGTAGCTGTCGTTCAGAAGGCTCATGTTGCCGATGATGCCGACGATGGGCCGAGACATGCGCGTTTCCGTCCTTTCCCCGCGTCGAGGATAGGTCCGCCGCGCGGTCAGGAAAAGCCCCGCTCCCGCACAGCCCCCTCTGCACCCGCGCATGGTGCAGGGCCGGGCAACGATGGTGTCGTGGCGGGCGTATCGTGGCGGGCGGCGCGGAAATCGGCCGCTCAGCCCGCCGCCTTCACCTCGGCCCGCCGCCGGTGCAGGATCGGCTCGGTATAGCCCGAGGGCTGCTCGCGGCCCAGGAAGATGAGGTCGCAGGCGGCCTGGAAGGCGCTGCCCTGATAGCCCGGCGCCATCGGCCGGTAGGCGGGATCGTCCGCGTTCTGCCGGTCCACCACCAGCGCCATCTTCCGCAGCACCTCCATCACCTCGTCGCGCGAGACGACGCCGTGATGCAGCCAGTTGGCGATGTGCTGGGCAGAGATGCGGCAGGTGGCGCGGTCCTCCATGAGCCCGACGTCGTTGATGTCGGGCACCTTGGAACAGCCCACCCCCTGATCGACCCAGCGCACCACATAGCCGAGGATGCCTTGCGCGTTGTTCTCGACCTCGCGGCGGACCTGCCCGGGCGTCCACTTGCGGTAGGTGGCGAGCGGAATGTCCAGAACCGTGTCGACATGCGCCCGCCGCCCGCCCGCCTTGAGCCGCGCCTGCACGGCGAAGACATCGACCCGGTGGTAGTGCAGCGCATGCAGCGTCGCCGCGGTGGGCGAAGGCACCCAGGCGCAGTTCGCGCCGGCGCGGGGATGGGCGATCTTCTCGTCGAGCATTGCCGCCATCAGGTCGGGTGCAGCCCACATGCCCTTGCCGATCTGGGCGCGCCCCGAGAAGCCGCATTCGAGGCCGATGTCGACATTCTGGTTCTCGTAGGCGCCGATCCAGGCCTTGCGCTTGATGAAGTCCTTGCGGCTGAAGGGGCCGGCCTCCATCGAGGTGTGGATCTCGTCGCCGGTGCGGTCGAGAAAGCCGGTGTTGATGAAGCAGACCCGGTCCTTCGCGGCGCGGATGCATTCCTTGAGGTTGACCGAGGTGCGCCGCTCCTCGTCCATGATGCCGATCTTGACGGTATTCCTCGGCAGGCCCAGCACCGCCTCGACCCGGGCGAAGGTCTCGTCGGCGAAGGCCACTTCCTCGGGCCCGTGCATCTTCGGCTTCACCACATAGACCGCGCCGGTGACGGAGTTGCGCGGGCCCTCCGCCTTGCGCAGGTCGTGAAGCGCGATGGCGACCGTCACCATCGCGTCCATCAGCCCCTCGAAGACCTCCGCCCCCGTGGCGTCGAGGATCGCCGGGCTGGTCATCAGGTGGCCGACATTGCGCACCAGCATCAGCGCCCGGCCCTTGAGGCGGGTCTCCGATCCGTCGGGGGCGGTATAGATCCGATCGGGGTTGAGCCGCCGCGTCACCTGCCGGCCGGCCTTCTCGAACCGGTCCTCCAGATCGCCCTTCATCAGGCCGAGCCAGTTGGCATAGGCCGCGGCCTTGTCCTCGGCATCGACGCAGGCGACCGAATCCTCGCAGTCCATGATCGCCGAGACCGCGCTTTCAAGCTGCACGTCCGCGAGCCCCGCCTGGTCGCGCGCGCCGATGGAATGCGCCCGGTCGAAGACCAGTTCGACATGGAGCCCGTGGTTGCGCAAGAGCACGGCATCGGGGGCCTTCGGATTGCCGCGCCAGCCCGCGAACTTCTCCGGGCTGACCAGCGGCATGTCGTCGACCAGAAGCGCGCCGTCGCGGACGTGATAGCGGCGCACGTCGGCGTGGCTCGCCCCCTGGATCGGGAAGGCCTCGTCGAGGAACACCCGCGCCCGCGCCACCACCCGCGCGCCGCGGCCCCGGTCGTAGCCGCCCGACGGCGGGGCCGAGCCCATCGCGTCGGTGCCGTAGAGGCAGTCGTAAAGGCTGCCCCAGCGGGCGTTGGCGGCGTTCAGTGCATAGCGCGCGTTGGTGACCGGCACCACGAGCTGCGGGCCGGGAACGGTGGCGATCTCGGGATCGGTGTTCTCGGTCCCGATCCCAAAGGCCGGGCCTTCCGGCAGCAGGTAGCCGATCTCCGACAGAAAGCCCTTGTAGCCCTCGTGGTCGTGCGGCCGGCCGCGGTGGGCGACGTGCCAGGCGTCGATCTTCGCCTGAAGCTCGTCTCGCCTTGCCAGAAGCGCGCGGTTCTTCGGCGTGAGGTCGGCGAGGATCGCGGCGAAACCCTGCCAGAAGGCGTCGGCGGTGACGCCGGTTCCGGGCAGCGCCCGGTCCTCGAGGAAGGCGGCGAGGATTTCGTCCACCCTGAGTCCGTGCCGCTCGACCCGCATCGCCCGTCTCCTCGTCCGCATCCGCCGTGCCGGAAGGCCTAGCGAAAGCCGGGCGACGCGGCAACGGCCGCGACCATCCGGTTTGATGGCAAAACCGAAAGCACTTTTCGGAAACGACTGTAAGCCAGACGCCTAACTTTCCTTGCGCGACTCGGCGGGACGGGATAGTTAGGTATCTACATAACAATCGAGAGCCGCGATGAACCTTTCCCCCGGCCAGCTCGACACGCTTTTCCAGGCGCTCGGCGATCCGACCCGGCGGGCGATGCTCGAACGGCTGGCGCGGGGGCCGGCGACGGTGACGGAACTTGCCGCGCCCTTCGACATGGCATTGCCTTCGTTCCTCGGCCATGTCGGGCGGCTCGAGGCCGCCGGGCTCGTCACCACCGCCAAGTCGGGGCGCGTGCGCACCGTCACCCTCGTGCCCGGCGCCTTCACCCCGGTGCGGGGCTGGCTCGACGACCAGCGCGCCCTCTGGGAGGGGCGGCTCGACCGGCTCGACGCCTATGTCCGGACCCTAGCACAGGAAACGCGCGATGAACCTTGACCTTGACCCCGATCTCGACCTTGTCCTCAAGCGCCGGGTGAACGCCCCCCGGCACCTGCTCTACCAGTGCTGGACCAGGGAGGAGCATATCCCGCACTTCTTCGTGCCCCGGCCCCACCGGGTGACGGCGTGCCGGCTCGACCCCCGGGTCGGCGGCGCGTTCGACACGACCTTCGACATCGACGGCAACGTGATGGAGAACAAGGGCGTCTTCCTCGATCTCCGGGAGAACGAAAGGCTCGTCTTCACCGATGCCTATTCCGAAGGCTGGAAGCCCGCGCCCGATCCCTTCATGACCGCAATCGTGCTCTTCGAGGATGCGGGCGACGGCCGCACCGACTACACCGCGATCGCCCGCCACCGCTCGCCGGAGGCCGCCGAGCAGCACCGGGCGATGGGTTTCCACGACGGCTGGGGCACCGTGGTCGACCAGCTCGAGGACTATGCGCGGGGGTTGAGGACATGAGTTCCGACCTCGACAAGCGGACGATGGTGATCGAACGCGAGATCGCCGCCCCGGTTTCCGCCATCTGGGCGGCCTGGAGCGATCCGGAGGCGCTGCCGCGATGGTGGGGGCCGGAGGGCTATTCCTGCCGCACGAGGCGGATCGACCTGCGGCCCGGCGGCGAATGGGTCTTCGACATGATCGGGCCGGACGGCAGGGTCTGGCCCAACCACCACCTCTACACCCGCTTCGAGCCGGAGAAGGCGATCGGCTACACGCTGCTCCGGGGCGAGCACGGGCCGCTCCACGCCGATGCCACCGCGCGGTTCGACGATCTCGGCGACCGCACCCGCGTCACGCTGACGATGATCTTCGTCTCGGCCGAGGAATACGAGACGGCGAAGGGCTTCGGCGCGGTGGAACTCGGGCTCCAGACGCTCGGCAAGCTCGCGGCTTACATAGGGGCGCCCAGAGGGGCGTCCTGAGGGGCGTCCTGAGCGGGGGCGGTTGCGGTGCGGGGACAAGGGGCCTAACCTCCGCCCCCGAACCAGCCGGAGCCTCCCGATGAAAGACGCCGCGCCCCAGCCGACGCTGCTCGCCGACTATGCGCCCTATCCGTTCACCGTGACGGAGGTGGACCTGACCTTCCGCCTCTCGCCTTCCGCGACGCGCGTGCTCGCCCGGATC
>JBDHSQ010000019.1:0-37966 GCA_039808285.1 Paracoccaceae bacterium
CTCGCCCGAGCGGAAGCGCAACGACTGCGGCCGCGTCACGCGGAACGAGAACAGCCGGTCCGTCCAGTGCCGGACCGAGATCACGGTCTGCGCGTCGGGAAGCGTGCGCACGGGGGTGGCGCCGCGGTGGGTCATCGCACTCTGTTCGGTCATGGCGTTCCTCCTCAGGCAAGTGCCGGTTCCGCGACCGGCGTGTTCGAACCGCCGGGCCGGGGGCTCAAGAGCGGCAGTTTTCCGGGCTTCGCGTTCCATACATCGGCGTCCGGCGGCGCAGCGACCTTGCCGGCGATCACCGGCCAAAGCTCGGCATAGCGCCGGTTGAGCGCGATCCAGTCATCGTAGTCGCCCTCGGTATCGGCAAAGATCGCGTCAGCGGGGCATTCCGGCTGGCAGACACCGCAGTCGATGCATTCGTCGGGATGGATCACCAGGAAATTCTCGCCCTCGTAGAAGCAGTCCACGGGGCAGACGTCGACGCAGTCGGTGTATTTGCACTTGATGCAGTTCTCGGTGACGACGAAGGTCATGGTCGCTCCTCCCGGGCCTGCTACTCGGCCGCCAGCGTCTCGTTGCGTTCCGACTTCGGCAGCATGCGGATCGCATCGAAGGGACAGACGTTGAAGCAAAGCTCGCAGCCGATGCAGGTATCGGGGGTGGTGACCACCCGGTCCTCGCCGAAATGCAGCGAGTCGTAGAAGCACATGCGCACGCAGATGTCGCATGTCGGATACTTGCACTTGCTGCGGTCGATCTCGCAGTAGAGCGGCTCCATCGACGTCATCTCGGCCGGGGTCTTCAGCGCCCGCTTCGAGGCAAGCCCGTGGATCGCGGCGAGGTCGGGATAGCCGTGCTCGTCGAGGAACCGCTCGATCCCGTCGATCACCTTCGGCAGCCACTCGACACCCTTCAGCATCAGGACCGAGCCGACCTGCATCACCTTGGCGCCCGACATGATGAACTCGATCGCGTCGCGCGCGTCGAAGATGCCGTTCGAGCCCGAGATGTCGCAGCCGAACTTGTCGTAGATGTCGTTGACCCAGCGCTGGGTGATGTATTTGACCCAGGGGCCGCCGACGCCGGCCGGGCCGCCGATATAGGGTTCGGCCTTGTCGATGTCGACGGCGAAGCCGACGAAGCGGCTGTTGACCGCCACCGAGGCAGCGCCGGCATCGAGCGCGGCCTTGGCGATCTCGGTAATGCGGTTCGATTCCGGGGTCAGCTTGACCATCACCGGGATGTCGACCGCATCAACGATCTGGCGGGTGACTTCGGCGGTGACCTTGGGATCCTGGGCCAGCCAGACGCCCTCGGCACCCGCAGCCAGTTCGGTCGGGTGCGGGCACTGGTAATTGACCTCGAGCATCGGGATGCCGCAATCCTCGACCATCCGCGCCAGCCCGCGCCAGCCGGCGACGGTGCCAGAGGTGATGTTGCCGATGATGTGCGAGCCGTTCGCCGCCGCATAGGCCTGGGTTTCCTTCAGATAGGAAATCCAGTCCTGCTCGGGCTCGGTGACATAGCCCGAGCGGCTGTAGAACACGAAGGACCGCGGCACCTTGCCGCGGATCAGCGTGCCCTTGTCGTTGAGGATCGCATATTTCGAATTCTCGGTCAGCTTGCGCATCCCCGGGATGTCGCCGATCGTCTTGGTGATCACCGCGCCGGCGCCGTGGTCGATGCATTTCTTGATGTTCGCGACGCTGTTGCTGGGTTCGGCCGAGGCGACGATGATGGGGTTCTTCAGCTTCAGGCCGGAAAACTCGACACTCAGATCCGCCATGTCATGTTCCTTTGGGCTGGTATGATGCGCTTGCCGCACAGATGACAGATCGACGCTTGATTTGTTAAATGCAAAAGTTCAGCATATTGATAATCTAAACTGATCAATTAGGCGCAACGATGAAATCGGCGATCAACCTGCGGCACTTGCGCGCCTTTGTGGCTGTGGCCCGGGATTCAAGCTTCACCCGCGCCGCCGAGCGGCTGCTGCTGTCACAGTCGGCCCTTACGGTTACCGTGCGTCAGCTTGAGGAGCACCTGGGCGTTGCGCTCTTCAACCGCACCACGCGGCAGGTGATGTTGACGGTTGACGGCGAGAGCCTGCTCATCGCCGCCGAGCGGATCATCGGCGATTTCGACCGCGCGCTGGCCGAGGTCACCGAGACCGCCAAACAGCGCCAGGGGCGGGTGCCGATCGCCGTGGTGCCCTCGGTCGCCACCCGGCTGATGCCGCCGCTTGTCCGCGGCTTTCACGAGATCTATCCCGACATCCGCATCACCCTGCGCGACGACAACGGCCGCGGCGTCCACCGCCAGGTGCTGGACCACGATGTCGAGTTCGGCATCAGCAACGTCTGGCGTCCCTATCCCGAGTTGGAGTTCACGCCGCTCACCTCCGATCGCTTCGGCCTCGTCTGTCGCCGCGACGATCCGCTGGCGCGCGAGGAGGGGCCATTCAACTGGGCCGGCATCGACCAGAAGCGGCTGTTCATCATGGCCGCCGACACCGGCTTCTACACCGCGTTGCAAGATACGCCCGAATTCGTCGAACGCTGCCCGACCCCGGCGGGCGAGGTGCTGGCGATGGTCACCATGCTCGACATGGTGCGCGCGGGGCTCGGGATCACGCTCTTGCCGGAACTGGCGCGACCGGCGGCGGTGGAATCGGAGCTGGTGTTCCGCCGGCTGACCAACCCGGCGGTCCATCGCCATCTCTGCCTGATCCGCCGCCGCAACGAGGCGCTGTCGCAGGGCGCGCGCCGCGTCTGGGACTATATCCGCGCCCAGGTCCCGCGCGAGATCGAACTGACCGCGGCGCCATGATTGATGATTCCAACTAATCAATCCATCCTTTCTTTGAATTTGTTGGATTAATCAATCCGGCCCTAACATCCCGTCTCACGCAGAGTCGCCGGCCAGATCCCGGCGCCCCCAGGCAAGGAGAGGATGATGGCCGGACGGATCGATGCACGCCTTGAGCAGTTGGGGATCGTCCTGCCCGAACCGCCGGTGCCGGTGGCCAGCTACCAGCCCTATGTGATCAGCGGCAACCAGGCGGTGATCGCCGGGCAGGTGACGTTCCTCGACGGCAAGCTCCGCCATGTGGGGCGGATCGGCGAGGAGGTGTCGGTCGAGGAGGCCGAGGCCGCGACCCGGCTCTGCGCGCTCAATGTGCTGGCCCAGGTGCGCGCCGCCTGCGGTGGCGATCTCGACCGGGTGCGAAAGGTTGTGCGGCTCAACGCCTTCTTCAACTGCACGCCGGAGTTCCGCGACCATCCGCGGGTAATGAACGCCGCCTCGGACCTGATGGCCGAGATCTTCGGGGAGGACGGTCGCCATACCCGTGTTGGCGTCGGCGTCAACTCGCTGCCGCTCAACGTGCCCGTCGAACTCGACGGCACCTTCGAAATTGCCTGACAGGGAGGGAACCGCCATGCTCACGCTTTGCGCCTATTACGAGGGGGACGTGCCCGAGGGCGACCGCCGGCGCTTCGACGACCATGTGAGGAACGTCCACCTGCCGCTGGTCGCCCGCTATCCCGGCCTGCATTCGCTGCGCTGCCACCACGGCACGCCGTGGAACGGCGCCGGGCCGGACCACTACCTGGCCTTCGAACTGGGATTCGCCAGCCGCGCGGACTTCGATCGCGCGATGGCCTCGGACATCCGCCGGCAGGCGCGCGAGGACGTGGGCAACTTCCTGCCGCTCTTCCGCGGCACGGTGCGTCACGTCCTGCACGAGACCGACGACATCCCGGTGCCGGGCTGAGATCCGGGCGGAACGGAAGGCAAGCCGCGCAAGACGGCAACCAAGAACCACAGGAAGCAACAGGAGGATGGAATGAACTACAAGCTTGTGCTCGCTGCAGCGACCTCGCTCGCGGCGGGCGAGATGGCGGCCAGCGGCGCTTTTGCGGCGGATTGCGGGACCGCTGATCGGGTGACGATCGCCGAGATGACGTGGCTTTCGGCCGGCTCGCTGGCACATGTCGCACAGAAGATCCTCTCGGCGGGCTACGGCTGCGTGGCGGAACTGGTGCCCGGCGACACGGTGCCGACGGCGACCTCGATGCTGACCCGGTCCGAGCCGATGGTGGCGCCCGAGCTCTGGGTCTCCACCGCGCAGAGCATCTGGGACCAGATGCAGGAGAAGGGGAACGTCTACAAGGCCGGCGACATCTTCGCGTCGGGCGGCGAGGAAGGGCTTTGGGTTCCGGACTACATCCTCGCCGAACATCCTGAAATCCAGAGCATCGAGGATCTGAAGGCCAACTGGAAGGTGTTCGAGGATGCCGCCGCCCCCGGCAAGGGCCGGCTCTACAACGGCCCTCCGGGCTGGGGCAGCGAGGTGATCATCACCAACTACTACAACGCGCTGGGGCTGGAGGACACGTTCGAACTGTTCTCCCCTGGCTCGGGCGAGAACCTCAAGGCGTCGATTGCGCGGCAGGTGGCGCGGAAAGAGGCCTTCGTCGGCTATTACTGGGGCCCGTCGGACGTGATCGGCAAGTATCATATGGTGCTCCTGAAGACGCCGGCCTTCGACAAGGACGCATTCACCTGCATGACCGACGTCAACTGCGCCGATCCCCAGGTCACCGGCTGGGCGGTGGGCGAGGTGGCGGTCGCCGTGGTCTCGTCGCTGAAGGAGAGCGCGCCCGACGTGGCGGATTTCCTCGGCAAGATGCAGGTTCCGAATGCCGAGATCAGCGAGGTGCTGGCCTGGGGGGACGACAACGGCGCGACGCCTGAGGAGGTGGCGACCCATTTCCTCAAGGACTACGAGGCGATCTGGACCAACTGGGTGCCGGCCGACGTCGCCGAGAAGGTCAAGGCGAGCCTCTGACGCGCCCCGAGGAAGCCGCCCGCGCACGCTCCCTGCGCGGCGGCCCCGCCCGAACTCCGGCACGGCATTGATCCGAACGCCCGGCAAACCGAAGGACAGCAGAAATGGCATCAGGCTTCCCCGACCTCTGGGACACGCGCGACTTCTCTCGCGGACTCGATGCGGCGTTCAACGGACTGGTCGCCGCATGGGGCGAGACGCTCGAGACGCTGTTCATGCCGGTGCTGCGGCTTCTGGGGCTGATGGAGAAGGGGCTTCAGGCGCTGCCGTGGTGGCTGGTGGCACTGGCGCTGGCGGCACTGGCCTGGCACGCGGCGCGGAACTGGCGCACGGTGGCGGTGGTTCTGGCGCTGACCCTGGCGCTGGGGCTGATCGGCGTCTGGGATGCGGCGATGGCGACGATCGCGCTGATGCTGATGGCGACGGCGCTGTCGATCCTCGCCGGTATCCCCCTCGGCGTCCTGATGTCGCGCATCGACCGCTTGCGGTTGGCGGCGCTGCCGGTCCTCGACATCATGCAGACCATGCCGATCTTCGTCTACCTGATCCCGTTCGTCATGCTCTTCGGCCCGGGCAAGATCCCGGCGCTTCTCGCCACGATCGTCTTCGCCATCCCGCCGGTTATCCGCCTGACCGACCTCGGCATCCGCCAGGTCGATCCCGAGATCGTCGAGGCGAGCCGCGCCTTCGGCGCCTCGCCGGGCCAGCAGCTCTGGACGGTGCAGGTGCCACTGGCGCTGCCGGCGATCATGGCGGGGGTCAACCAGACAACGATGATGGCGCTGTCGATGGTGGTGATCGCCTCGATGATCGGCGCCGGCGGCCTTGGCTACCAGGTGTTGCAGGGCATCCAGCGGCTCGAGGTCAGCCGCGGGCTTTTGGCCGGGCTCGGCATCGTCTTCCTCGCCATCATCTTCGACCGCATCGCCCAGTCCTACGGGCGGCGGATGCAGAAGTCCCTGAAGCTGGAGGGCTGAACCGTGGCGGGAAGCGTCAAGATCCGGGTCGAGAACGTCTCGAAGATTTTCGGTGCCGATCCGGCCGCCGCGTTGGCACGGGTCCGGGACGGGATGGGCAAGTCCGAGCTGCTTGAGGCGACCGGCCATGTGTTGGGGCTGCACGAGATCAATCTCGACATCCGCGAGGGCGAGACCTTCGTGATCATGGGTCTGTCGGGCTCGGGCAAGTCGACGCTGATCCGGCATTTCAACCGCCTGATCGAGCCGACCGCCGGGCGCATCCTCGTCGACGGCGAGGATGTGCTGGCGCTGGGTCCGGCCGGCCTGCGCGCCTTTCGCCGCCACAAGGCCTCGATGGTGTTCCAGCGCTTTGCGCTTCTGCCGCACAAGACGGTGCTGGAGAACGTCATCTACGGGCTGATCGTCGACGGCGTGTCGCGGCAGGCGGCGCGCGACCGCGGCATGCGGCAGATCGAGCTGGTCGGGCTTGCCGGTTTCGAGGGTCGCTATCCCGGCCAGCTTTCCGGCGGCATGCAGCAGCGGGTCGGCCTGGCCCGCGCGCTGGCGACGGATGCCGAGATCCTGCTGATGGACGAGGCATTCAGCGCGCTCGACCCGCTGATCCGCCACGACATGCAGATGCAGCTCCGCGAGATCCAGTCGCGGCTGCGCAAGACCATCGTCTTCATCACCCACGACCTCGACGAGGCGCTGCTGCTCGGCAACCACATCGCCATCCTCAAGGACGGCAGGCTGCGGCAGGTCGGGACCGGCGCCGGCATCCTGATGGCGCCGGCCGACGACTATGTCGCGCGCTTCGTGCGCGACGTGAACCGGGCGCGGACCGTCACCTGCGGCGCGCTGGCCGAACCCGGGCCGGTCTTCCCCAGCCCGCAGGCGGCCTCCGGCGCCTCGGGCTGGGTGATCATCTCCGACGGCTGCGGCGGGCACGGGCTGATGCGGGCCGGCGGCGGCGCGCGCAACGGCGAAGCACAGCTCGAGGATGCGGTGACGATCGAGGCTTCGGCCAACGTCGAGGAGGCCTTCGGCGCGCTGGCCCGCCGCGACCGCCCGCTCGTGGTCATGGCCGACGGGCGCCCCTCCGGCCTTCTGGCCTGGCAGTCGGTGCTCAGGGCGCTGCAACGGGACGGCGGGCACTATCCGGCGCCCGAGAGGGATGCCTGATCATGGCGCCGCCGAGCCAGCCAGCCATCTGCCGTCCCAACAGCCGTCATCGTCGGAAAGCACCGCCTGCAATGCACCCCGGCCGGCCCCCCGGCGGGAGGCGCCGATGAGCCATCCGACCGGCATCCATGTCGCGGGGCGGTGGCATCCGGGTGCCTCGCGTATCGAGAACCGCAACCCCTCCGACCTGTCCGACCTGATCGGCGATTACGGCCAGGCCGACGCGGCGCTGCTCGACGAGGCGCTGGCGGCGGCACAGAGGGCGCAGCCGGTCTGGTGGCACGCCGGCGTGCAGAAGCGCCATGACGTCCTCATGGCCATCGGCACCGAGCTGATGGCGCGCGCGGACGAGATCGGCCGGCTGGTGTCGCGCGAGGAGGGCAAGCCTCTGGCCGAGGGCCGCGGCGAGGTCTACCGCGCCGGACAGTTCTTCACCTGGTTCGCCGCCGAAGCCCTTCGCCTGCACGGCGACCTGGCCGAAAGCGTGCGCCCCGGCATCGAGATCGATGTGCGGCGGGAGCCGGTGGGGGTGGTGGCGATCATCAGCCCGTGGAACTTTCCCGTCGCCACCCCGGCCTGGAAGATCGCGCCGGCGCTCGCCTTCGGCAATGCCGTGGTCTGGAAGCCGGCGAACCTGACGCCCGCCTCGGCCTGCGCGCTGACCGACATCATCACCCGGCAGGACATTCCCGCCGGGCTTTTCAATCTGGTGAGCGGCCCCGGCCGCGAGGTCGGCCAGCGGCTGGTGGAAAGCCGGCAGGTGGACGCGATCAGCTTCACCGGCTCGGTCCCGGTGGGCCGCGGCATCGCCGCCGGCGCGATCGCGAACATGACCAAGCTCCAGATGGAGATGGGCTCCAAGAACCCGATGCTGATCATGGAGGACGCCGACATCGACCTTGCCGTCGCCCATGCCGCCGGCGCCGCCTTCGGCGGGACCGGGCAGAAATGCACCGCCGCCTCGCGCCTGATCGTGCACGAGGCGGTGCATGATGCCTTTGTCGAGAGGCTCACCGCCGCGGCGCGCGCCCTCAGGGTCGGCCATGCGCTCGAGGCGGGCACCCAGATCGGTCCGGTCGTCTCGGAAGGGCAGCTCAGGCAGGATCTCGACTACATCGGCATCGGCAAGGCCGAGGGGGCGGAGCTGCTCTGCGGCGGCGACCGGCTGGATCGTGCCACGCAGGGCTGCTTCATGGCCCCTGCCGTCTTCGCCGGTACCCGCAACGACATGCGGATCAACCGCGAGGAGATGTTCGCGCCGATCACCAGCATCATAAGGGCCGGCAGCTACGGCGAGGCGCTGGCCATCGCCAACGACAGCGACTTCGGCCTCGCCGCAGGGATCATGACGCGCTCGCTTTCCCGCGCCAGCCATTTCCGCGCCAACATGCGCGCGGGCTGCGTGATGGTCAACCTGCCCACCGCCGGGACCGACTACCACGTGCCCTTCGGCGGGCGCGGCGCGTCCTCCTACGGGTCGCGCGAACAGGGCCGCTACGCCGCCGAGTTCTACACCACCGTGAAGACCGCTTATGTCGCGGCGGGGGCGCCGGAATGAACCCGCTGATCGACGGCCTGCAATATGCCAACTGGTCGGAGAAGGTGTTCCGCCAGATGCGCGCAGGCGGCGTGGACGCGGTCCATGTGACCATCACCTATCACGAGACCTTCCGCGAGACGGTGCTGAACATCGAACGCTGGAACCGCTGGTTCGAGCGGTTTCCCGACCTGATCGTGCAGGGCCGGACCGCGTCCGATGTGACGCGGGCGCGCCAGACCGGCCGCACCGCGATCTTCTTCGGCGCCCAGAACCCCTCCTGCATCGAGGACGACATCGGCCTGGTCGAGGTGCTGCACATTCTCGGCCTGCGGTTCATGCAACTGACCTACAACAACCAGTCGCTGCTTGCCTCGGGCTGCTATGAGGAGGACGACACCGGACTGACGCGGATGGGCCGCGAGGTGGTGGCCGAGATGAACCGCGTCGGTCTCGTCGTGGACATGAGCCATTCCGGCGAACGCTCGACGCTGGAGGCCATCGAGCATTCGACCCGCCCGATCGCGATCACCCACGCCAACCCGCACGACTGGCATCCCGCGCGGCGCAACAAGTCGGTCGCGGTGCTGCGCGCATTGGGGCAAAGCGGCGGGATGCTCGGAGTCTCGACCTATCCGCATCACCTTCGCGGCGGCAGCGAATGCGACCTCGCCGATTTCTGCGCGATGATCGCGCGCACCGCCGATCTGATCGGGATCGACCATGTCGGGATCGGCACCGATCTCTGCCAGGACCAGCCGGACAGCGTCGTCGAATGGATGCGCAGCGGCCGCTGGACCAAATCCCTCGACTACGGCGAGGGCAGCGCCGCGGCCCCCGGTTTCCCGGCGATGCCCGGCTGGTTCGCCGACAACCGCGACTTCGGCCGCATCGCCGGGGGCCTGCGCGCCGCCGGCCTCGGCGAGGCCGAGGTCGCCGCCGTCATGGGGGGCAACTGGCTGCGGTTCTTCGAGACCGGCTTCGGCCCGCCGGATGCGCCGCAGTCGCGGCCCACGGAAGGCGTCGGCCGATGAATGCCGGAACCTCTCTCGCCGCGCCCGGCGCCAGCCCCGGGCCCCGCCCGCCGGGCGTGGTCATGCGGCTGGCGCGGATGGGCGCGGCGCACCCGACCCGGCTGTCGTTCCTGCGGGTGATGCTGCGCCGGATGGAACAGGAGGGCTGGGAGTTCGAGCGCAGCGTCTGGCAGATCGACAACTGCGGCGTCGGCCGCGCCGTCTATCGCGCGATCGGCCCCGAACGCTGCTACAGCCTCGTCGCCTTCGCCCACGACCTGCCCGAGGAGATGCGGTCGGATCGCGTCATCGCCACGGCCTGGGACGCCACCTTCGCGCTCTTCGACGGCACGCCGGACGAGGCCGACCTCGACCGGCTCCAGGCGAACGTGCCGCTCCAGGAGGCGGGCCGGATCAGCCCGCGGGAACTGTCGCTCAGCCGTGCCAACCGCTCGGTGCGGCTCTGGGCGCATGTGGTGGAGAGCCTCGCCGAAGGCCGCCAGCCGGATGCCGACGCGATCGCCGCGACGGGCTACCTGATGCGCACCACCGCGGTCTACGGCTCGGGCAAGTTCGGCGCCGCCGACCGCCGCGACATCGCCGCGCGCCCCGAGCTGGCAGGGCCTTTCCAGGCCGAGATGCTGTCGGTCTGGCTGACGCGCCAGTTCACCGTCGACATCGTCGAGCATCTCGCCACGGCGAAGGGCGGGGCCGCCGCCGTGCGCCTCGCGCCCGGGATCAGGCATAGCCTCGGCGTCGGAAACTCGACCGGCCTCGGCGTCGCCCCCTTCCTGGTGCGCCACCCGATGCTGCTGCACAACTGGACAGCCGCCCGCGAGGAGGCGCTGGCGCGCGTCCGCGCCCTTGGGGCCGCCACGCCCCGGGCCGTCGCCGCCCTGCGCGCAGCCCATGCCGAGGCTTGCCGCAACGCGGCCGACTGGCGCTCGGAGGATCCGGCCCAGACGGCAAGGCTCGCCGACCTGCGTGCCGACCTGCGCAGGATCGGCGCCCGGCTGAAGGCCTTCCCCGGCGATGGCCCGCGGCCTTGGGATGCGATTTGGCTCTGGGGCGAACGCGAACTGTCGCTCGAAGGCCAGGAGCAGTTGTTCGCGCTGCTGATCGAGCCGCACGGCGATCTGGTCGACGAGCTTGCCGATCGCATGAGCGTGGAGGAGCCGGTTGCCGTCCGTATCGACGGTGCGATGCAGCTCGGCACGTTGCGCGAAATCCTGCGGGACCGTTACGGCTGGGCACTTGCCATCGATTTCACCCGGCCGGAGAACGCCGCCCGCTTCTGGTATGTCTCCGAGGACAAACTGGAACCGCGCCTGGGCGATCGTGCCAGCGATGCCGGCGCGGAGCGCGAGCAGCCCCTGTGCATCGCCCGGCTGGCGTCGGAGCTGGACGCCGCGCTCGAGGTCCGGGATGCGGGCGAGACCGTTGCCGCCTTCCTGCTGCACCACCCCGAGCACCGCTTCATGGTGCGGCGCACCCAGATCACCGCGCGCCAGCCCTATGCAGAGGTGCGCGACAACCTGGTCGCCGCCGACATGCGGCCGATCGACCTGATGCGCTGCAAGCTGGCCTTCTTCGGGGCGAACCGCTTCGACCCGCGATCCGACAGGTGGGTGCGCATCAGCCTGTTCCAGGGCGCGCCCTATCCGCTCGAGATGAAGAGGGCCGGGACATGAGGATGGAACCGGACAGTCCGACGCGGGCAGGCGCTGCGGATTCCGGTCCGCCGCAGTTGGCCGTGCTCTCTCGCAACGAGATCGAGGCTCTTTGCGCAAGGGCCGCGCGCGGGGCGGGACTCGGCTGGGGCCATGCCGAAGAGGCGGGCTTTGCCGTCGGCTGGCTCCATGCCCAGGGCATCGACGGGGCAACCGCGCTTCTGGCCCATCTCGACGGCGCGGCGGGAAGGGCATGGCGCGATCTCTGCCCCGTGGTCGGACCGGGAAAATGGGTCGCTCGAGGGCGCCATCCGATCTGCCCCTTGGCGCTCGGTGCCGCCCTCAGCGATCATTGCGAGCTTCCCGAGGGTCGCTTGGCCGGCGGCCTTTCCGTGTCGTCGGCGAGCCATCCGGTCCTCGTTCTGCCGTTCCTCTCGCGGGTTGCCGGCATCCTGGGAGAGACGGTCCGGATGCGCTTTTTCTGCGGCGCGATCGACATCGGCTGCGACCGGCTGTCGGGTGATGCCGGTCTTCTGGCCGGGCTCGTGGAGGCCGCATTCACCCTCTCGCCCCGACCCGGTCCCGCCGGTGCGGGCCACTCGCACGCCGGCGGTTACCCGCAGGCGACGCTGAGCGCGCTGGGCGACCTGGCGCTGCGCACCACGGTTCCGCCATCCGCCCGCTCCCGCGCCGATGCCGGCGCCGGCACTGGCGACAACGACTGAAGCGAATCACAGGTCTCCACCTTGGGAATGGAGGCGATTGCGCGCTTGGCGACCATGTCCGGGTTGAGCGGCCCCGGGGATCGTGAAAACCCGCGGCAGCAGGGAGAGCCGTATGGCGGACTGCCTCGCGCGTCTCGACTTCGTCGTCCCAGACGAGCTTGGTTAAAGGTGATGTGATCCGGGACCTGTGCGAAGAACTGCCAGTTCGCCGCCGTCGAGGAGACGATCGCCAGAAAGGCGAATAGGGCGACGAGGATGCCCGAAACCGGACGGATACCTTGCGGGGCAGGGCCCGTGTCTCGCGGCGTCTGCGCTGCGCAAGCCGGCCGAGGGGAGCGGGCGGGGGCGGGGTCCGGCATCCGACGAATCGCCCTCGCGGCCCCGCCTACCGCCGCCACGCGATGAAGACGGAACTGCAGATCAGTATGGCCACGCCGATGAAGGTGACCTGATCGGGAACCTGCGAGAAGAACAGCCAGCTCGCCCCCGTGGAGGTGACGATCTCCAGATAGGCGAACGGAGCGACCAGCGAGGCGTCGGCGCATTCGTAGGCCTTGATGATCAGATACTGGCCGACCAGGCCGAACAGCGTCATCCCCAGAACCATCCACCACTGCTCGGACCTGAGGCCCACCCAGAAAAGCGCCATCAGCGGCGCGCCCACCAGAACCGACATGAAATGCGTCTGGAAGGTGAGCGTGAGCGGCGTCAGCGGGCGGCTGCCGCCCGTGCTTTTCTTCACCAGGACCACATAGACCGCCATCGCCGCGCCCGAGGCGAGCGCAAGCAGGCTTCCGGTCCCGAGTGCGCCGTGGCTTGGCCGGATGATCAGGATCGTCGCGCCGAACCCGACGAGAAGCGCGATCCAGCGTGCGGGCCCGACGGTTTCGTTCAGGAACAGCCGGGACAGCAAGGTGACGAAGAGGGGCTGGACGAAGCTGATCGCCACCGTGTCGGCGATCGACAGGTGTTCCAGCGCCGCGAAGAAGCAGAACCCCGCGGTGATGCTGAAGAGGCCCAGAAGGATGGCCTTGATCCGGCCCTGCCGCGGAATGCGCGCCTGCCGCCCGCCGGCGAGCATGACCGGAAGGAGAAGGATTGTTCCGCACATCATTCTCAGGAAGATCACCTGCATCGCCGGAATGCCGTCCGTGACCAGATGCTTGGCCTGAACGTCGATCATCGGCACCAGCGCCATCGCCAGCATCATCATCAGGATGCCGGTGCCGCTGCTGTCGCGTCGGTTTGCCACGGCGGCGTTCGGGGTCATCTGTGGAGCTCCGGCGCGCGGGCCTCAGTCGAACCAGCGCGCGCTGCGGTCCAGGAACCGGTACCAGGTTCCGACCATCGGCAGAAACCACGGCGTGCCGTTATAGAACGGCAGCTTCGGGAAATGGCTGCCGATGACCCCCCGATCGGTGCCCGGCCGGCCCAGCATGTGTTCCGCGATGCGGTGGCCCAGATGCGTCTGGTTGGAAATGCCGCCGCCGTTGCAGCAGGACACGTAATAGATGCCGTCGTCCATGCGGCCCGCGTGCGAGCAGAAGTCCAGCGCGAAACAGACGTTGCCGTGCCAGGCATGGCTCAGCGCCACCCCGCGCGTCTCGGGGAAGGTGTGCTCCATGAACCGGCGCAGGCCCGCCGCGCCCTGTTCCTCGGTCGAGTTGCGAAACCGCGCCCGCCCGCCGAACAGGATGCGCTTTCCGTCGGGCGAGCGGCGGTAGTAGTAGAGCACGTGCTTGGTGTCGCCGACCATCCGGTTGCCGGGGATCAGCCGCTCGAGCAGGTCGAAGGGCATTTCCTCGGTGGCGATCATGTAGCTCTGGACCGGGATCGTGCGCCTGCGCAGCCACGGCACCTCGGGCCCGGCATAGCCGTTGACGCCGAGAAGCATCCGTTCGGCCCGGACATCGGCCGACGCTCCCTCCTGCACGTCCACGAGCCGGGCCACATGCCCCTCGGCGATCCGCCGGGCACCGGAAAAACGCCATCCCGTAAAGATGCGGACCCCAAGCGCCCGCGCGCGGTTGGCCAGTGCCCGGACGTATTTCGCCGGGTGGATCGAGCCCTGGTCATGCCGGATCATCGCGCCCCGGTAGATGCCGGTCTTGACCGCGCGGCGGACCTGGCCTTCGTCGAGGATCTCGTAGTTCTTGCGGTCCTCGGGCGCCAGCCGGTCGCGCAGTTCGTGAAGCTTGGCCATGTCCTTGCGGGTATGCGCGCCCACCACGCTGCCGCAGAGGTCGAGGTCGATCGGGTCGGCCAGCGTGGCGGCGCGGCCGAGCATGAAGGGCATCGAGGCGGCGTAGTCCTCCATGATCTCCCGCGCGCGTTTCTCGCCGAACCGCGCCGTCGCCTGGGCCGGCGTGAACTTCGCGCCATTGCCGATCTGGCCGCCGTTGCGGGAACTGGCGCCTTCGCCGATCCGCATCGCGTCGATCACCATGATGCCGGTCTCTCCGGCCTCGGCGAGCGTGATCGCGGCCGAAAGTCCGGTATAGCCCGAGCCCACGATCAGGATCCGGCAATCGCCGGTATCGATCCCCCGTTCGCCGTGCTGCGGCTCGGCGGCTTCCCACCAGAAAGGCGTCGTCTTCATCGGTTCCTCCCCAATCCTGGATGCCCGCGCCCGCCCCCTCGCGGGCGCGCGGCGGGTGATCAGATCTTCGACGCGAAATAGACCTTCCGCATGGCGCTGATGGTCTTCCAGCTTCCGCGGAAGCCAGGCTCGAGCACCACGAGGTCGCCGGGACCGAACCGCTTGGGTGCGGCCTGGCCCTCCTCGAAAAGCTCGATCTCGCCTTCGAGGATGTAGAAGCTCTCGATCAGGTCCGCGCCGCGCATCACCCGGTGATGCCCGGGCGACGCGGCCCAGACGCCCGACATCGTCTGTGCCTCGATCAGCGGCCAGGACATGAATTCCGGCGCGCCTTCGATCAGCAGGTCCGGCTCGGGCCGGCCCGGCTCGCCGGCGCCAAGGCGGGCGGTGTGCGCGTATTTCAGGTTGCTCACGCTCTTGCTCCTTTCAGGTCAACAGGATGCAGTCGGCCGCGTCAAAGGCGAGCGTGACCGCGACTCCGGGACGAAGCGCACCGTCCCGCGCGCTTCCGTAGGTCAGAAGGATCCGGCCACCCGGCAGCGCGATCGAGTAGAGCGCCCGGTCCCCCGAATAGGTCGACGCCGCCACGGTCCCGCCCAGGGTCACGTCGCCCCGGACGTCCTTTGCCCGATCCGCGCGACCGATGCGGATGTCCTCGGGCCGGATCACAAGCTCGGCCGGTTCCCGCGCCGCCGGGGCCGGCGCGTGGCCCGGCAGGGCAAGGCGGAACTCCGCGGTGGCGAATTCCGCGGCCCGCCCGTGGCCGGACAGCGTGCCGGGGAAGATGTTGGACTTGCCGACGAAATCCGCCACGAACCGCGACGACGGGTTGCGATAGAGCCGGTGCGCGGTGTCGAACTGCTCGATCCTTCCGTGGTTCATCACCGCGATCATGTCGGACATGTGCATCGCCTCCTCCTGGTCGTGGGTGACATTGATGAAGGTCGTCCCCAGCCGGTGGTGGATGTCGCGGAGCTGGTCCTGGAGGTCGCCGCGCAGCTTCTTGTCCAAGGCCGACATCGGCTCGTCGAGAAGCAGGAGATCGGGCCGGAAGACCAGCGCGCGCGCGAGCGCCACGCGCTGCTGCTGGCCGCCGGACAGTTCGTGCGGCCTGCGGCGGCCGAAGGCGGCGAGGTGGACGAGATCCAGCATCGCGTTCACCCGGGAAGCGATCTCGTCGCGCGCCATCCGCCGCACCTTCAGCGGATAGGCGACATTGTCGAAGACCGTCATGTGCGGGAACAGCGCGTAGCCCTGGAACACCAGACCGAAGTTGCGCCTTTCCGGCTTCAGGGCGGTGATGTCGCGGCCGTTGTGGCGGATCTCGCCGGCCGAGACGCCCTCGAACCCGGCGAGGATCTTCAGGAGCGTCGTCTTGCCCGATCCGGAGGGGCCGAGCAGGGTGACGAAGCCGCCCTTCGGGATGCTGAGCGACACCTGCGAAAGCGCCTGCATGGTCCCGTAGAACTTGTCGATGTTGCGGATTTCAAGAAACGCCATCACAGGTCTCCGTCCGGTTCCGGGGTCATTGCTTCTGCGGCTGGGCGAGGGTCTGAAGCCTCCGCATCAGCCAGAGCAGGGCGAAGCTCATCAGCGAAAGCAGTAGCGCGACGACGACGATGGTCGGCTGGAGCCGGTCCCGCAGCCCGGCGAAGAGCGCGACGGGGAGGGTGGTCGATTCCGGCGAGGCAAGGAACAGCGCCACGACGACCTCGTCGAAGGAGGTGATGAAGGCGAAGAGGGCGCCGGCAAGGAACCCCGGCGCCGCCAGCGGCAGGGTGACATGCCGGAAGCGGTGGCTGCGCGTCGCCCCGAGCGATGCCGCGGCAAGGTCGAGATCGGGGTCGAGACCCTTCAGCGAGGTCATCACCGAAAGAAAGACGAGCGGCGCCCCGAGGATCGCATGGGCGAGCACCAGCCCCAGGTAGCTGCCCGACAGGCCGATGCGGCCGAAGGCATAGGCGAAGGCCACGCCGACGACGATCGAGGGCACGACCAGCGGCGAGACGAAGAGCCCGGTCAGCACGATCTGCAACACACGGCCGGTCAGCATCACCCCGGTTGCGGCAAGCCCGCCGATCAGGACACCCATCGCCATCGCGCCGGTGGCGATCTTCACGCTGTTCGACAGGGCCCGCGTCCACCGCCCCGAGGCGAAGATCTCCTCGAACCATTTCAGGCTGAACCCGTCCATCGGGTAGGTCAGGAACGATCCGGCGTTGAACGCAAGCGGCATCACCAGGACGAGGGGGATGACGAGGAAGGCCAGCGCGAACAGGACCGAACCCCAGAAGATGACGCGCGACATCAGGCCCGCCCCCGCTTGCGCGACAGGAGCCAGCGCGCCGCGCCGTAGGCCGACAGGATCAGCAGCACCGCGCCGAGCAGCATGACCGACAGCGCCGAGGCCATGCCCCAGTTGAGCGATTCCTTGACGAAGGCGGCGATGTAGAACGACACCATCTGGTCGCGCGGGCCGCCGGTGAGCGAGGGCGTGATGTAGAAGCCGAGCGCGAGGATGAAGACCGTGGCCCCGCCAACCGCGACACCGCGCAGCGTCTGCGGGAGGTAGACCCTGAGGAAGGTCTCGATCGGGCCTGCGCCGAGGCTCAGCGACGCATCCTTCTGCGACTTCGGAATCGTCCGCATCACGTTCATGATCGGGATGACGGCGAAGGGCAGAAGCACATGCGTCATCGAGACGATCGCCCCGAAGCGGTTGAAGATGAGTTGCAGCGGCTCGGTGACGAACCCGGTCCGGAGCAGGAAGGAATTCACCAGCCCCGAGGTCTGGAGCAGGATCACCCAGGCGGTCGTGCGCACGAGGATCGAGGTCCAGAAGCTCATCAGCACGGCGATCAGCACGAAGGCCGCGAACCGCGGCGCCGCGTTCGTCACCGCATAGGCCAGGGGATAGCCGATCAGCAGGGTCACCAGCGTGACCTGCACCGAAATGACCAGCGTGCGCCACATGATCTGCACATAGATGTCGTCGCCGCCCGCCGTCAGCCGGCCGCTTTCATCCAGCTTCAGACCCGTCGCCTCGCCGAAGTGGCGCCAGGTGAAGGGCGAGCTGTTCGCCAGCATCACGTCCCAGTAGATCTGGTCGGTCCAGCGGTCGTCGAAGGCGGCAAGCCCGGCGGCCGTGGGCTCGATCCCGGCCGCCTGCCGCGCGGTCTTCAGGAACAGCGAACGGAACCCCGACAGGTTCTGGTTCAGCTCGCGCGCCGTCGCGGCCTGCCGGCCCGCATCCATCGCCTGCATGTCCGCCAGAAGCGCCGCGGCGCGCGCGTCGTGATCGCCCTGGTCGGCGTCGCGGAACCGCACGAGGGTGCGCCCCAGTTCGCCGTTGTCGACGCTGAGCGATATCATCGAGCTGATCGGCATCAGGTAGAGAAGAATGTAGATCGCGAGCGGAAGCGCCAGCAGGACAACGGCCGCCAGTCTTGCTCCGCCCGGCTTGCGGGGCGATGCGCTCATGATGTCATCCTCGGGGCGCGCGCGCGCACGCGCGGGGAACCTCCGGCGGAATCCCCGCCGGAGGTGAGGGGCAGGGCGGCTACTGGGTGGACCAGCGGCTCCAGCGTTCGCGAAGGTCGTCGAGATGGTCGATCCAGAACTCGTCCGACATGAACGCCGCTTCCTTGATGTTGTCCCCCGCGGGCAGGCCGGCGACGATCTCGGGCGTCAGGTGTCCGGCGGCGAGCGTGTTCGACGGGCCGTAGGGCATCAGCGACGAGAACTTCGCCTGGTTCGCCGGATCGTTCACCGTCTGCATGAACTCGGTCAGCCTGTCCTTGTAGGGAGAGCCCTTGACCATCGCCCAGCCGTCCATGTTCACGACATGGTTCTTCCAGACGAATTCCAGCGGCTTGCCCTCGCGCTTGGCCATGATGATCCGGCCGTTGTAGGCGGTCGACAGCGCGACGTTGTTCGAGGCGAGCCATTCCACCGGCTGCGCGCCGGATTCCCAGTATTGCAGCAGATCCTTGATCTTGTCCCACTGGGCGAAGGCCCGGTCGACCCCCTCCGGCGTCGCCAGCACCTCGTAGATCTGGTCGGGCGGAACGCCGTCGGCCATGAGCGCGTATTCGAGGTTGAACTGCGGCGTGTTGTTCACGCCGCGCCGGCCGGGAAACTTCTCGCGGTCGAAGAAGTCCTTCCAGTCCTGCGGCGGTGTCGGGAAGGCCTGGGTATTATAGGCGAAGCCGTTGCCGATCACGACGTTGCCGACGCCGCAGGTCATCGCTGCGCCGGGCAGCAGATCGTCCTTGCCGCCGATCGCGTCCCAGTCGAGCGGCTCCAGAAGCCCCTCGTCACAGGCGAGCTGAAGTTCGGACCCGCCCATGATGAGGAAGTCCCAGGTGACGTTGCCGGTGTCCACCATCGCCTTGATCTCGGCAAGCCCGCCGAGGTAGGTCGTCTCCTCGATCTTCACGCCGGCCTTCGCGGCGAAGGGTTCGAAATAGGCCTGGCGCTGGGCATCCTGGTAGTTGCCGCCCCATCCCGCGATGGTAACATCTCTCGCCATCACTGTGACGGGGATTGCTGTCATGACCGTGCACAACAGCGCAACACCGATCGTTTTCATGATATTTCCTCCCGAAATCATGAATCTGGCTCGTCAGGAGATGCCCCGGTCCGAGGCGGTGGCCCGTCTTCTGTCGTGGACTCGACATCTCTGGGAGTGACTATGATCCTTTTTAAATTTCTGTCAATTTATTTTAATTTTGATGAATTTATATTGATACTCTTATATAACGGAAAAGCGGCAACCGGGGAGGGCATGCAGTGCCAGCCGACCTGAACCATCTGGAAGCACATAGCGACACGCGCCAGGTCGGCGAGACATTGCGCCTGCGCCGGCAGATGCGCGGGCTGTCGCTGAAGCAGGTCGCCGAGCCCGCCGGCATCTCGGTGGGGATGCTGAGCCAGGTCGAGCGGGGTCTTGCCGCCCCCTCGATCAAGACCCTCCGCGCGATCTGCGCGGCGATGGACATGCCGGTGAACTGGCTGTTCCACCGCGACGGCGAGCAGGAGAGCCAGGCGGCCGAATACATCGTGCCGGCCGGTGCGCGGCGGTCGCTGACCTATCACGACGGCGCACTTGTCAAGGAATTGCTCACGCCCGACACGCAGCCGACGATCCAGATGCTGCGCTTCCTCCTGAAGCCAGGCGCCTCGTCGGGGGAACCCTACAGCAACGCCGAGGGCGGCAAATGCGGGATCGTGCTGGCCGGAACCCTGGGGCTTGAACTGAACGGCGTCGAATTCGTCGTCAACTGCGGCGACAGCTTCGCCTTTCCGTCCACCGCGATGGTGCGCTTCTGGACTGTCGGCGAAGAGACCTGCGAGGTTCTCTGGGTGGTGGCGCCGGCGACGGTGTGAGCGGGGAAGTCCCGGCGGCGTTCCCCGACGCGGGCCAGTTGCAAAATCCCGGCCTCGCCGATCCCGGCCTGTATTCCTGGCCCCCGATCCCGGCGCGTCACATCTCGATGCCGAGCCGCTCGATCATCCGGTCGCGGCCCGCCAGCGCCTTGCGCGTCTGGTCCGGCCGGGCCGCCGCGCAGGCGTTGATCAGGCATTCGGCCGCCACGGTGAAGGCGCCGATGCTGTTGGAGATGAAGCTCGACTGATGGGGAACGAGGATCGCCGCGCGGGAACTGTCGACGAGAGGCGAACTGGCGCGGTCGGTGAGGGCGACGGTCGCGAGGCCGATCTCGCGCGCGACCCGCGCCGTCTCGACCACCTGGGCGGAATAGGGCGCGCAACTCGCGGCAAGCAGGACATCGCCCTTCTCGAGCATGGCAAGCCCCTCGGCGGTGCCGAGGTTGTTGGCGTCGAGCAGGGCGACATCGGAACGGATCATCCGCAACCCGTAGACGAGGAAGGCGGCGATGGCGTGGAACTGCCGGATGCCGTAGACCGCGACGCGCGGCGCCGACATCAGCAGGCCGACCGCAGCCTCGAAGGCATCGGTGTCGAAATGCTCGGCGAAGCGGTCGATGTTGGCCTGGTTCTCGCGGCAGAGCTGGACGGCGCGCGACTGGGTGCTCGTCCCCTCGGCCAGCGCGGCACGGGCCTGGCGGGAGTAGAACTCGCCCGGTGCGGCCATCGAGGCGGTCAGGAGCACCTGCTGGAAGGCGGGGAATCCGGAATAGCCGAGGCTGTGGGCAAGCCGGGTGAGGGTGGAGGGGTTGACCTCCAGCACCTCGGCGAGCGCGGTGATCGACAGAAGCGCGGGGCTCCCGGTCAGGTCGAGGATGCGGCCGAGCGCCTCGCGGGTCTTGGCGCCGAGGGTGATCGGCGCCTCGCCGCGCGCGATGGCCACCATCAGGGCGCGCAGTTCGCTGAGCGTTTCAGGCGGTCTTGCCCGCGTAGGAGGGGGCGCCGGCTCTGCGGTCATGGATGCTCCACTCGATCCCGTCTTCTGTGACACGGAAATGCGCTGTGGCAAGGGTATTCTCGTCGTCCGGGTCGTCGGCCGCGTCGCGCCGGATCGGCAGGCCCGGCCCGCCGGTGTCGCGCAGGATCGCCAGCGGGTCGACGGCGCCAGCCGCCAGAAGCGCCTCGCCACGGGCCTGCCGGTCGCGCGAAGAGGCGGTGACGATCTGGTGCGCCACTCCCCTGTGCTGGTGCAGCGCGTGGTTGGCATGAAGCGAGGGCGCCGTGATCTCGATCGCCGAAACCTCGCCGCCGCCGAATTCGACCGAGACGATGCGCCGGTCGGCCACGTGGCTCAGCGCGAAGTGGAATCCGCCCGAGTCCGGATGCGCCGCGAGCACCGCAAGGGCCGCGCCGATGTCGCGCGCGGCCAGCACGGCGCGGCCGAGCACCATGCGCGGCACCTCGGGCTCGACCCCGGTCAGGCGGATGTTGTTCACCGTCTGCACGAGCCCGGCCTGCGAGAAGGCGAAGGTGTGGCCGGGGATCGAGCCGGGATAGCAGAAGGCATGGAATCCGGGCGCGCCGTCGGGCGTCACCTCGGCGATGAACGAGGCGCCGCGGAAGAAGGGCAGGCCGTCCTCGTTGTGGGCAAGGACCGGCCTCTCGCCCGGCAGCATCACCGTGGTGCAGCCGTCCGGCGCCGAGGCCAGAAGATCGCCGCGGCAATTCCAGGCCATCACCTGCGCGACGGGCAGGCCGAGCCCCTCGGCCAGCCCCTCGATCTCGGCCCAGATCGCGGGAAAGCGGGCCATCACGGTCGCCGTCATGCGGGCCAGCCGTGGGCGGTGCGCGGGATCGGTCACGCGCTGCCAGATTGTCGCGCCGAGAAGGTGACGGTGCACCGCCGTCCGCCCGGCCCGCCCCAGCGCCCTGCCGATGTCGTGCGGCGTGCCGCCGGCGGCGACCCAGCCAAGGGTTCCCGGTTCATTCGACATGTTGCAGAAAGTCTTTCAGCCGTTCGCTGGGCGGATTGCCGATCACCTCGCGCGGATCGCCGTCGACCGAGATCTTGCCGTGTTCCATGAAGATCAGCCGTGTGCCCACCTGCTTGGCGAAGGCCATCTCGTGGGTGACGACCACCATCGTCATCCCTTCCTGCGCAAGCTGGCGCATCACGGTCAGCACCTCCTGCTTCAGCTCGGGATCGAGCGCCGAGGTCGGTTCGTCGAACAGCATGACCTTGGGCCGCACCGCCAGCGCCCGGGCGATCGCCACGCGCTGCTGCTGGCCGCCCGACAGTTCGGACGGGTAGTTGCCGGCCTTTTCGCGCAGGCCCACCTTGTCCAGCAGCGCCAGCGCCTGTTCGCGCGCCTCGGCCGCCGAGGCGCCGCGCACCTTGCGCGGCCCGAAGGCGACGTTTTCCAGCGCGGTCATCTGCGGAAACAGGTTGAACTGCTGGAACACCATCCCGGCTTCCTGCCGGATCAGGCGCAACTGCTTCTTGCCCGCGCGCACGCTGATCCCGTCCATCACCAGGTCGCCCCCGGAAATCTGCTCGAGCCCGTTGATGCAGCGCAGCAGCGTCGACTTGCCCGAGCCCGAAGGACCGATCAGCACCACCACCTCGCCCACGTCGATCGACAGGTCCACCTCGTCCAGCACCTTCAGGTCGCCGAAATGCTTCGAGGTCTTGCGGAATTCGATGATGCTCACAGGATCCTCATGCGTTTCTCGATCACCCGCAGCGCCACGGTCATGGCCCCGGTCAGGATCAGGTAGATGACGGCGACGGCGGTCCAGATTTCCACCGCGCGGAAGTTCGCGGCCATGATCTCCTGCCCCGTCCGCGTCAGCTCGCCCACGCCGATGACGATGAACAGCGAGGTGTCCTTGAGGCTGACGATGAACTGGTTGCCCAGCGGCGGGATGAGGCGGCGGAAGGCGAGCGGGCCGAGGATATATACCAGCACCTTCCATTGCGGCAGGCCCAGCGCCAGCCCCGCCTCGGTCAGCCCCTTGGAGATCGACAGGAAGGCGCCGCGCACGATCTCGGCGATATAGGCGCCGGCGTTGACGATGATCGCCAGCACCGCGGCCGACATCGGGTCGACGCGCAACCCGGTCAGCACCGGCATGGCGAAATAGAGGAACATCACCTGCACCACGATCGGCGTGCCGCGGATCAGCTCGACATAGGCGAAGGCGATGGCATTGAGCACCCGCCCGCCATAGGCACGCATCAGCCCGGCGACGGTGCCGAGGATCATGCCTCCCAGAAGCCCGACCACGGTGATCTGGACGGTGATCCTGGCCCCGGCGATCAACTGGGGAAGGAAGGTCAGGACGACGGACCAGTCGGTCTGCATGGGTCGCTCCGGGTCGCGGAAAGGGGATGCGGCGGGCCGGGCGGACCGGCCGCGCCGCGCAAGGGATCAGTTGGCCGGCTTGGCGCCGAACCACTTTTCATAGATGGCGTCATAGCGCCCGTCGGCCTTCATCTTGGCCAGCGCCCCGTTGACCCTGGCGGTCAGTTCGCTGCCCTTCGGGAAGCCGATGCCATACTGGTGCGCCATCATCTGCGCGCCCACCGCCTTGACCTGGCCCTCGCCCGCCGTGGCGATGTAGTAAAGCACGTTCGGCGTGTCGTGCATGGCGGCATCGACGCCGCCCGCGCGCAGTTCCAGATAGGCGTTGTCGATGTTGGGGAACTTGCGCAGCTCGGTCTCCTTGAAGTTCGCCTCGGCATAGTCCGAGGCCGAGGTGCCGGTCTTGACCGCAAGCGTCTTGCCGGCAAGGTCGGCCTCGCCGGTGATGGTGCTGTCGGCCGGAACCATGAGGAGGAAGCCGCTGTCATAATAGCCGTCCGAGAAGTCGATCACCTCTTGCCGCTCCGGCTTGATGGTGATGCCGGCCAGCGCCACGTCGACCTGGCCGGTCTGAAGGGCCGGGATGATCCCGGCGAAGTCCATCGGCCTGAGTTCGTAGGTCACGCCCAGGTCCTTGGCGATCGCATCCCACATGTCGATGTCAAAGCCGACATACTTGTCGCCCTCCTTGAACTCGAAGGGCACGAAGGCGGTGTCGGTGGCGACGATCAGGTCTTCGGCCTTGGCGGCGCCGATGCCGAAGGCAAGGCCGGCGGCGGTGGCAAGCGCGAGAAGCTTCTTCATGTGGGACTCCCTGGGTGCGGGGACGGGTTTGCGGCCCGTCCGGGTAACGCAAAAACATTTGCGCAGAATTGTGAGAAATGCAATAAATTTTGCGCCGACACATCTGCGAAAGGATGAACCGCCATGCCCGGCCATGTTTTCGGACGCTCCACCAGGGGAAGCCTGCCCGTCGCCGCCGCGGGCGAGGGATGCTACATCGTTGATTCGACGGGGAAGCGCTATCTCGACGGGTCGGGCGGCGCGGCGGTCTCCTGTCTTGGCCATTCCGATGCGGGCGTGCGCGCGGCGCTTCACGCCCAGCTCGACAGGCTGGCCTTCGCCCATACCGGGTTCTTCACCTCCGATGCCGCCGAATCACTTTCCGACCGCCTCGCCGCCCATGCGCCGGAGGGGATCGAACGGGTCTACCTGGTCTCGGGCGGATCCGAGGCGGTGGAGGCGGCGATCAAGCTCGCGCGGCAGTATTTCATGGAGATCGGCCAGCCGCAGCGCCATCGGATGATTGCCCGGCGGCAGAGCTACCACGGCAACACGCTGGGTGCGCTGGCCGCCGGCGGCAACGCCTGGCGCCGGGCCCAGTTCGCGCCGCTGCTGGTCGAGACGACCCACATCGCGCCCTGCTATGAATACCGTGACCGCGAGGAGGACGAGACGCAGGAGGCCTACGGCCGCCGCGTCGCCGACGAGCTGGAGGCGGAAATCCTCCGCCTCGGCCCCGAAACCGTGATGGCCTTCATCGCCGAACCGGTGGTCGGTGCCACCGCCGGCGCGGTGCCGGCAGTGCCGGGCTATCTGAAGCGCATCCGCGAGATCTGCGACCGCCACGGGGTGCTTCTGATCCTCGACGAGGTGATGTGCGGCATGGGCCGCACCGGGCATCTCTTCGCCTGCGAGGAGGACGGGGTGGCCCCGGACATGATCACCGTGGCCAAGGGGCTCGGCGCCGGCTACCAGCCGATCGGCGCGACTCTCGCCTCCGGCCGCATCTACGACGCCATCGCGGCTGGCTCGGGCTTCTTCCAGCACGGGCACACCTACATGGGCCACCCGATGGCGGCGGCGGCGGCGGGCGCGGTCCTCGACGCGATCCTCGACCGCGGGCTGCTGCCGCGCGTGCGCGAGCAGGGGGCGAAGCTCCGGGCCGCGCTCGAGGCCGAACTGGGCCAGCACCCCCATGTCGGCGACATCCGCGGCCGCGGCCTGCTTCTGGGGGTGGAACTGGTCAGCGACCGCGAGACCAGGGCCCCGTTCGACCCGGCCCGCAAACTCCACGCCCGGGTCAAGGCGCTCGCCTTCGAGGCCGGGCTGATCTGCTATCCGATGGGCGGCACGATCGACGGGCAGCGCGGCGACCACATCCTGCTGGCCCCGCCCTACATCATCGACGACGCCCAGATCGACGAACTGGTGGAGAAGCTTTCCGGCGCGATCCGGCAGGCGGCGGCGGCATGAAGCCGCTTCCCGCGCTGATGGTGGCCCCGAACGGGGCCACGAAAACCAAGGCCGACCATCCGGCGCTGCCGGTGACGATTCCCGAAATCGTCGCCTGCGCCGAGGCCTGCGCGCGGGCGGGGGCGGACGGGATCCATGCCCATGTGCGCGATGCCGAGGGGCGTCATGTCCTGGACGCGGGCCTTTACGCCGAGCTTCTGGCCGAGCTTTCGGCCCGGGTGCCGCAGATGCAGGTGCAGATCACGACCGAGGCCGCGGGCCGCTACCGCCCGGCCGAGCAGCGCGCGCTGGTCGCGACGCTGCGTCCGGCCTCCGTCTCCGTCGCGCTGCGCGAGATCACCGCCGAATCCGGCCTGGGACCGACCCGGCGGTTCTTCGCTTTCTGCGCCGAGGCCGGGATTGCCGTCCAGCACATCCTCTACGATGCCGCCGAGGTCGCGCGCCTTGGCGCGCTGCAGGCCGAAGGCGTCATTCCCGAAGGCCGCCCGCAGGTGCTGCATGTGCTCGGCCGCTATGTGACCGGCCAGCGCGCCGCGCCCGAGGATCTCGCAGCGCCCCTCGCCGCGCAGGCGCGCCTGCCGGTCGCACCCGACTGGGCCGCCTGCGCCTTCGGCCCGGCGGAAAGCGCCTGCCTTCTGGCTGCCCGCCGCGCCGGCGGCAAGGTGCGGATCGGGTTCGAGAACAACCTCTTCCGGCCGGGCGGGGAAATGGCCGCGGACAACGCAGCCCAGGTGGCCGATTTCCTGCGGCTCGTCGCGGCGGCGGCCGGGCCCGTCGGTCCCACGGCCTGACGGGCGCGCGCAGCACTCGGGCAGTCTTAACCGCCCTGCGCTCAGATCGGCACGTCCCGCTCCAGCCGAAGGGCCTCCGCCGTGCCGACGATCCGCAAATATGTCAAACCCACCTCGCTCACCTGGCTCGCCTCGGCCCTGCCGATTCTCGCGGGCCTCTTCATCGCGTTCGAGCCGGTTCATCATCTTGCCGACTGGGTGAAGGCGGTCAGCCGGACCTTCGGCGACGCCTCGCCCTATCTGCTGATCAACGCCGGGCTCGCGGGGATCGGGCTGAGGGCGGCGGTCAGGCCCTGAGGCGGCACCGGGGCTTGCCCCGGCACCGCCGGGGGGCTAAATGCGGGGCCGGTGCCCCCGGGTCGTTAGCTCAGTTGGTAGAGCGCTTCGTTTACACCGAAGATGTCGGGAGTTCGAGCCTCTCACGACCCACCATCCCCTTCGCGAAGGCGGAAATTCCTCTGGCGAAAGTGCGTGCCCGCGCTTGACGGGGGGGGCGGGGATGCCTATTACACGCTCCACGCTCGGGCGGCGATCCGGGCGGGGATGCGCGGTTGTAGCTCAGTCGGTTAGAGTACCGGCCTGTCACGCCGGGGGTCGCGGGTTCGAGCCCCGTCAACCGCGCCACCCGCCCCGGATCGCCCGGGTGTGCCCCCGGCCGGGGGATTCATGCGCGGTTGTAGCTCAGTCGGTTAGAGTACCGGCCTGTCACGCCGGGGGTCGCGGGTTCGAGCCCCGTCAACCGCGCCATCACCTTTCCGTCACTTCCCCCGCCGGCGAACCCCCGCCTTCCGAGGGCGGCTCCGGGCGGACCTCCGCCGATCCCGCCGCGCGATCCGTCACGTCGCCTTCACCTGCGATCAACCCGGTGTGCGGCCCCCTTCCGGCGGTGACGCCGCCGCCTAACTTGCGTCGTGAAACCGCGGCCCGCCGGGCGGAAACGCACCCCGCCGACGCGACGGTCCGGGACGGTTTCGCAAGATGGCCCTGCCTCGGCGGCAGGGCTTTTGACGGAGTGACGCAGATGCGTTTCCACATCCTTCCCCTCGTGCTCGTGACCGCGCTTGGCGCAACCTCGGCCGCCTATGCCTCGGAAACCACGACCGGCATGATCAAGTCCTTCGACATGAAAGCGCGCACACTCACGCTCGAGGACGGAACGATCTACATGCTGCCGGGGGCCTTCAAGGATCCCGGCCTGAAGGTCGGCGAGAAGATCAGCGTGCTGTGGAACAAGAATGCCAGCGCCGGCAACTCGAACCAGACGCGCGACGCGGTTTCGGTGACCGTGGTCAAGTGACGCGGCGGCGCGATCCTCGGCGGGGGCCTTCGGGCCCCCGTTCGTTTTCCCGAGCGCGTCCCGAGCGCGGCCCCCCCCGAAAGCGCGTCCCCCGAAAGCGCGGCCCCCGGGAGCGCGGTCCCCGGGGCCGGAGAGGCCCGGCCGGTCAGAGCGTCATCCGGTAGCGGATGTGGCCGTCGGATTTCGCATAGAGGTCGTAGAGCGCGCGGGCGCGGGCATTGTCCTCTTCGGTGTGCCAGTAGAGCCGGTGCCAGCCGCGCGCCCGGGCCAGCGCGACGAGATCGTCGAGAAGCGCCCGGCCGACGCCGGTGCCGCGGGAGGGGGCATCGACATAGAGGTCTTCGAGATAGCAGTCGTCGCCCGCGACCCAGCTCGACGGGTGGGGCTGGTGGATGGCGAAGCCGAGGAGACGCCCGTTTCGCAGCGCGAGTCGCGCCTTGAGCGGCGAGGCCGGGTCCATCAGCCTGGCCCAGGTCGCTGCCGTCACCTCGGGCGGAAGGTCGAGATGGTAGAAGGCGAGGTAACCCGCCCAGAGGACGCGCCAGGCGGCCTCGTCCCCCTGCGCGGCGTCGCGGATCGTCAGGTCGGTCATGGCAGGAAGTCCGGAAGCGCCGCGGCCGTGGCCCCGGGGTGGGTGTCGATGAAGAAATGCCCGCCGGGGAGCATCACTGCGCGCGTGTCGGCCCGCCGCGGGGCCCGGGGGGCAGACAGGTCACCGGCGCGCGTCATCGCGCCCTCGCGCCCGTGGAGCGCGCCCTCGCGCCGGTGGACGACGAGCGCGGGGCAGGCGACACGCCGGCCGAGGTGGGCTTCGTCGAGGTCGAAGTCATGAAGGATCGCGGCGCGACGGTCGTCGCACGTCGCGCCCATCGTCGCCGGATCGCGTCCGGCCGCGCGGCAGCCGGCGAGCCGGCCCGCGTCGAACCTCCCCAGCCGCGCGCCGCCCCTGCCCGGAAGGCAGGATTCGAAGAAGCGGCCGGGGTCGGCGCGGATCATGTCTTCGGGCAGCGGCGCGGGTCGGCGAGGAAGAACCAGTGACAGGAGGCGGCCGCCACCTTCCGGTCGAGGCGGCCGAGAAGGTGGTGGGTGGACAGGATGTCCATCCGCGTGAGGCTGAGAAGCCGCGTCCCGCCGTCGAGCGCCATCCGGTGCGCGGTGCGCGCGCCCCGGCTCGTGGCCCGCGAGACGGAAGCGGTCGTGACCGAGCGCCGACATGGGTGCGACCTGGCCGCGGCCGGTTTCGCGGAAGGTGCGGTGCCCGGCCCCCCCCCGGCTTCGAGGAGTGTCCGTGGCCCCCGGGGCCGGCGGCGGCGACGGTGAAGCGCCGCGCGAGGCGCGGGCCGACGCTGGCCCGGAGCGCGCGGGTCTGCGGGAGGCCGCGCAGAAGCCGGAGCGCCGGACCCGAGCCGCCCGCAGAGCAGGCGATCTCCTGCCCCCCGACACGCGGGCGCCGGTCCTCAAACCCGCCGATCATGTCAGCGCGGCGAAGATGCGCGCCCAGGAGCGGATGCCCTTGTGGAAGCTCTCGACGTCGTATTTCTCGTTGGGGCTGTGGATCTGGTCGTCGTCCCTGCCGAAGCCGATCAGCATCGCGTCCATGTCGAGGATCGACCGGAAATAACCCGCGATGGGTATCGACCCGCCGCAGCCGACATAGGAGGCGGGCCTGCCCCATTCCTGGCCGAGTGCGGCGCGCGCGGCCTCGAAGGCCGGGTCGGATATGTCCATCACGCTCGCCGCGCTGGCGCCGTGTTCGTGGAAGGCCACCTGGCAGTCGAAGGGCACCATCGTGCGGACATGGTTGCGGAAATTGTCGCGCAGGCGGTGCGGATCCTGGCCCGGGACGAGCCGGAAGGAGATCTTGGCATGGGCCTGCGACGGCAGCACCGTCTTGAACCCCGCGCCGGTGTAGCCGCCCCAGATGCCGTTCACTTCGCAGGTCGGGCGCGACCAGAGCATTTCCAGCGGCGTGCGGTCGTGTTCGCCCGCCGGCACCGAAAGCCCGACCTCGCCGAGGAACTTCCGGTGGTCGAAGGCGAGCGCCTGCCACTGGGCGCGCACCGCCTCGGGCAGGTCGGTCACGCCGTCATAGAAGCCGGGCACGGTGATCCTGCCGTCCTCGTCGTGAAGCGAGGCGATGATCCCGGCCAGCACCCGGATCGGGTTCATTGCCGCGCCGCCGTAGGAGCCGGAATGGAGATCCTTGTTCGGCCCGGTGATGGTGATCTCTTCGCCGAGAAGGCCGCGCAGCATCGTCGTGATCGCGGGCTGATCCTCGAACAGGCCGGTGTCGCAGATCAGCGCGAGGTCGGCCTTCAGTTCCTCGCGGTGTCTCTCCATGAACGGGATGAGCGAGGGCGAGCCCGATTCCTCCTCGCCCTCGAGAAAGACCGTGAGCCGGCCGGGCAGGGCGCCGTGGACGTCGCGCCAGGCCCGGCACGCCTCGATGAAGGTCATGAGCTGGCCCTTGTCGTCGGCCGCGCCGCGGGCACGGATCACCCGGCCGTGCGGCGTGTCCTCGACCGTGGGGTCGAACGGGGCGCGATGCCACAGATCGAGCGGATCGACCGGCTGCACGTCGTAATGGCCATAGAAGAGAAGGTGCCGCCCGCCCTCGCCGCCGTGGCCCACCACCATCGGATGACCCGGCGTCGCCCTTGCGGCGGCGTCGAAGCCGAGGCCGCGCAGGTCCCCGGCCAGCCAGTCGGCGGCGCGGGCGCAGTCGGCCCGGTAGGCGGGGTCGGTGGAAATGGACGGAATGCGCAGGAGCGCGAAGAGGCGGTCCATCGCCTCCGGCAGGGTTTCGTCGATGCGGGACAGGACGGCGTCGAGGCTCATGGCTCTCTCCTCGGATGGGTTGGCGAACGGTAGCAGCGCGCCCGGCGATGTCCAAGCCCGGGCGGGTGGCATCTCCGCATGGACGGGAAAACCGCGCAGCGCGTCCCGTCTTCGGCTTTCGGAGGGGGAATATACGGCCCCGCCGCCTCGCCCGGGCGCCCAGCCCGGGCGGCGCCCCCCCCCCGGTGGGCGGGCGCATTGCGACGTTGCGCGCAGAACCGCCGTCGGGAGAGCGGCACCATAAAGTGCTACCGAACTCCTGTTGCGCAGCGCCCGCCCGCGGTCGGCCGCCGCCCTCCGTGGCTTGCGCGAGCCGCAGCGGCGGAAGCGCCCGACCCGGCGTGGCGCTTATCCTGCCCGCGGTCGGACTCCACCCTCCCGAAGCCGGACCCTCTGCGCCATGCGCGGCAAATTGTACCCTCGTCCGGGGCGGATTTGACCCTTATCAAGGACACACGCGCGCGGGGCCTTTATGGCCCGAGGGGACGGACGGAAAAGCCGGGAGACGCCAGATGGACTATGATGCACAGCTCGACCGGGCGCTCCAGCGCCTGCACGAGGAGGGCCGTTACCGCACCTTCATCGACATCGAGCGCCGCAACGGGCACTTCCCCAAGGCGGTCTGGACCCGGCCCGACGGGAGCGAGAAGGAAATCACCGTCTGGTGCGGCAACGACTACCTCGGCATGGGGCAGCATCCGGTCGTTCTGGCGGCGATGCACGAGGCGCTGGATGCGGCCGGGGCGGGTTCCGGCGGCACCCGCAACATCTCGGGCACCACGGTCTACCACAAGCGGCTCGAGGCCGAGATCGCCGACCTGCACCGCAAGGAGGCGGCGCTGGTCTTCACCTCGGCCTATATCGCCAACGACGCGACGCTGTCGACGCTGCCGAAGCTCTTCCCCGGCCTGATCATCTATTCCGACGAGCTGAACCACGCCTCGATGATCGAGGGCATCCGCCGCAACGGCGGGGCCAAGCGCGTCTTCCGCCACAACGATGTAGAGCACCTGCGTGCGCTGATGGCGGCCGACGACCCGGCGGCGCCGAAGCTCGTCGCCTTCGAGTCGGTCTATTCGATGGACGGCGACATCTGCCCGATGGCGGCGATCTGCGACACCGCGCAGGAGTTCGGCGCGCTGACCTACCTCGACGAGGTCCATGCCGTCGGCATGTATGGCCCGCGCGGCGCGGGCGTGGCCGAGAAGCTCGGCCTGATGGGGCGGATCGACATCATCAACGCCACGCTCGCCAAGGCCTATGGCGTGATGGGCGGCTACATCGCCGCCAGCGCGAAGATGGTGGACGCGATCCGCTCCTACGCGCCGGGCTTCATCTTCACCACCTCGCTGCCGCCGGCGGTGGCGGCCGGCGCCGCGGCCTCGGTCCGCCATCTCAAGACGGCGCAGCACCTGCGCGACAGGCAGCAGGAAAATGCCCGCATCCTCAAGGCGCGGCTGAAGGCGCTCGGCCTGCCGATCATCGACCGCGGCACCCATATCGTGCCGGTGCACGTGGGCGATCCGGTGCACTGCAAGAAAATCTCCGACATGCTGCTGGAGCATTACGGAATCTACGTGCAGCCGATCAACTTCCCGACCGTGCCGCGCGGCACCGAGCGGCTGCGCTTCACCCCCTCGCCGGTGCATACGCCCGAGGACATCGACCGGCTGGTCCGGGCGATGGACAGGCTCTGGGCGCATTGCGCGCTGAATCGCGCCGAACTCTCTGCCTGACGCCATCCGCCGTCGCATTCGCCCTTGCCGTGTGGTATGAAATTCCCAATAGGACGGCAGGGGTAAGACGAATCGTCGGCCGCCTGGGGATTAACGTGGGGCAGGGTGAATGATCGGGCGGAGGGTGCCACCTTCGGCGCAGGACTCGGACAAACCCAAGGGGTTTGACGACTATGAACTGCGGCTGGGCGACATCATGCGCGGGGAGCGCGCGACGCTCGCCAAGTCCCTCCTCGACGTGCAGCGCGAACTGAAGATCAAGGCGAGCTATATCGCGGCGATCGAGAACTGCGATGTCTCGGCCTTCGAGACGCCGGGGTTCGTGGCGGGCTATGTGCGGTCCTACGCGCGCTACCTCGGGATGGACCCCGAGACGACGTTCCGCCGGTTCTGCCAGGAGGCGAATTTCACCGTCGCGCACGGGATGTCGGCCGCGGCCTCCGGCCCGGTCGTGGCGCGGCGGAAGGTGGAATATGCCGATCCGCTCGCCAATCCCAACGCCAGCTTCGTGCCGCGCGGCGAGGCGATCTGGTCGGGTATCCAGCCTGGCGCGGTGGGCTCCATCCTTGTCCTTCTGCTGCTGATCGGCGGGATCGGCTATGGCGGCTGGTCGGTGCTCCAGGAGGTGCAGAAGGTCACGCTCGCCCCGGTCGACCAGGCGCCGGGCGTGGTGGCGGACCTCGACCCGCTGGCCGGCGCCGGCAGGACGCTGGCCGACCAGCAGGACAGCGGCGAGGTCGCGCTGGCCGCACTGCCGGGGCAGGACGCGCTGCCGCCCGCGCCCGACGCGCTCGACCGGCTCTACCGGCCGCAGGCGCTCGACGTGCCGGTGCTGGTGGCCCGCGACGGGCCGATCGCGGCGATCGACCCGCAGAGCGTGGGCCTCATGCCCGCGGCCGAGACCCCCGCCATCGCCCTGGCCGAAGCCCAGCCGCAGCCCGCGCTCGGCGAGACGCCGGTGCAGGTCGTCGCCGCCGACGCGCCCGAGGTGGAGCTTCTGGCGGTGCGCCCGGCCTGGGTGCGGGTGCAGGCCGCCGACGGCACCGTGATCTTCGAGAAGATCCTCGACGCCGGCGAACGCTATGCGCTGCCCAAGCTCGAGGAGCCGCCGGTGATGCGGGTGGGCGAGTCGGGCGCGGTCTACTTTGCCGTCAACGGCCGGACCTACGGACCCGCCGGTGCCCGCGGCTCGGTCACCAAGAACCTCGTGCTGTCGCCCGAGGCGCTGACGGCCAAATACGCGCTGGCCGACCTGGAGAGCGACGCCGATCTCGCGAAATACTCCACCGCCGTGGCCGATGCCGCCGCCGTCGCGCCCGAGGCGCCCGCCACCGAGTGATCCGGCCGCATTGCCGTGGTCGGCCGGGCGGTCTATCTATCGCCCGAGCGAATGCGTGCCGAGGCTGACATGACCCACAATCCGATCCGACCCTGGCGCAACATCGGGCGGCGCAAGTCCCGCCGGATCATGGTGGGCAACGTGCCCGTCGGCGGCGACGCGCCGATCACCGTGCAGACGATGACCAACACCATCACCTCGGACGTGCGGGCGACAGTGGAACAGGTGCAGCGCGCCGCCGCCGCCGGCGCCGACATCGTCCGCGTCTCGACCCCCGACGAGGCCTCGACGCGGGCGCTCGGCGAGATCATCCGCGAAAGCCCGGTTCCGATCGTCGCCGACATCCATTTCCACTACCGTCGCGCCATCGAGGCGGCCGAGGCGGGGGCGGCCTGTCTCAGGATCAATCCCGGCAACATCGGCGACGCGCGGCGCGTGGCCGAGGTGGTGCGGGCGGCGAAGGACCACGGCTGCTCGATCCGCATCGGGGTGAACGCCGGAAGCCTTGAAAAGCACCTTCTCGACAAGTATGGCGAGCCCTGCCCGGAGGCGATGGTCGAAAGCGGGCTCGACCACATCCGGCTCTTGCAGGACAACGACTTCCACGAGTTCAAGATCTCCTGCAAGGCCAGCGACGTCTTCCTCGCCGCCGCCGCCTACCAGAGCCTTGCCGAGGCCACCGACGCGCCGATCCACCTCGGCATCACCGAGGCCGGAGGCCTCATGTCGGGCACCGTCAAGTCGGCGATCGGGCTCGGCAACCTCCTGTGGATGGGCATCGGCGACACGATCCGCGTCTCGCTCTCGGCCGATCCGGTCGAGGAGGTGAAGGTCGGCTACGAGATCCTGAAGTCGCTGGGGCTGCGCACGCGCGGGGTGCAGATCATCTCCTGCCCCTCCTGCGCGCGGCAGGGCTTCGACGTGATCAGGACCGTCGAGGCACTGGAAAAACGGCTCGAGCACATCAGGACGCCGATCAGCCTTTCCATCATCGGCTGCGTGGTGAACGGGCCGGGCGAGGCGCTGATGACCGACATCGGCTTCACCGGAGGGGGGGCCGGGGCCGGGATGGTCTATCTCGCCGGGCGGCAGAGCCACAAGATGAGCAACGCCGAGATGATCGACCACATCGTCGGCCTCGTTGAGGCGCGCGCCGCCGAACTCGAGGCCGCGAGGGCGGCGGCGGAGTAGGGGGCGCCGCCCCCTCTGCGGGCGGGCCCGCATTCACCCCCGGGGTATTTCGGCAACGAAGATGCAGGCCGTTGACGCGCGCCGGGCGGCGGATTAGCTGACGGGTCATGGCGCGCGCACCCCTTCTCCAGCTTTCCGGCATTTCCCTGACCTTCGGCGGCAATCCCCTCTTCGAGGGGCTCGACGTGACTTTCCAGCCGGGCGACCGGGTGGCGCTGGTGGGGCGGAACGGATCGGGCAAGTCGACGCTGATGAAGGTCATGGCGGGGCTCGTGGAACCCGACGCGGGGGAGCGGACGGCCGCCCCCGGCGTCACCGTCGGCTACATGGAGCAGGAGCCCGATTTCGCCGGCTACGCGACGCTTGGCGCCTTCGCGGCGGCGAACCTGCCCGAGGGCGAGGCCTATCGCGTGGCGGTGGTGGCCGACGGGCTGAAGTTCGATCCCGCGACGCCGGTCGCGGCGGCCTCGGGGGGCGAGCGGCGGCGCGCGGCGCTGGCGAAGCTCCTGGCCGAGGCGCCGGAGCTGATGCTCTTCGACGAGCCGACCAACCATCTCGACATCGAGGCGGTGCTCTGGCTCGAGGCGCGGCTGCGCGAGACGCGGGCGGCCTTCGTGATGATCTCCCACGACCGCGCCGTCCTCGGGGCGCTGACGCGGGCAACGCTCTGGATCGACCGGGGCGTGGTGCGGCGCAGCGAGCGGGGTTTCGAGAGGTTCGAGGACTGGCGCGAGACGATCTGGGCCGAAGAGGATCTCGCCCGACACAAGCTCGACCGCAGGATCAGGGCCGAGGCGCGCTGGGCGGTCGAAGGGATTTCCGCCCGGCGCAGACGCAACCAGGGGCGGGTGCGGGCGCTTCAGGCGATGCGGACCGAGCGGTCGGCAATGATCCGGCGGCAGGGCACGGCGGCGATGGCGCTCGAGAGCGGGGGGGTCTCCGGCCGTCTCGTGATCGAAGCCAGGGGGATTTCCAAGGCTTTCGGCGAAAAGCGCATCCTGAAGCCCTTCGACCTGACGATCCTGCGCGGCGACCGGGTGGCTTTCGTCGGCCCGAACGGTGCGGGCAAGACCACGCTGCTGAAGATGCTGACCGGGGAGATGGTGCCGGATGCGGGCACGGTGCGGCACGGCACGAACCTGGAGATTGCCGTCTTCGACCAGGCGCGCGCGGCGCTCGACCCCGCCGTGACGCTCTGGGACGGGCTGGTGAACGATCCCGGCATGGCGGTTTCCGGCCGGTCGGACCAGGTGATGGTGCGGGGCGAGCCGCGCCATGTCGTGGCCTATCTGAAGGACTTCCTCTTCGACGAGGCGCAGGCCCGCGCGCCGATCGGCTCGCTTTCGGGGGGCGAGCGGGCGCGGCTCCTGCTGGCGCGGCTGATGGCGCGGCCGTCGAACCTTCTGGTGCTCGACGAGCCGACCAACGACCTCGACGTCGAGACGCTCGACCTCCTCCAGGACGTGCTCGGGGACTACGACGGCACCGTGCTGCTGGTCAGCCACGACCGCGACTTCATCGACCGGGTGGCGACGACGACGGTGGCCTTCGAGGGCGGGGGCCAGGCGAGCGTCTATGCCGGGGGCTGGACCGACTACCAGGCGCAGCGGCCCGAGGCCGCGCCCGCGGCGCCCGCCCGGGCGGCGGTGAAAGCGCCGCCCGGGCCCGGCCCGAAGGCGGCGAAGCCCGCGCGGGGCCTGACCTTCACCGAGCGGCACCGTCTCGACGCGCTGCCGGGGATCATCGAGCGGATCGAGGCCGAGATCGGCCGGCTTTCGGACTTCCTGTCGGACCCCGAGCTTTTCGGCAAGGCGCCCGACAGGTTCCGCCGCGCCTCCGAAGGGCTTGCCGAGCGGCAGGCGGCGCTTGCGGCGGCGGAGGAGGAATGGCTGGCTCTGGAAGAAAAGGCCTCGGCATGAGCGGGCCGCTTTCGGGTCTCAGGATCGTCGAGATCGCTGGGCTCGGGCCCACGCCCTTCACCGCGATGGTACTCGCCGACATGGGGGCCGAGGTGGTGCGGATCGAGAGGCCGGGCAACCGGCATCTTCTGGGGCTTTCCTACGACATCCTGAACCGCGGCCGCGGCTTCGTCCCGCTCGACCTCAAGTCCGGCGCGGGGCGGGGCGCGGCGCGGCGGCTGATCGCGCGGGCCGACGGTCTGATCGAAGGCTTGCGGCCCGGCGTGATGGAGCGGCTCGGTCTCGGGCCGGAGGATTTCCCGGAGAACCGCCGGCTCGTCTACGGGCGGATGACCGGCTGGGGGCAGTCGGGGCCCCTCGCGCAGACGGCGGGGCATGACATCAACTACATCGCGCTTTCGGGCGCGCTCCACGCCATCGGCCCGGCGGAGCGGCCGGTGCCGCCGCTGAACCTTGTCGGCGATTTCGGCAGCGGCGCGATGTATCTCGCCTTCGGCATGGTCTGCGCCTTTCTCGAGGCGGCGCGGACCGGCAGGGGGCAGGTCGTCGACGCGGCGATCAGCGACGGAACCGCGCATCAGATGGCGATGATCCAGGCGATGGCGGCGGGCGGGCTCTGGTCGCAAGCGCGCGAGGCCAATCTCCTCGACGGCGCGGCGCCCTTCTACCGCTGTTACGCCTGCAAGTGCGGCGGCTTCCTGGCCGTGGGCGCGATCGAGCCGAAGTTCTGGGCCGAGTTCCTGCGGCTTGCCGGGATCGCCGAGGCAGCCATGCCCGCCCAGATGGACCGTGACCGCTGGCCCGAGGCGCGCGCGCGGATCGCGGCGCGCATCGCCGAGCGGAGGCGGGACGACTGGGCGCAGGTCTTCGCCGGATCGGATGCCTGCGCGGTGCCGGTCCTGACCCTTGCCGAGGCGCCGGCCCATCCGCACAACGCGGCCCGCGCGACCCATGTCGTTCACGACGGTGTGGTCCAGCCCGCACCAGCGCCGAAGCTGTCGCGCACGCCGGGGCGGATCGGCGAGGGGTCGCAGACCCGGCCACTGGAGATCGGCGCGCTTCTCGACCGTTGGGGCGCCTGAGGGGGCGCAGGTTGCGCCGGATGCGGGCCACGCAGCGGCGCCCGCCGCCACGCCGCCGGGCCGCGTTTGCATGAGCGTGGCGGAAGGAAGGGGACACGCGGAAGCCGAAATCGCCGGCGCCCGAAGCCGAAGCACCGCCCGGCCGGCGGCGCCGCGGCGGAAGGCCCGCCATGCCGGTGCTGCGGCAATCCCCGCGCGCGTTGACGGCCGAGACCGGGAGATCCCGCCCC
>JBDHSQ010000020.1:0-37960 GCA_039808285.1 Paracoccaceae bacterium
TCGCAATGCGCCCGCCCGAGGGGGCGGTCGGGCGCCGCCCGGGCTGGTCGCCCGGGCGGGAGGGCGGAGTCGGGGCTTCCCTCTGTCACCCCCGTGAAGCGGGGACGGACTCCCGGGGCGCCTTCCGTTTTTTCGCGGGGCTGACAGCGCCCGGGCCTGCGTGCCGATCAGCCCTCGCCCGGACCCGCCTCCATCCGCTCGGCCTTCCGCCGCACCAGCACCATGCGCAGGTCGTGCATCGCCAGCAGCAGCGCGTCGGTCACCGCGCCGAGCTGGGCGTCGGTCGCCTTCGACTGCGCCCAGTGGGCGGTCAGGTTCAGGTGGTCCACCGTACGCAGGATGTCGTCGATGTCGCGCCGGGCGAGAAGCTCGGTCCGCGCTGCCATCCAGTCGCGGATTGCGGCGATGTCGGCCTCGGACAGCGCGCGGTCGCCGTGGGGCCTGATCTCGCCGTTCTTCACGTTGACGATGGCGATCTGGTCCATCTCGATCCGGCGCTGGCGGTTTTCGGTGTCGACGCGGAAGACCGCCGCGCCGTTCTCGCGGATGCGGAAGTAGTGGTCCGGCAGATCACCCGCCATGTGCCCCCTCAGCGCAGGCCCGCGCAGAACGCCTGGATGCGCCGGCAGGCCTCCTCCAGCGCCGCGTCCGAGGTAGCGTAGCTGACGCGGAAGTTCGGCGAAACCCCGAAGGCCGCGCCGAACACCACGGCGACGCCGGTCTCCTCCAGCAGCGCGGTGGCGAAGTCCTCGTCGCTGCCGATCCTCGCGCCGCCGGCCGAGGTCTTGCCGATGAGGCCCGAGATGTCGGGATAGACGTAGAAGGCGCCCTCCGGCCGGGGGCACTTGATCCCCTTCGCCTGGTTCAGCATCGACACGACGAGATCGCGGCGCCGCTGGAAGGTCCGCCTGTTCTCCGTCAGGAACCCCTGCGGCCCGTCGAGCGCCTCCACCGCGGCATATTGCGCGATCGAGCAGGGGTTGGAGGTCGACTGCGACTGGATCGTGCCCATCGCCTTGATCAGGGGCGCGGGCCCCCCGGCGTAGCCGATCCGCCAGCCGGTCATCGCATAGGCCTTGGAGACGCCGTTGCAGGTCAGCGTCCGGTCGTAGAGGCCGGGCTCCACCTCGGCGGGCGTGACGAAGCGGAAATCGTCGAAGACGAGGTGTTCATACATGTCGTCGGACATGATCCAGACCTGCGGATGTTTCAGAAGAACATCCGTCAAGGCCTTGAGTTCGCTTGCGGTATAGCCGGCGCCAGTGGGATTGGAGGGCGAGTTGAAGATGAACCACTTGGTCTTCGGCGTGATCGCCGCCTCGAGCTTTTCCGCCGTCAGCTTGAAGCTGTCCTCGATCCCGCACTCCACCGTCACCGGCGTCCCGCCGGCGAGCAGCACCATGTCCGGGTAGCTAACCCAGTAGGGCGCGGGGATGATCACCTCGTCGCCGGGATTGCAGGTCGCCATCAGCGCGTTGTAGAGGATCTGCTTGCCGCCGGTGCCGACGCTGATCTGGGCGGGCGTGTAGCCCAGCCCGTTCTCGCGCGCGAACTTGCGGCAGATCGCCTCCTTCAGTTCGGGGATGCCGTCGACGGCGGTGTATTTCGTCTTCCCCTCGTCGATCGCACGCCTGGCCGCGTCCTTGATGTTCTGCGGCGTGTCGAAATCGGGCTCGCCCGCGCCGAGGCCGATCACGTCCTTGCCCGCCGCCTTCAGCTCCCGCGCCTTGTTCGTGACCGCGATGGTCGGGGACGGCTTGACGCGCGCCAGCGTGTCGGAGAGGAAGGCCATGATCGGGCTCCGGTTTGAAATCGCCGGACCCATGTCTTAAGGTGGCGCCCCGCCCGGTTCAAGCGGCAACGGCAGGTCATGCCCGCACAGGCGGAGGAGCGAGACCGGATGAGCGAAACGCAAGAGACGCGGCTGAAGCGCATGACCATGCGGTCATGGCGGCGTGGCACGAAGGAGATGGACCTGATCCTCGGCCCCTTCGCGGACGCGCGGTTGGGGCAGATGGCGGATGCGGCGCTCGACCTCTACGATGCGCTTCTGTCGGAGAACGACCAGGATCTCTATCCCTGGATCACCGGGGCAGGACCGGCGCCCGAACCGTTCGGCGGCCTTGTTGCCGAGATTGCGGCCTTCGCCCGCACCGGGCGCGGCGGCTGACCGGGAGCCTTCGCGGCTTAACCGAAATTTTGCCCTTTGTGACCACTCTGCCCGCAAGCAGCAGCGAGGCGGAGTGAGAGATGAGCCTGCACGCAATCGTCGAGGATCGTCCCCGCGGGGGCGTGCATGCCGGGTATCTGGAGACGCTCGGGCTGGTGGAGCGGCTGCACCGGCTGCTGCTCGATGTCATCAAGGACGAGTTCGAGCGGCTGGGGCAGATCGAGATCAACGCGGTGCAGGCGCTTCTCCTGTTCAACATCGGCGAGAACGAGGTGAGTGCGGGCGAACTCAAGACCCGCGGCTACTACCAGGGCTCCAATGTCAGCTACAACCTCAAGAAGCTCGTGGAGATGGGCTACATGCACCACGAACGCTGCGAGGTCGACCGCCGCTCGGTGCGCGTGCGCCTGACCGCGAGGGGCCGCAGCGTGCGCGAGGCCGTCGCCGCGCTCTTCCGCCGCCATGCGGAGATGCTCGAGACGCGCCAGGCCATCGGCTTCGGCGCAGGCGACGATGCCAACGCGATCCTGCGGCGGCTGGAGCGGTTCTGGACCGACCAGATCAGGTATATCTACTGAAGCCGGCCAAGTTTCGCGTGCCGCCGGCCGCGACGATCTGTATGATCCCCGCATGGTCCGGCGACCCGGCGAGGCGCGCCCATGTCTGACGAAACATCCATCACGGCGACGCTCGAACGCCTGGCGGCAGCCTTCAACGCCCATGACATCGACGCGATCATGACGTTCTTTGCGCAGGATTGCAGCCTCGACCTTCCACGCGGCCCCGATCCGCATGGCCGCCGATACATCGGGCGCGACGAGGTGCGGCGCGGGCTCATGACGCGGTTCGAGACGACACCGGACGTCCATTACGGCGAGGTTGAGAACTTTGCCTGCGGGAACACCGGCATCTCGAAATGGCTGCTGACCGGCACGACCCCGGCGGGCGCGAGGATCCGCGTCCGGGGATGCGACTTCTACACCTTCCGCGACGGCAAGGTGATCCGCAAGGATTCCTACTGGAAGATCGTCGACTGAGACCCGGGCGGCGGGATCGGAACCCGGGTTTTCCGGGCTGTCAGCCCGGCCGTCCCGAACCCTCAGCCCGGCCAAGAAGCTGTTCGGTCAGTTCCTTTTCCAGCTTGCGGAGGATCGCGCGGGGATAGTCGTCCTGCGTCCGGGCGATCTCGACGAAGGCGCCGGGCCCGCGGATCACCCGAGTCCGGTAGTAGATCGCGATGTCGGCCTCGTGACCGCCGATGGGCAGGCCGTTCACCACGATCTCGCGGAAATCCCCGGCGGCGTAGACGTCTTCCGGCTTGCGCCCGTCGTTCGACCGCCCGTCGCCGGATATGTCGAGCGTGCGGGCAAGACAGTCGGGCGCGCGGTCGAGCAGATCCCGCCCGAAATCGAGCGCCGCGCCGAGGCCGGTGGGCAGGTGGTCGGCGGCGCGGGCGTGCGCGGCGATGTCGCCGCGGATGCGCAGAAGCCCGGCCTCGCCCGCCACTTCCGTCCAGTCGAGGACGATGTCCTGATGCGCCTGCCCGGACCATTCGAAGACGGCCAGCGCCACGTGGTCCTCGGGTTTCAGGAAGGCATCGACGATCACCCGGTCGGCCAGCGCGGCGAGGAGCCCGTCCTTCTGGATCGCATAGTCGCGCGCGTCGACCGAGCGCGACACGTCGATCCCGAGCGCGAGCGCGAGCCGGCAGGCGGGCAACGCCGGCGTGGCGATGAGCGCGAGAAGGAGGGCGATGCGGATCATCCCGGCGCGCCCCCGGGGAGGCCGCCGATCACCGGCCCCTGCAACTCGCGCAGGAGCTTGCCCCGGATCGCGCGTTCGTAGTCGCGGAAATTCTCCGCCTCGATCACGAAGGCGCCGGGGCCGCGGATCACCTCGGCCCGGTAATAGTCCGCCACGCCCGCCTCGCCGCCGCTGATGGCAAGCCCGTTCACCGTGACATTGTCGAAGTCGAAGGCGCGGTAGGCCGAGGCGGGGGGAAAGCCCTCGTTGTTGCGGCCGTCGCCCGAAACATCCAGCGTGCCCGCCGCGCAACCGGGACCGTGGCGAAAGAGCGTCGCCGCATGGCCAAGCGCGTTGCCGATCGCTGTCGGCATGTCGTCGCGGCTGCGCCTGCTTCCCGCGACCGCCCGGGCGGCAAGGTCGAGATCCCCGGCCGACGCGATCTCGAGCCAGGGCAGGAGGTCCACCTGCGACCGCGGCCCGCTCCATTCGAAGACCGCAAGCCAGACCGGCTGGCCGGGGTCGGCAAGGAACGCATCCTGCACCTCGGGCGCGATCAGCGCGCGGGCAAGACCGCCGCGCTGCAATTCGTCCTCGCGGGCGTCGACCGAGGCCGAAATGTCAAGCGCGAGGACGAGCGCCAGCCGGCAACCGGCCGCGCCGGGCGCTGCCGCCACGGCGGCCGCGAGGACCGCGCAAGGCCCTACCAGTGCCCGGTGTTGCCCATGCTTGCCCAAGGCTCCTCCGGCGCTTTCGCGGCGCCTTTCTGCAAAAGCTCGACCGAGATGTTGTCGGGCGAACGGACGAAGGCCATGTGCCCGTCGCGCGGCGGGCGGTTGATCGTGACGCCGTTGGCCTGAAGATGCGCGCAGGTCGCGTAGATGTCGTCGACCTCGTAGGCAAGGTGGCCGAAATGGCGGCTGTCGGAGGGAAGGCCCGCGTCGCCGTCCCAGTTCCAGGTCAGCTCCACCGGGCATTCGGGCTGGCCGGGCGGGGCCATGAAGACCAGCGTGAAGCGGCCCTGTTCGCTTTCGTAACGTCGGGTCTGCTCCAGCCCGAGAAGACGGTAGAACGCCATCGACGCCTCCAGGTCCTTCACGCGCACCATCGTGTGCAGGTATCTCAACGCCATTCCGGGCTCCTTTCCGGCCGTTCCGCGCCAGCCTAGCAGCCCCGCCGCCCCGGCGCCAAGCGTCCCCCGTGGCCGGGACGCCCTTGCCGCATCAAATTTCAGAGCGCCTACCGTCCATCGCGGTTATCAGGTGCCCAACCCATAGATATAGTGGATGCGATTCGCGACACCGGAGGACCGCCCATGACCCTGACGCCCGAACAGTCGGCCGAGATCGCCGAGGCCCGGTCCGAGGCCCGCCCGACGCTGCGAGCCACCTCCGAAGGGATGGAGCGGCACCTCTACACGGCCCACGAGGTGCTCGACCACGGGCTTGTCCGCGTCATCGACTACATGGGCGACGACGCCGCCATCACCCAGGCCGCGCGCGTCAGCTACGGCCGCGGCACCAGGGCGGTGCAGAACGACGAGGGGCTGATCCGCTACCTGATGCGGCACTGGCATTCGACGCCCTTCGAGATGTGCGAGGTCAAGTTCCATGTGAAGCTGCCGGTGTTCGTCGCCCGCCAGTGGATCCGCCACCGCACCGCCAACGTGAACGAGTATTCGGCGCGCTATTCGATCCTCGACCGCGAGTTCTACATCCCCGCGCCCGAGCACCTGGCGGCCCAGTCGACCGTGAACAACCAGGGCCGCGGGGAACTGCTGGGCGGCGCGGAGGCGGCGCGCGTGCTCGACATCCTGCGCGAGGACGCGATGCGGGCCTATGACCACTACGAGGACATGCTGAGCCAGGACGGGCAGAAGGGGCTGGCGCGGGAACTCGCCCGGATGAACCTGCCCGCGAATGTCTATACGCAATGGTACTGGAAGATCGACCTGCACAACCTCTTCCACTTTCTCAGGCTCCGGGCCGATGCCCACGCCCAGTATGAAATCCGCGCCTATGCCGAGGTCATGTGCGGCATCGTCCGGGACTGGGTGCCGCTCGCCTACGCCGCCTTCGAGGACTACCGGCTGGGCGGGGCGACGCTCAGCGGCAAGGCGATGGAGGTTCTGAAGCGCCGGTTGGGGGGCGAGGCGGTGACGCAGGAAACGTCCGGCATGAGCAAGGGCGAGTGGCGGGAGTTCGAGCAGGTGTGGGGGTGAGCCAGCCACCCTCGCCACCCGTCCGGCCCGCCCGGCCGGGTGACAGATCGGGTGGCCGCCATTACCGGCCCCCTGCGACCCCTCCCGCTTGACGCCGCCCGGGCGATCCCTGGCGCTGGGCCCATGACGGAACGGTCGGCCGGGGCGCCGGGCGGGTGGGGCGAGGTCGGGTGCGATCCGGCCTCAGCGCCGCCGCCGTGAGCCTTGGCACGGAGGGTCTTTCCGGGTGCGAGGGACTCGTCTCTTTCGTCCAGGATCACCCCAAGACGATCCGGGCGCTCGAGACCCGTGGGGTCATGATCGTGGACAGGCGGTTCTGATCGCGGGCTATTCGGCGGCGACCTGCAAGGGCGCCTCGGTCACGCCGATGCTGAGAAGGAAGGCGCCGGCCCCCGCGCGGGCGACGAGGTCGGCGAGCGTGGGGGGGCGGTCGAACAGAAGCTCCTCCTCCACCGTGCCGTCGCGGGTCACGAGCACCGTGAACCGTGCCGTAGCCGGGTGCAGCGCGGTTTCGCGGCGCCGCCGCTCTTCCGCCGTCTCGACCCGTTCGCGGACGCGCCCGATGAAATCCGTCGCCCCAGCCATGACCCAAACCCTCGCCACACGCGAATCACGGTGCCCCGAAGGGCACCCGGGAACAGCGTCCCGCCTTTGCGGAAAAGTGGCAAGTTTGTGACCGGAAACCGCGGGCGGAGCGGGCTGTTCCAGCATGGGCGGGCGACAATGGCCGGAAGATGCGGTCATTGTCGGCAATGCCTGGGCGGATTGCGGCGAAAGCGGGGCGCGCGCGTGCGGCCCCGCTCGCGGTCATTCCGCGGCAATCGCGAGGCGGATGCGTTCCCTGAGCGAGCGGCGCTTCATGGCGATCGAGACGATATAGCAATCGGCGCCGAGGCGCGCGATCAACTGGCCGAGTGTCGGCGTCTGGTCGAAGAAGACCTCCTGCGTGGTCTGGCCGTCACGGGTGACGGTGACGCAGCAGCGCGATATTCGCGCCAGCGCGCGGCGCCTGCCGGCGCGGGCCTTCTCGCTGAGCCGACGGCCGGCCTCGGACGAGAGCCGGTCGATCAGGTCGTCGTTCAGAGTCATATGCCCCCCTTGCGCGTCCCGCAGGCGCGGGCGCGCGGCTATGATTCGATGTCGGTAAAGCCCCCGAAGGGAGATACTCACAAGCAGCAAGGATGGTGCTAAATCGCAACACTGGCCGGGTCAAGGAACCCTTCGCCCTCGCCCCGGGACCGATCCGGAATCCCGCCGACAATGCACGGAATCCCGCCGATCCGGCCGGACGGAGCGCGGCGCCACGGCGGGATTCCGCCGAGCTTGCCGGAGCGCGGCGGCGGCGCTAGCAAGGCGTCATGCGAGGCGGACGGCGATGATCCTTTACGGCATTCCCACCTGCGACACCTGCCGCAAGGCGTGTGCCGCGCTTGCCGCCGCGGGCCACGCGGTGACCTTCCGCGACATCCGCGCCGAACCGCTCGATTCGGACGAATGGGCGGAGTTTCTTGCGGCCTTTGGCGATGCGTTGATCAACCGCACCTCGGCGACCTGGCGCGGGCTTGATTCGTGGGCGCGGGCGCGGGCTTTGGCGGGCGCGGGTGCGGAGCTTCTGGCAGCGCATCCGGCGCTGATGAAGCGCCCGGTGATCCGGGCGGGCGGCCGGCTGCTTCTCGGCTGGACGGCGGAGGTCCGTGCGGCAGTTCTGAAATGAGGCGCCCCGCCCGGGGTCTCCGGACGGGGCGCGCGCAAGGCATTCGGTTCCGGCGAAGCTCAGAGCAGCTTCAGGTCGCCCGCCGACGAGCGGCCATCGCGGCCCGACTGCATCTCGTAGGCAACCTTCTGGTTGTCCGAGAGAGTCTTGAGGCCCGCCCGCTCGACCGCGGAGATGTGCACGAACACATCCTTGCCGCCGTCGTCGGGTGCGATGAAGCCGAAACCCTTCGTCGTATTGAACCATTTCACGGTGCCGGTGGCCATCCGTTTACTCCCTATCATGTCTCCCCGAGGCGACATTGCCCGGGGCCGTGCAGCCAGGTCTTTCGGTTCTTCCGGCTGCCCCGAGGGAGGGAGCGGTAGGAAAGTCTGCGTTCACGCCGCCGAAATCATGCGACATTCCGGGCAAAAATCAAGAATTTTGCAGAAATCCGGCCACGGGACCGGCCACGGCGCGGCGGCGGGCCGGAAAAGCGCATGGCCGGCGTCGCGCCGTGCGGGGTGGCGGGCCCGTGCCGTCTACCTCAGGTCGGGCGGGGTCGCTTCCGCGCGCAGTGCCGCGACCGCATCCCCGAGCGGCCGGGTCTCGGTCCGCGTCTCGCCAAGGCGGCGGATCGAGACGCTCTGCTCCTCGACCTCCTTCATGCCGATGGCGAGGATCACCGGAACCTTGCCGACCGAATGCTCGCGCACCTTGTAGTTGATCTTCTCGTTCCGGGTGTCGGCCTCGGCCCTGAGCCCCGCGGCGGTCAGCCTCGCCACCACCTCGGCCACGTAGGGATCGGCATCCGAGACGATCGAGGCGACGACGATCTGCCGGGGCGCGAGCCAGAACGGCATCCGGCCGGCGTAGTTCTCGATCAGGATGCCGATGAAGCGCTCGAACGAGCCGAGGATCGCGCGGTGGAGCATCACCGGCCGGTGCTTCGCCCCGTCCTCGCCGACATATTCCGCGCCGAGCCGCATCGGCAGGTTGAAGTCGGCCTGGAAGGTGCCGCACTGCCATTCGCGGCCGATCGCGTCTGTCAGCTTGAAGTCGAGCTTCGGCCCGTAGAAGGCGCCCTCGCCGGGATCGACGACATAGTCGTTGGTGACCTTGCGCACCGCGTTCTCCAGCGCCGCCTCGGCCTTGTCCCAGACTTCGTCGGAGCCCACGCGCACCTCCGGCCGGGTGGAGAGCTTGACATCGAACTTCGTGAAGCCGAGGTCGCGGTAGACCGAGGAGAGGAGCCCGATGAAATCGGCGCATTCCGTCTCGATCTGGTCCTCGGTGCAGAAGATATGGGCGTCATCCTGGGTGAAGCCCCTGACCCGCATCAGCCCGTGCATCGAGCCCGAGGATTCATAGCGGTGGCAGGAGCCGAATTCGGCCAGCCTGAGCGGCAGGTCGCGGTAGGACTTGAGGCCCTGGTTGTAGACCTGGACATGGCAGGGGCAGTTCATCGGCTTCAGCGCGTTGATGCGCTTTTCCTTCGCCCCTTCCTCGTCGACCTCGACGATGAACATGTTCTCGCGGTAGGCCTCCCAGTGGCCGGAGCGTTCCCAGAGGATGCGGTCCACCACCTGCGGCGTCCTGATTTCCTTGTAGCCCGCCTGCCGCAGCCGGCGGCGCATGTAGTCCTCGAGCGCGCGCCAGATCGTCCAGCCGTTCGGGTGCCAGAACACCATGCCCGGCGCTTCCTCCTGAAGGTGGAACAGCTCCATCTCGCGGCCGAGCTTGCGGTGGTCGCGCTTCGCCGCCTCCTCCAGCATGGTGAGATGGGCCTTCAGATCCTCGCGGTTCCGGAAGGCGACGCCGTAGATGCGCTGAAGTTGTTTGTTGCGGTGATCGCCCCGCCAGTAGGCGCCTGCGACCGACATCAGCTTGAAGGCGTCGGCCGGCAACTGGCCGGTGTTTTGCAGATGCGGCCCCCGGCAGAGATCCTGCCAGTGGCCGTGCCAGTACATCCGCAAGGGCTCGTCGCCGGGGATGGCCTCGATCAGCTCGACCTTGAAGGGCTCGTTCTTGCGCACATAGTGGTCGATGGCGCGCGACCGGTCCCAGACCTCGGTCTTCACCGGGTCGCGTTCGGCGATGATCGCCTTCATTTCCTTTTCGATCGCGCCGAGATCCTCGGGGGTGAAGGGCTCGTCGCGGTCGAAGTCGTAATACCAGCCGTTCTCCACCACCGGGCCGATCGTCACCTTGACCTCGGGCCAGAGCTTCTGGACGGCGCGCGCCATCACGTGGGCGAAGTCGTGGCGGATCAGTTCCAGCGCCGGCGCGTCATCCTTCATCGTGTGGATGGCGATGGCCGCGTCCCGCTCGATGGGCCATTGCAGATCCCAGTGCCGGCCGTCCACGCTGGCCGAGATCGCGGCCTTCGCGAGCGACGGCGCGATCGACTGCGCCACCTCGGCCGCGGTCACGCCCCGGGGGTAATCGCGCCGGTTGCCATCGGGAAAGGTCAGGGAAATCTGGGTCACGGTCCCCATGCTCCTCGTCGGTCTGGCGCCCACGGAACGCCCGGTTGCGGGTATGTGGCGCCTTCTTCGGAGATCGCGGGCGGGAAGTCAACGGCCGGGGGTTCCACCCCCGGGCCCCCGGGGGTATTTGTCGCAACGAAGAAATGAGGGGGAGGCAATGAGCGACCATCTGACCACGCCCGGGGGGCGGCGGATCGCCTACGACCGGACGGAGGGCAGGGGCCCCGGCGTGGTGTTCCTCGGCGGGTTCCGGTCCGACAAGGAGGGGACGAAGGCGCTGGCGCTGGAGGCCTGGGCGAGGGCGGAGGGACGCGCCTTCCTGCGCTTCGACTATTCGGGGCACGGGGCCTCCTCGGGCGATTTCCTCGACGGTGCGATCGGCGACTGGTTCGAGGACGCGCGGGCGGCGATCCTGGCGCTGACCGGGGGGCCGCAGGTGCTGGTGGGCTCGTCGATGGGCGGCTGGATCGCGCTCCTGATGGCGCGCGAGCATCCCGAAAGCGTCGCGGGCCTCGTCACCATCGCCGCCGCGCCGGATTTCACCGAGGACATGCAGGCGGGGTTCGACGAGGCACAGCGCCGGGCGCTCGAGCGCGACGGCAGGGTGGCACTGCCGTCGGAGTATTCCGACGAGCCCTACATCATCACCCGGCGGCTGATCGAGGAGGGGCGGCAGCGGCTGGTGCTGCGCCGGCCCCTCGCGCTGCCGATGCCGGTGCGGATGTTGCAGGGGACGGCGGATGCCGACGTGCCGGTGGCGGTCGCCCTGCGGCTGCTCGATCATGCCGAGGGGCCGGACCTGCGGCTGACGCTGGTGAAGGGGGCCGACCACCGGTTTTCCACGCCGGACTGCCTGCGGCTGGTCGAGGGCGCCGTGGCCGAGGTCGTGGCGCGCGCGGGCCGGGGGTGAGGGCACCCGGCCGCACCGGGGGTTGACCGGCTGCAGCACCGGCGCCATTGCGGACGCCGGGGTGCCGAAGCCCTCCCCATGCTCCGGTTGCCGCTCCCCGCGCCCGTTCGGTCAGGCGGCGCGGATCGGGGTCTTGCCGGCGGTCGGCCGCGCGGTCCGGCCGTTGCCGCCGTTGCGGTCGATGAAGTTGAGCACCAGGGGCCGGATGTTCTTGCGCCAGGACTTGCCGGCGAAGATGCCGTAGTGGCCCGCGCCGGGCTCGAGGTGGCTGAACTTCTTCGCCTCCGGCAGGCCGGTGCAGAGGTCGAGCGCGGCGCGGCACTGGCCGGGGGCGGAAATGTCGTCCTCGGTTCCCTCGGCGGTCATCACCGCGACGTCGGTGATCCGGGCGATGTCGACATGCTTGCCGGCGACGGAGAAGCTGTTGGTGGCGATCTCGCGGTTCTTGAACACGCGCTCCACGGTGGAGAGGTAGAATTCCGCCGTCATGTCCATGACCGAGAGATATTCGTCATAGAAGCGGTTGTGAGCGTCGCGTTCGGACGCCTCGCCCTTGGCCGCGCGCAGGATCTGGTCGGAGAAGGCCTGGGTGTGGCGATCGAGGTTCATCGAGATGAACGAGGCGAGTTGCAGCAGGCCCGGATAGACCAGCCGCCCGGCGCCGGCATACTTGAAGCCGACGCGCTGGATGGCGAGATGCTCGAGTTGGCCCATCGTCAGCCGGCGGCCGAAGTCGGTCACCTCGGTCGGCGCCGCGTCGGGGTCGATCGGGCCGCCGATCAGCGTCAGCGTGCGCGGTTGGGCGGCGGGATCCTCCCCGGCGAGATAGGCGGTGGCGGCGAGCGTCAAGGGCGCCGGCTGGCAGACGGCGACGACGTTGATGTCGGGGCCGAGGTGGCGCATGAAGTCGACGAGATAGAGCGTGTAGTCCTCGACGTCGAACTTGCCGGCAGAGACGGGAATGTCGCGCGCGTTCACCCAGTCGGTCACGTAGACGTCGCAGTCGGGCAGGAGGCTGACGACGGTGGAGCGCAGGAGCGTCGAATAGTGGCCCGACATCGGCGCGACCAGCAGCACCCGGCGCGGCATCGGCTCCCGCCCGAGGACGCGGAAATGGATGAGATCGCCGAAGGGGCGCGACATCACCGTGTCGATCTCGACAAGGTGGTCGCGGTCGTCGGAGCCGACGATGGTGCGGATGCCCCAGTCGGGCTTGATCACCATGCGGGCGAAGCTGCGCTCGGTGATCCGGCCCCAGGCCGACATCACCTTGAACATCGGATGCGGCACGAGGCCCCAGACCGGATAGGAGGCAAGCGCGCGCGCCGATGCGCCGAGCCACTCGTTGGTGTTGCGCACCGTCTCCATCAGGTCGTAGGTGGCCATGCTCTTCATCGCGTTCCTCAAACTCGCTCCCGACGGGCGGTCAATCGCCGCTTTGCAGGAACGCCGCGCGGCGGTATCCTGACAATGCTGCACTGCAACAGGATAGGAGTTAAATATTCGTATGACAACAGATGTTGCGAGTGGCCCGGGCGATCCCGGCGAACCGCCCGCCAACCTCGCCAAGTTGAATGCCAATATCGCCAGAATCGAGGAACTGACGCAGCGGCTCGTCCACGCGCTGGCGCAACGGCGCGCGCCCGATCCGGCCGTCGAGGCGCCGGGGCCGCATCTTTTCGCCAGTGCGGCGGCGGCGTGGTGGACGGAGATGCTGGAAAACCCGGGCAAGCTGATCGAGGCCCAGGTCGGCTACTGGGGCAAGGCTCTCAGGCATTATGTCGAGGCGCATCACGCGCTTTCGCAGGGCAGGCTGGAGCCGCCTGCCGACCGCAACCAGGCCGACCGCCGTTTCGCCAACCCGCTCTGGGACAGCCATCCCTGGTTCAACTTCCTCAAGCAGCAGTATCTCTTCAACGTCGAGTCACTGGAGGCGGCGGTGGCGGAGCTTCGCGACCTCCCGCCGCTGGAGCGGCGGCGGATCGAGTTCTTCACCCGCCAGATCGCCGACATGATGGCGCCGACGAATTTCCTGGCCACCAACCCCGACGCGCTGGAACGCGCGCTGGAGACCGAGGGCGAGAGCCTCGTGCGGGGGCTCGAGAACCTGGTGCGCGACATCGAGGCGAACCGCGGCGCGCTGCTCGTCACCCTGGCCGACCGCGACGCCTTCAGGGTGGGGAGCAACATCGGCGCGACCGAGGGCGCGGTGGTGTTCCGCAACCGGATGTTCGAGCTGATCCAGTATGCGCCGAGGACCGACAGGGTGCGGGCGCGGCCGCTGGTGATCTTCCCGCCCTGGATCAACAAGTTCTACATCCTCGACCTGAAGCCCGCGAACAGCCTGATCCGCTGGGTGGTCGAACAGGGCTACACGCTCTTCGTGGTGAGCTGGAAGAACCCCGATGCCGGCTACGCCGGGGTCGGCATGGATCAGTATGTCGAGGAGGGCTACCTGACCGCGATCCGCGAGGTGAAGGCGATCACCGGGCAGAGACAGGTCAACGCGGTCGGCTACTGCATCGCGGGCACGACGCTGGCGCTCACGCTCGCACTGATGAAGAAGCGCACCGACCGCTCGGTGGCCTCGGCCACGTTCCTGACGACACTGACGGATTTCTCCGACCCCGGCGAGGTCGGGGTGTTTCTGACCGACGACTTCGTCGACGGGATCGGGCGCGTGGTGGCCGACCAGGGTTATCTCGACAAGGTCTTCATGGGGCGCACCTTCTCGTTCCTGCGCTCGAACGACCTGATCTACGGGCCCGCGATCCGCAGCTACATGATGGGCGAGGCGCCGCCGGCCTTCGACCTGCTCTACTGGAACGGCGACGGGACCAACCTTCCCGCGCGGATGGCGATGGAATACCTGCGCGGGCTCTGTCAGGACAACGGTTTCGCCAAGGGCACCTTCGTCATCTGCGGCGAGCGTGTGTCGCTGTCCGATGTCGCGGTGCCGCTCTGCGCCATCGCCTGCGAGACCGACCACATCGCACCCTGGAAGGCATCCTACGCCGGAATCCGGCAGTTCGGGTCGCGCGACAAGACCTTCATCCTGGCCGAATCCGGCCACATCGCCGGGGTCGTGAATCCGCCGGCGAAGGAGAAATACGGCTACTATACCGGTGCCGCGCCGATCGGTGCCGACAGCGCCGCCTGGAAGGCCGCGGCGGTGCATCACCGCGCAAGCTGGTGGCCGGAGTGGATCGGGTGGCTGGAGAAGCGCTCGGGCAGGATGGTCGCGGCGCGCGCGCCCGGGGATGCGGCCCACCCGGTGCTCGCGCCCGCGCCGGGCAGCTATGTCGTCGAGACGCCGGCGGTGTGACGGCGGATTTATTTCAGCGGAAAAAATTTCTGCGACGCAGCGAAAACCCTTGAAATGCTGCGACGCAGCATGTATCTCCAGCCCATCAGAAACGCGCATCCCCCGCGCGCAGCTCAGCATCAGGAGATTCACCCATGCAAAAGGCACAGGACTTCACGAAGGTCATGCAGGACATGGCCGGCAAGTTCCCGTTCGACCAGAAGGCGTTCACCGAGTCGTTCAAAAGCTCGGCGATGCTTAGCGAGAAGGTCGCGAAGGTCGCCCTCGAGGCCGCCGAGAAATCGAGCGAGATCTCGGCCAAGTGGACCAAGGACACCCTGGTCAAGGTTGGCGCGCTGACGAAGGTCAAGGAAGAGCCGGCGGATTACTCGAAGGCCGTGTCCGACTTCGCCGCCGCCGCTGCCGAGATGGCCGCCGAGAATCTTGCCGCCTTTGCCGAAGTGGCGAAGAAGGCGCAGATGGAAACCGTCGAGCTGATGCTCGCCGCCGGCAAGGACTTCTCGGAAGACGCCGCGGCTGCGGTCAAGAAGGCCCAGACGGACGTGACCACGGCGGCGAAGAAAGCCGCGGCCGCGGTGAAGTGATCCAGGCCGGCCTTTTTCTCCCTGTAGGCCGGACAGACCTGGCGGGCACCCTCGTGCCCGCCTTTCTTTTGTTGTCTTTTCCGCCATGCGGCGTAATCTCGCCGCGACGCAGATACGTCGCGGGGAGAAACACATGGCAGAGGATGCCAAGCCGCTTCTGATCAAGCGGTATGCCAGCCGCAGGCTCTACAACACCGAAACCAGCGACTATGTGACGCTGGAGGACATCGCGGCCTTCATCCGCGAGGGGCGCGAGGTGCAGATCGTCGACCTGAAGACGGGTGACGACCTGACGCGGCAATACCTTCTTCAGATCATCGCCGAACACGAGAGCCGGGGCGAGAACGTGCTGCCGGTCGACGTTCTGACCGACCTTGTCCGCAGCTACACCACCAGCGCGCAGAGCGTCGTGCCGCAGTTCCTCGCGGCCAGTTTCGAGATGCTGCGCGAGGGCCAGTCGAAGCTGATGGAGAACCTCGCCACCTTCCCCAACCCGATGGCCTCGATGCCGGGGTTCGAGGCACTCCAGCGCCAGCAGCAGGCGTTCCTGCGGTCGATGATGGGCGGCTTCGCAGGCTCCTCCGGGCCGGTGCGCGAAGAGGCCGGGGACGAGGATGACGCGAAGGTCCGGGGGAAGGGGAGGGCGAAGGCCGCCGACGCCGAGGAGCTTGCGGCGATCCGTAAGCAGTTGTCGGACCTTCAGGCGAAGCTCTCGAAACTCTAGGACCGGGGAGAAGGCAGGCGCCTGCCCCCCGCTTTCCTCAGCCGTCCTTGACCTCCGCCGCGGCCGCGAGAAGCGCGTCGGCGATGAAGTCGAGCTCGCCAGGCGACAGCCGCGCCGGCAGCCGCAGGTCGCAGGCGCGCATCAGCATCGCGCGGGTCTTCGGCAACTCCGGCAACTCACCCAGGAACTGCCAGTTCCAGAAGGCCCGCGCGTTGTCGCGCGAGAGCCCGAAGACCTGCACCGAGACGCCGCGCCGCTCCGCCGCTGCCTGGAAGGCGCGCGCCTCGTCGTCGGCCTCGAAGCCGCGCAGCAGGAATTGCAGCGAATCCGGCGCGCGTTCCTCCTGCGGCAGGGCGGGCGGCACCTCCATCCAGGGCGAGGTGTTGAGCCGCGCCGCGACATGGTCGTGGTTCGCCCGCCCGGCCCGGACGCGGCCGTCGATCAGGGGGATCTGCGGCCGGATCACGGCGGCGGAAAGGTTCTGCATCCGCACATTGTAGAGCGGCAGCTTGTTCTGCCAGAGATGGAAGCTGTTTTGCAGGCCCGGGTGTTTCTTCCAGTTGTGCTCATAGGCGCCCGACATGATGATCGCGCGCGCCGCCAGTTCGGGATCGTCGGTGACGAACATGCCGCCCTCGCCGGCATTGACCAGCTTGTAGGACTGGAAGGAAAAGCAGCCGATCCGGCCGATGGTGCCGATCTTGCGGCCGTTCCAGCGCGTGCCGAGAGAATGCGCGGCATCCTCGATCACCGGAATGCCCCGGGCGTCGGATTCGGCCATGATCACATCCATGTCCGAGGTGTGGCCGCGCATGTGGCTGATGAGAACCGCCTCGGCGCCTGCGTCGAGCCTGGCGCGGAAGTCGTCGAGGTCGATCCTGAGGTCTTCGCCCACCTCGACCAGCACCGGGACGCAGTTGGCATGGATCACCGCGGAGGGAACTGCGGCGAAGGTGAAGGCCGGGATCAGCACCCTGGCGCCGGGGCGCAGGTCGAGCGCGCGGAGCGCAAGGAAAAGCGCCGCAGAGCAGGACGACACCGCAAGCGCGTAGCGCACCCCCATGTATTCGGCGAACTCCGCCTCCAGCCGGGCGACAGGGGCGCCTTCGGCGGCGGTGTAGCGGAACAGGTCGCCCGAGGCGAGCAGCCGGTCGATTTCGGCCCGCGCCGCCTCCGGGATCGGCTCGGCGTCATAGACGTTCGGCGCAGGCGGCAGGGTCTCCAGTCGCTTCGCCACGGCGTCGGTGGACATCCCCATATCCCCTTTCGTGTCTCAGGCCGAGAGGTAATGCAGCGGGGCCGCCGACGCCAGCGCTTTCGGCGCCGGCCCCCGCCCGGCAGGCCGGTGCGGGGGCGGGTTCCCGCCGGTCCGCCGGTCAGACGTTGAGCAGCAGGTGCTCCCGTTCCCAGGGGCTGATCACCTGGAGGAACTCCTTGTATTCGTTGCGCTTGACCGCCTCGTAGATGCCGCAGAACTCGGGCGAGAGGGCGTCGCGCACCGGTGCGCTTTCGGAGAAAAGATCGAGCGCGTCGCCGAGCGTGGTGGGCAGTTCGTCGGAATCGATATAGGCGTTGCCGCTGTTCTCCGGCCGCGGCAGCTTCTTCTCCATCAGCCCCAGGTAGCCGCAGACGAGCGAGGCGGCGATGCCGAGATAGGGGTTGCAGTCCATCCCCGGCAGGCGGTTCTCGATCCGCCGCGCCTTCGGGTCGGAAATCGGCACCCTGAGCCCGGTGGTGCGGTTGTCGCGGCCCCATTCGAGGTTGATGGGTGCGGCGAAGTCGGGGACGTAGCGGCGGTAGGAATTGACGTAGGGCGCCATCAGCGCCACGACCGCGGGCAGGTAGTTCTGCATCCCGGCGATGTAGTGCAGGAAGGCTTCCGTCTCGCCGCCCTTGCTGTCGGAGAAGATGTTCCGGCCCGACTTGATGTCCACCACCGACTGGTGGATGTGCATGGCCGAGCCCGGCTCGCCCTCGATCGGCTTGGCCATGAAGGTGGCGAAGCTGTCGTGTCGCAGCGCCGCCTCTCGGATCAGCCGCTTGAAGTAGAAGACCTCGTCGGCCAGAACGACCGGATCACCGTGGCTGAGGTTCAGTTCCACCTGGCCGGCGCCGCCTTCCTGGACGATGCCGTCGATCTCGATCCCCTGCGCCTCGGCGAAATCGTAGATGTCGTCGATCACCCGGCCGTATTCGTCGACGGCGGACATCGAATAGGCCTGGTTCGCCATCACCCGCCGGCCCGACCGGCCGATCGGCGGGATCACCGGCTGGTTGGGGTCGATGTTGCGGGCGACGATGTAGAATTCCATCTCGGGCGCGGCGATCGGGCGCCAGCCCTGCGCAGCGTAGAGGTCGAGCACGCGCTTGAGCACGTTCCGCGGCGCCATCTTCACCGGGTTGCCCTGCTGGTCGTTGACGTCGTGGATGACCTGGAGCGTCACGTCGGCGGTCCAGGGCACCGCCTGCGCAGTGGAGAAATCCGGCGTCAGGATCATGTCGGGCTCGGTGAACTCCTCGCCCCCCGGCATGTCGGCATAATCGCCGGTGATGGTCTGGGCGAAGATCGAGTTCGGCAGGTGGAAGAACTTCTGCTTGGCGAACTTCGAAGCGGGCATCGCCTTGCCCTTGGCCACGCCGGCAAGGTCGGCGACGAGGCATTCGACCTCGTCAAGACGGCGGCCGGAGATGTAGTCCTGCGCGGCTTCCGGCAGTTTCAGGGTCCAGTCGGACATGACTCACACTGTTGTCAGTTGCGGTTTTGCTTGAAGAAATCCGCGATCCGGTCGGCGATCGCGGAGGAGGAATTCGGCCTGCCGAGCTTCCCGGACGCCTCGGCCATGACCTCGTCGGGGACGAGACCCTTGCCGCGGGTCCGCATCAGCCCATCAACGAAATCGTCGGAGAACTCGGGATGGGCCTGCAGGGTGAAGGCGCGCCCGCCGTAGACGAGCGCGGCATTCTCGCAGAAGTCGTTGCCGCCGACGCGTTCGGCCATCGGCGGCAGTTCCGTCACCTGGTCGCGGTGCCAGGCGTTCATCGTCAGCGTCTCGCCGCCGAAATCGTAGTCGGTAGGCCCCACCGCCCAGCCGCGGCCGAACCGCTCGACCCTGCCGCCGAGCGCCTGGGCGATGATCTGGTGGCCGAAGCAGATGCCGACCATCGGCACCTTCCCGTCATAGGCGCGGCGGATGAACTCCTCCAGCGGCCGGATGAACGGATGGTCCTCGTAGGCACCGTGGCGCGAGCCGGTGATCAGCCAGCCGTCGCAGTCGTGCACGTCCTTCGGGAACTCCATCGCCTCGACGTGATAGGCGCGGAAGTCGAGCCCGCGGTCGGCCAGAAGCCGGGCGAACATGTCGGGATAGTCGCCCATCTCGGCGCGGAGCGCGTCGGGCGACTGGCCGGTCTGGAGGATGCCGATGCGCATGGGGCCCTGTTGCGGCGGTTTCGGAGAAGGTAATGCCCGCCCCCTCGGCGGCGCAAGGGGGCGCGGGCGGATCACACCGTGTCGAGGTAGATTTCGGTCTGCTCCTCGAGCGACAGCTCGTCCATGTAGCGCAGTTCCTGCCGCTTGGTCATGACGAGGTTGCGGATCAGCTCGGCCGGGAAGATGCCGCGCACCGTCTCGCTGCCTTCGAACACGTCGATCGCCTCGGCCCAGGTGTCGGGAAGCAGCGGAAGGTCGAGCGCATAGGCGTTGCCGGTGATCGGCGCGGGAGGCGCCATCCTGCCCTCGATGCCGGCAAGCCCCGCCCCGAGGATCGCGGCGAGCATCAGATAGGGATTCACGTCGCCCCCCGCGACACGGTGTTCGATCCGCCGCGCGGCGGGATTGCCCGAGGGGATGCGGATCGCCGTGGTGCGGTTTTCGTAGCCCCAGCAGACCTGGTTCGGCGCGTGGGCCTCCGGGATGAGCCGCTCGTAGCTGTTGGCGTGGGGCGCGAAGATCAGCGTGCAGTCGTGCATCGCGTCGAGGCATCCCGCGACGGCATGGCGCAGAAGCTCCGTCCCCTCCGGGGTACCGTTGTCGAAGATGTTGCGGCCGTCGCGGTCGATCACCGAGAAATGCGTGTGCAGCCCGTTGCCGGAATAGTCCGGATAGGGCTTGGCCATGAAGCTTGCCGCGAAGCCGTGGCGCCGGGCGAGACCCTTGAGCAGCATCTTGAAGAGCCAGGCGTCGTCGGCGGCCCTCAACGCGTCGTCGGTGTGCATCAGGTTGATCTCGAACTGGCCGAGGCCGGATTCCGAGATTGCCGTGTCGGCGGGAATGTCCATCGCCTCGCAGGCGTCGTAGAGGTCGGTGAAGAACGTGTCGAAGGCGTCGAGGGCGCGGATCGACATGATCTCGGCCGCCTTGCGCCGCTTTCCCGACCGCGGCGACGGCGGCACCTGAAGCTTCCGCCCGCTGTCGTCGATCAGGTAGAATTCCAGCTCCATCGCGCAGACGGGGGTGAGCCCGTGCGCGCGGTAGCGGTCGACGACGCGGGCCAGCACGTGGCGGGGGTCGCCCTCGTAGGGCTGGCCGTTCTCGTGGAACATCCAGATCGGCATCAGCGCGGTCGGCGCGTCGAGCCAGGGCATCGGCATGAAGCCGCGTTCGGTGGGCCTGAGAACGCCGTCGGCGTCGCCCGATTCGAACACCAGCGGGCTGTCCTCGACATCCTCGCCCCAGATGTCGAGGTTCAGCACCGACATCGGAAAGCGGGTGCCGTTCGCCACCACCGCGTCGGCGAAGCGCACCGGCACGCGCTTGCCGCGCGGCTGGCCGTTGAGATCGGCCGCGGCCACGCGGATCGTGCGCACCTCGGGGTGTTTTCTGAGCCAGTTCTTCATCATGCACCTGATTGGCCGGAACGCGGATGCCGACAACCGCCCGGACGAAAAGGAACACGACCCTTCCAGGCAGCATCGGCCCATGCCCTTGGGCCTTAGCTGTTTATGATCAAAACTTCCCCGCGTGGCGCGCCGCCCGGCCAACTATCCGGAAACAGGCGCGTCTCCCTTCCGAGGAATTTGATCAAATGAAGCCTACTACCGGATGATCTGCGGACGCAAGCGGATTTTCGCGCGCCGTTCCTTCGGCAGGTGACGGTTCAGCCGCCGGTTGACGAGGCCGGCCAGGGTGATGATCGCAAGCGTGACGAGGATGAAGTAGACCGCGATCACCGGATAGGCGACGAAGGGGTTGAAGGTCATCGCGGCGAAATAGGTGGCGTAGTAGAGCGCGTCGCCCTTCTGCTGGAAGGCCGGGAACCCCGAGAAATAGACCAGCGTCGTCGCGTGGAAGAGGAAGATCGCCTCGTTGGTGTAGGCGGGCCAGGCAAGCCGCATCATCGTCGGCCACATCACCCGCCGGAACCGCGACCAGCCCGACATGCCATAGGCATCCGCCGCCTCGATGTCGCCCCTGGGGATCGAGCGCAGCGCGCCATAGAAGATCTCGCCCGAATAGGCGGCGGTGTTGAGGCACAGCACGATCAGCGCGCCGAGCCATGCCTTGGAGAGCCACGAGGTTTCCACGGTGATCGTGGTGAAGCCGAGCGGGATGTCCCAGCCCATTCGCGGGATCAGCACGAAGGCCTCGTAGGCAAGGAAGAACTGGATGAACAAGGGTGAGCCGCGGAAGACGAAGATGAACCATTCGGCCGGCTTGCGCACCCGGGGATCGGCGCTTGCCTTGGCCACCGCCAGCGCATTGGCGAGGAAGAAACCGATGAAGAGCGCGAGCGCGCCGTAGTAGAGGTTCCAGATCAGCCCCGAGCCGATCAGGGTGAAATGTTCGCAGACCGTCATCTCGCCCTTGGGCAGCAGCCGCTCGCCGATGCCGATCGATCGCAGCGCGTAGTCGTGGATCGTCTGTAGACAACTCATCGCGCCGCCTTCCGCTGCATCTCGCCGCCGAGCGTCGCCTGACCGTGGCTGAGCCGCGCCGTGACCCGCCCGAGCACGCCCTCGGACACCCGCGTCATGACGAGGTAGAAAAGGAGAAGCGCGAGGAAATACCAGACCCGCCAGTCGGGGTGGGGATATTCGAACGCCTGCGTCTTCGACCCGCCAAGGTCGCGCGCCCAGTAGACGATGTCCTCGACGCCGAGAAGGAAGAGAAGCGGCGTGGCCTTGATCAGGATCATCCAGAGGTTGGACAGGCCGGGCAGGGCGTAGATCCACATCTGCGGCACGAGCACGCGCCAGAACGCCTGCCGGTGCGACATGCCGTAGGCCTCGGCCGTCTCCATCTGCGCCCGGGGCACCGCCCGCATCGCGCCGTGGATCACGTTCGCCGCGAAGGCGCCGAAGACGATGGCGAAGGCCAGGACGGCGAGGGCGAAGCCATAGATCTCATGCACAGATTGCGGGCTGGTGGACAGCGGCAGCTTCGCCTCGGGGCAGACGATGAAATCGTTGCCCTGCCAGATCGGCTTGTCCCAGCCGGGGCATTTCACCTTGTGGCGCAGGTATTCGAACCCCTGGTCGAGCGCGATCGGCACGAAGAGGAAGAAGATGATGTCGGGCACGCCCCGCACCATCGCCGTATAGGCGCGCCCCAGAAGGCTGAGCGGCAGGAAATGCGACCGCGCCGCCATCGCGCCGCCGAAGCCGAAGGCAAGCGCCACCGGGGCGGTGATGGCAAGCAGCAGAAGAACGGTGCCGAAAGAGGCGTAGAACAGCAGGTGCTTGCCCGAGGTCAGGTAGCAGACGAGCCAAGCCAGGCCCTCGATCGACTTGGGGTCGGCGCAGGATGCGAACATGGATGGCAAGGGGGCGGGCCCGATGGAACCCGCCCCGGTCCGCTCAGAACACGAGCGCTTCTTCGCCGAACCACTTCTTGATCAGCGCGTTCAGTGTGCCGTCTTCCTTCATCGAGGTGATCGCCGCGTCGATCTTGCCCTTCAGCTCGGTATCGCTTTCACGCAGCCCCATGCCGACGCCGCCGCCGATCTGGACCTGGTCGACGACGACAAGCTCGCCGTTCGATTCATTCACCGCCGGCAGCAGATAGTCCTTGTCGGCCAGAACCACGTCGGCCTCGCCGTTGCGCACCGCTGCGATGGTTTCGTCCGGCGTCGGGTATTCCAGCAGCGTCGCGCCGGATTCCGCGACATAGGCGGCCTGGATCGTCGCGGTCTGCGCCGAGACCACGCCCTTGATGTTGGCGTCGGCCGAAAGTCCGACGTAGAGCGAGGCCGCCGGCGGGATGTATTCCTGGGTGAAGTCGATCACCTGGTCGCGTTCGTCGGTGATCGACATGCCCGCGATGATCACGTCATAGTTGCCCGAGACAAGGTTGGGGATGATCGAATCCCACTCGTTCGTCACCCATTCGCAGGTCAGCGCGGCGCGCTTGCAGACCTCGTCGCCCACCGCGCGGTCGAAGCCGTCGACCTCGCCCTTGTCGTTGATGAAGTTGTAGGGAGGATAGGCGCCCTCGGTGCCGAGCCGCACGGTCTGGGCCGAGGCGAGGCCGGCGGACAGCGCGAGGGCCGCGGCGGACAGGATGAGCTTGTTCATTCGTATACTCCCGGTTGGTGTGAGCTGCTTGATCGGTCAGGCCGCAACGGTTGCGCTCAGGAACTGTTGCAGGCGTTCGGTCTTCGGCGCGCCGAAGAGGCGGTCGGGCGGGCCTTCCTCCTCGATCCGGCCGAGATGCAGGAAGATAACATGATCCGACACGTCGGCCGCAAGCCGCATGTCGTGGGTGACGAGGATCATCGTACGCCCCTCCTCGGCCAGCGCCTTGATCACCTTCACCACCTCCTGCTCCAGCTCGGGGTCGAGCGCGGACGTGGGTTCGTCGAAGAGAAGCGCCGTCGGTTCCATGCAGAGCGCGCGGGCGATCGCCGCGCGCTGCTGCTGGCCGCCGGAAAGCTGCGCGGGCCAGGCGTCGCACTTGTCGCCGATGCCCACCTTCTCCAGATACTTGCGCGCGGCCGCCTCGACCTCCGCGCGGTCCCGTTTCAGCACGGTCAGCGGCGCCTCCGTCACGTTCTGGAGGATGGTCATGTGCGACCACAGGTTGAACTGCTGGAACACCATCGACAGGTTGGTGCGGATGCGGATGACCTGCGCGCGGTCGGCCGGATGGCGATTGAGCCCCTCGCCGCGCCAGATGACCTTCTCGCCCTTGAAGATCACGTCGCCCTGCTGGCTGTCCTCCAGGAGGTTGCAGCAGCGCAAGAGCGTCGACTTGCCCGAACCCGACGAGCCGATCAGCGACACCACCTCGCCCCGGCGCGCGGCGAGCGAGACGCCCTTGAGCACCTCGAGCTGCCCGTAGGCCTTGTGCAGGTTGCGGATTTCGATGACGGGCGTGTCGGCGTCTGTCATGTGGCAATGTCCCCCCGGCAACCGAATAGGGAGGATAATTCGCCGATTTACAATGCGCTTTTTGTGTCGCCGCCGGCGAAATTGCCGGCGAATTGATCAGTTCACCGGCACATCCTGCGAAGGTGGCGGCGGCGTCGGGACGGCAAGATAGGCTTCGGCAGGAATCCGGGCAAGGCCCCTGAGACCGAGCGCGTCGCGGTCGGCCGGGTCGAGGGCGGTGATCGCGGCGGCGGCGGCGCGGGCCAGCGGCGCGGGGTCGCGGCCGGCCGCGGTGATCAGCGGCAGGCCCGGCGTCGGGTCGGTGGCGCAGATCACGCGGAGGCGCCCCGCCACGGCGGGGCGGTGCGCGGTCAGGAGCCGCCAGCTCACCGCGTCGATCGCGGCGATGTCGGCGCGGCCCTCGGCGACCGCGAGCGCGCTTTCGGCATGCGCCCCGGTGTGCAGCGTGCGGGTGAAGCGGCCCCCCTGGCGGGCCATGTGGTTCTGCGGCGCGGCCCAGCCCGACTGGCTGTCCTGGCCGTTGAAGGCGAAGGTGCGATGGACGAAGTCCTCCGGCCCGCCCGGCTCGCCCGCGCGGGTGACGAGGACGGAATAGTAATGTCCCGCCGGCGCCTCCGGCAGGCCGTAGTCGGGTGTCGCGACCAGCGTGACGCGGCCGTGCAGCCGGGTGCGGTAGGGCATCCCGCAGGTCTGGGCGAGGAGAAGATCGGGGCTTTGCCAGATGTCCCAGAGCGCCGCGTCGCGGGTAAGGGTGGCGGGCGCGGCGATGCCTTCGTCTGCCAGGTTCCCGCGGATCAGCGACCAGAGCCGGTCGTGCTCCGCCTGCACCTCGGGCCAGTCATACATCGCGAGGCTTGCGATCATTTCTTCGTGTTCTCAACGGTCTGGCGGGCGACAGCGCGGTCGCGGTCGTTGATGCCGAGAAGATCGGCGGTGACGCGGATCAGCGCATCCTCGCGCGGGTCGCGGGCGCCGTCGGTCAGCGCCACCGACCACATCGCCTCCATCAGCCCCATCCGGTCCTCGTAGGGCACGGCCTCCTTGAGCGCGCGGGTGAAGCGCACGGTGTCGGGCGCCTGCGCCTCGATCCCCTCGGCCTCGGCCCTCAGTTTCGCGGCCTCGAACGGCGACAGCCCGTAGCGCCCCGCGAGGATGCGGTCGATGCGGATGCGCTCGTCCTCGGCATAGACCTCGTCCGCGCGGGCAACGCGCACGAGAAGCGCGGCGAGCGCGAGCTGCGCGTCGGGTTCCGCCAGCCGGCCCGGCTGCGGCGCGAGAAGCGAGGTGAGAAGACGCGCGATCATGAGGGCGATATAGGCGCTCCGGCGGCCGGGTGCAAAGCCTGTCCCGCATCGGTCCGGCCCGCCTCGGCTTGGCGTCGGTTTTCCGTCCCGACGGGCCGCGCGGGGCGTCAGGGGTTTGGTGAGGGGCGACGCGGTCCGCGCGGGGCCGCCGCAGCCGCCGCTTGCCCCGCACCCCCCCCTCAGCCCTGCCGGATCGCGAGGCCGATACCCATCCAGCGTGCCGGGCTGTGGGCGAATTCCAGCACCACGTGGTCGCCGACGAGCGCGGTCTTGATCTCGTTCCAGGCCCGCACGACGCCGCCGTTCCTGTCGTCGTATTCATGGGCGTGGATGTCGTGGAAGGCGACCGCCTTGCGCGCATGGCGGCCGACGTTCAGCCAGTCGGTCTTGGCGCCCATGTAGGAGTGATCCGCGTCGATGAAGACGAAATCGAATTCCTGGCCGATGACCCCGTGAGAGGTGGCGGGAACCGTCTTGCGCAGGTTCAGACGCTTGGCGAAGACGTCGTAGCCGATGATGTTGTCCTGGATGTCGACCATGAGGTATTCGACGCCCGGATTGGCGCGCTGGAGGACGGCGCAGATCATGTAGGAACTCGCCCCCGACATCACCCCGATCTCGACCGCGGTGCGGATGTCGAGCCGTGCGAGGTGAAAGAGGAAGTCGGCGAACTCCGACGGAATCTGCATCAGCCCGAAGGCGCTGGCGTTCTGGTGGCGTGTCCAGGGCGCCATGTTCTTCCAGGGGTTCCGGCGGACGCCGAACTCGAGCACGCGGGCGAGGAGGAACTGACGCGAGGCGAACTCCGCGTCGCTGGCGGCGAGGATGGCGTCGATGGTCCGAAGGCCCTTTTCGATGTCGCGCCTGCGCGCCTCCTTTTCGCCCTCGCGCGCGGCTTCGGCCACGGCCTGGAGGAGTTCGTCCTTCGCCTCGCCGCTCATCTTCGTGGCCCCCGACAAGCTTCCACCCGGTACGCTTCTACCCGACTGCCCTTCGTCTGCCACGCAAGGTAGCGTCTGTCGAGCGCCTTTCCCGCGAGGCGCGAGAATACGCCGATGGGGGCGGGCGCTGCCGGGTCCGGGGGATTGCGCCCGAGGACTGGCAGGGAAAGGTCCGGGAGACTTTTCCCGGTCCGATTGCCCGGAGGCACAAGCGGGAGGGCAAGGGGATGTCCGCCTGCGCCGTGCCAAGAAAAATCGGGGCGCGGCAGCCTGGGGTGGGGCGGGATCAGAAATCGTCCGGTAGGCGATTTCCCCGGCGAACGCCCGCCCGCGTGGGGCGGGGAGGGAGCGCGCGGTAACGCACCTGCCGGGTGGCGATGAGGGATCGGAAACGTGCCAGTGGCACGTTTCCCCGAAGAACGCCGCGCCCGTGGCGCGGCAGGGTGGCAGGCGCGGCCGTCGAGGCGGTGCCTCGACGGCCGCGGGACAAATCGGGCGGTGGGAGATTTCAACAAGTGCCTCCGACGCCGCACGGGTTGTTCGCGGCAGGACTCGGGCGGGAAGGAAGGCGCAGGGTGCGTGATTTCACGCACCGTTGGGTGACGGGGCGGTGCGTGCGAGCACGCACCCTACAGCGTGCTGCCCGCCAAGTGTGCCACTTGTTCACCCAATGACATTCCGCGCCCGAAGCGGTTCCCGAGGACCGTTCCGACTGCCGCGATGACCAGGAGCGCGCCAAACAGGAGGCCGAACGGCAATGCGATGCGGCCGGGCTGAAGGAGAAGGATCGCGGTCAGCGAAAGGACATTGGCGAGCGTAGCGCCGATGAAGATCACTCCTCTTTCGACCCCCTCACACCAGCCGCTCCACCTCCTTCGCCGCCCGCACGAAGTCCGCGAAAAGCGGATGCGGCGCGAAGGGTTTCGACTTCAGCTCGGGGTGGAACTGGACGCCGATGAACCAGGGGTGGTCCTGCCATTCGACGATTTCCGGCAGCCGTCCGTCCGGCGACATGCCGGAGAAGACGAGGCCGCAGCTTTCCAGCTTCCCGCGGTATTTGATGTCCACCTCGTAGCGGTGGCGGTGGCGTTCCTCGATCTCGGTCGCGCCATAGACCCCGGCGACCTTCGAGCCGGCCTTCAGATGCGCGGTATAGGCGCCGAGCCGCATCGTGCCGCCCTTGTCGTCGTCCGCCTTACGGCTGACCATGTGGTTGCCCTGCACCCATTCCTTGAGGTGGTAGACCACCGGCTCGAACCGCCTCTCGCCCTTCTCGTGGTCGAACTCCTCCGACCCCGCCCTGGCCATCCCGGCGACGTTGCGCGCCGCCTCGATCACCGCCATCTGCATGCCGAGGCAGATGCCGAGATAGGGGATGCGCTTCTCGCGGGCGAACTTTGCCGCCTTGATCTTTCCTTCGGTCCCCCGCTCGCCGAAGCCGCCGGGGACGAGGATGCCGTGGAAGTTCTCCAGCCAGGGTGCGGGATCCTCGCGCTCGAAAATCTCGGCGTCGATCCATTCGGCCCTGACGCGGGTGCGGTTGGCCATGCCGCCGTGGGTCAGCGCCTCGGCGATCGACTTGTAGGCGTCCTCGAGCTGGGTGTATTTGCCGACCACCGCGATATGGACCTCGCCCTCGGCATGGGTCAGCCGGTCCATCACGTCCTCCCAGCGGTCGAGGTTCGGGCGCGGCGCGGGGGAGATGCCGAAGGCATCCAGCACCGCCTGGTCGAGCCCGGCGCGGTGGTAGGCGAGCGGCGCCTCGTAGATCGAATTCAGGTCATAGGCCGGGATGACGCTGTCGGGGCGGACGTTGCAGAAGAGCGCGATCTTGGCGCGCTCCTTCTCCGGGATCGGGTGCTCCGACCGGCAGACCAGCACATCCGGTTGCAGCCCGATCGAGCGCAGTTCCTTGACGCTGTGCTGGGTCGGCTTGGTCTTGAGTTCCCCCGACGCCGCGAGATAGGGCAAGAGCGTCAGGTGCATGAAGATGCACTGGCCGCGCGGCCGCTCCTGGGCGAACTGGCGGATCGCCTCGAAGAACGGCAGGCCCTCGATGTCGCCCACGGTGCCGCCGATCTCGCACAGCATGAAGTCGACCTCGTCGTCGCCGATCCTGATGAAATCCTTGATCTCGTTGGTGACGTGGGGAATGACCTGGATGGTCTTGCCGAGGTAATCGCCGCGGCGCTCCTTCTCGAGCACGTTGGAATAGATGCGGCCCGAGGAGATGCTGTCGGTCCTGCGGGCGTGCACCCCGGTGAAACGTTCGTAGTGGCCGAGGTCGAGGTCGGTTTCCGCCCCGTCGTCGGTGACGAAGACCTCGCCATGCTCGAAGGGCGACATCGTGCCGGGATCGACGTTGAGGTAGGGGTCGAGCTTTCTCAGCCGGACCGAGAAGCCGCGCGCCTGGAGAAGCGCCCCGAGTGCCGCCGAGGCCAGGCCCTTGCCGAGCGAGGAGACCACGCCGCCGGTGATGAAGACGTATCGTGCCATGCGGTGGTTCTCCCGTGACTGCCTCAAGTTTCTTGGGTTTGCCGGTCGCTTGGCGACACGGCATCACGGGATTTGACAAGTAGCAGATTCGCGTCCCGCCCGCAACCGGACCGCAAATTCTTGTGGCGCGCCGCGCGGGCGCAGCCAAAGCGTTGTGGTGGGCCCTAGTCGGCGGGAGGCGGTGCGGCCGGCGCGTCGGTGGCGGGGGGCGGCAACAGGTCGCCCGAGGGGGCGGCGGGTTGCGTGGCAGGCTGCGTGGCGGTGTCGGCCGGCGCCTCGGGCGTGCCCGTCGCGGTGTCGAGCACCGAGGTTCCCTTCGATTTCTCGGCGGCGAGGATCGTCAGCGTGATCGAGGTGGCGATGAAGGCCGCGGCGAGAATCCAGGTGAGCTTGGTCAGCGCGTTCGCCGCGCCGCGTGCCGAGAACGCGCCCCCGCCCGACAGGAGCCCGCCGCCCTCCGACCGTTGCAGGAGCACGACGCCGATCATCAAGAGCGCGATGATCAGATGGACGGTGAGGACGACGTTTTCCATGCGGGGGCCTTTGTCACTTGCCGACGCGCCTATCTAGGGCCATGCCGGCCCTGCCGCAACCCCCGTTCGGGTTCCGGTTCCGGTGCGCCGCCGGCGGAACCGGCCCGCGAAAAACCGGTTTCGCCCGGCGCGGGGCGCGGCTATACGTCAGCCGGTTTGCCGGGCAAGGAGCGGGACGGATGGCCAATGTCGTGGTGGTGGGGGCCCAGTGGGGCGACGAGGGCAAGGGCAAGATCGTCGACTGGCTGTCGGAACGCGCCGACGTGATCGCCCGCTTCCAGGGCGGCCACAACGCGGGCCACACGCTGGTCGTGGGCGGCGAGGTCTACAAGCTCAATGCGCTCCCCTCGGGCGTGGTCCGCGGCGGCAAGCTTTCGGTGATCGGCAACGGCGTGGTGCTCGACCCCTGGCATCTGGTGGCCGAGATTGCCGCGATCCGCGAGAAGGGGGTGGAGATCAGCCCGGCGACGCTGATGATCGCCGAGAACACGCCGCTGATCCTGCCCTACCACGGCGAGCTGGACCGCGCCCGCGAGGCGCAGGCGAGCGTGGCCAAGATCGGCACCACCGGCCGCGGCATCGGCCCGGCCTACGAGGACAAGGTGGGGCGCCGGGCGATCCGGGTGGCCGACCTCGCCGACCCGGCGACGCTGGAGTTGCGCGTCGACCGCGCGCTCGTCCACCACAACGCGCTGCGCGCCGGGCTCGGGCTCGATCCCGTCGATCGTGCCGGCCTCCTGGCGAAGCTGAACGCGATCGCGCCGGAGATCCTGCAATACGCCGCGCCGGTCTGGAAGGTGCTGAACGAGGCGCGCCGGGCCGGCAGGCGCATCCTCTTCGAGGGCGCGCAGGGCTCGCTCCTCGACATCGACTTCGGCACCTATCCCTTCGTCACCTCGTCGAACGTGATCGCCGGGCAGGCGGCGACCGGCGTCGGGCTCGGGCCCGGCGCGATCGGCTTCGTGCTCGGCATCGTCAAGGCCTACACGACACGGGTGGGCGAGGGGCCGTTCCCGACCGAGCTTCACGACGCCGACGGCGAGCGGCTGGGGACACGGGGCCGCGAGTTCGGCACGGTCACGGGCAGGAAGCGCCGCTGCGGCTGGTTCGACGCGGTGCTGGTGCGCCAGACCTGCGCCATCTCCGGCATCAACGGCATCGCGCTGACCAAGCTCGACGTGCTCGACGGGTTCGAGACGATCCGCATCTGCACCGGCTACGAGCTTGACGGCAGGGTGCTCGACCACCTGCCGACCGCGGCCGACCTCCAGGCCCGCTGCCGGCCGGTCTACGAGGAGGTCGAGGGCTGGAGCGCCTCGACCGAGGGCGCGCGGTCCTGGGCCGACCTGCCCGGTGCGGCGGTGAAATACGTCCGCCGGATCGAGGAGCTGATCCAGTGCCCGGTGGCGATGCTGTCGACGAGCCCCGAGCGCGAGGACACGATCCTCGTCACCGACCCGTTCGAGGACTGAGGGCGCGCGGATGGCCCTTTCCTGGCGCGCCCGCCGCCGGCTCTCGGTGCTGGTCCTGACGCTCGGCCTGCCGGCCTGGATCGTCGCCGCGGTCTCGCTGAGCGGCTGGATGGACGCGCGCTTCGGCCGGCTGCCGGTGCTGGCCGAGCTTGCCGTCTACGTCACCCTCGGCCTCGTCTGGATCGTGCCCTTCCGTTCCGTCTTCCGCGGCATCGGCAAGGCCGACACGGAGGCAAAGGCCCCCGATGCAAAGGCCCCCGATGCAAAGGCGGAGCGGTCCGGGGACCGCTCCGCCTGACACTCGTTATCGCCGGTGCCGGTTCAGCGCGCCGCGCGGCGCGCCTCGGACATGAAACGCGAGGCCTCGGTGATGGTGAACTGCCCGCGGCTGATCTTCTGGATCTTGCCCTGCCGCAGCAGCATCCCGAACGATCGCAATCCGTCCTCGCGGGTGAATTCGTCCTCTTCGGTATAGCCCGACACCTTCCTCAGGATGTGGGGGCGCGAGAAATGCGGCATTCCCTCGACCGTCGCGGTATAGGCGGCGGCGGCCTCGAGAAGCTCGGCGAGGTTTGCCGCCCCGAGGCGGTCGGCGAATTCGGCGAAGTTCCTGGCCTCCTCGGGCGACAGCGGCGCCTCTTCGGCGAAATCGTCCTCCACCTCGGCAACCGTCAGGGCCGCGGCGCCGATCCGGCGCGGCCGGATCGTGGCGGCGGGCTTCACCGTCTCGTCGTCCAGGTCGACCCGCTGCTCGGAGACGAGAACCAGGGGCGCGGGGCGATCGCTGATCTCGGGCCGGCGCGTCATCGCCGCGCCCTCGGTCGTCGGGCGGCGCGGACGGACGGCCTTCGAGAGGTCGTCGCGATAGCGCTCGATGTCCTCGACCGGCGAGGCACCCTCGTCGCTGGCCACGTCGTGGGACTTGAGCTTGCGGTCGGCCACGGTCGCGGCCACGGCGGCCTTCAGATGCGCGATGGCCGAGAACCGGCGGCGGCTTTCGACGCCTTCCAGCTTGGACTTCGCCTCCTCCATCAGCCGCTCGACCGAAGCCTCGCCGTCACCGGCCTGGTCCTCGAGGATCGCGCGGCCCTCGTGGGCGTCGCGGCGGGCGTCGCGGGCGATCGCCGACAATTCGTTGAGAAGCGTGTCGTCGTCGTCGTCCTCGCCGTCCTCCTGCGCCTCGGTCCCGGCCGCGCCGATCGCCGCGCCGATCCCGGCGAGGATCGCGGCATCTTCGGCCCCGGCTTCGGCGGCTTCCGCTTCCTCTGCCGTCCCGGCCAGATCGTCCTCGAAGACCGGCTCGCCGCCGTCCGCCTCGTTCAGCGCGGCGAAGATCGCGGCGTGGGCAGCATCGTCCCCGGCCTCGGCGGCCTCCGGCATCGCGGCCCCGGCTGCAGGAGCCGGTTCTTCTCCAGCCGCTTCGGCGGAGGGGAGGCCGTGCGCTGCCGCCCCGGCGGGTTCGGCTTCGGCTTCGGTCTCGGGTTCGGCTTCGGGGCCGGAGGCGGCACCGCGGCGAATCTTGATGACGCGGGCGCGGGCACGTTCGAAGAAGCCCGGACGCCGCTCGGCCGGCTCGGTCGCGGCGGGCGCGCCTTCGGCGTCGTCCTGCGCAGCGGCCTTTCCGGCCTCAGCGTCCTCGGCCACGGCTGCGAAGTCGTCGTCCCAGCCGTCGTCCCACTCGTCGCCGGTGTCTTCGCCGGCGGTCTCTTCCGCGGACACTTCCACGTCGGCGGCAGCCTCGGCCACGCGCCAGCCCGACAGGTCGAGCGCCTCGTCCCCCGACGCCGCCGCGGCCCCGGCATCGGTTTCGGCACGAGTCTCGGCGGGGGCCTCCGGCTCCGCGCCGGTCAGCGTCGCAAGCGCAAGCGCCGCGTAGTCCTCGTCCTCCATCGCCTCGTCGGCCTGGGCCGATTCCGGGGTCCAGTCCTCGGCGGTTTCCTCGCCCGATTCCGCGGCCTCGGGCAGGGGCTCGGACAGGGGCTCGGACAGGGGCTCGGGCAGGGGCTCGGACAGGGGCTCGGACAGCGGCTCGGAGATGAGCTCTGCGGCCTCCGGCGCTTCCTCTCCGGAGAGGACGGCGGCGGCTTCGGCGGCCGGTTCCGCGATCCCGGCGCTGGTCAGCTCCTCGGCGAATTCGCCGGCGACCTCCTCCATCTCGGGTGCCGGCTCGGCAGCCGCCGGCGCGGCCGCGGCCGGCCGCACCGCGTGCAGTTCGTCCAGTTCCAGATCAAAGCCGAAATCGTCGTCGACCGCAGCGACCGCCTCGAGAGGCCCGCTCTCGGGCTCTTCCTCGAACGCCGCGGGCCCGGCGGCGGGGCTTTCCTCCTCCTCGAAGTCCGCCCCGGCTGCGATCCCGGCTGCGATCCCCGCTGCGGCCCCGGCTTCGGCGGCCGCATCGGCGGCGGGTGCGGCGGGGGCCGTCTTCGCGGCCTGGGCGGCGGCGATCACGGCGCGGATGCGCGCCAGCTTCGCCGCGACGTCGCTGCTGTCGTGATCGGCCGCCGGCGCGGCGGCTCCGGCGACGGCGGGCGCGTCCGCCGCGTCGGGCGCGGCTTCGGGCGCAGCTTCGGGGCCGACCGCGATGTCGTTGGCGAAGATGGAGTCGGGACGGTCGGCGCCTTCCTCCTCTGCGGCGGGCTCCGGCGCGGCGGCATTCCCGGCGGCGGGCGTGATGGCGGGTGCGACGACCGTCCGGGCAACGGCGCCGGCGGCCAGCGCCGCGGCGGACGTTTCGCTTCGGGGGGCGGCAACCGGTGTGGCGATCGGCTCGTCCGCGGCGCGCAGGACGATTCCCTCTTCGCCGACGCGGGCCTCGACCCGGCGGTGGATCTCGCGCTCGGCGATGCGGTGAAGCATCTCGGCGTCCGGCGTGGGCGGGGTCGCCCCGAAATAACGGTCCTCGGCGGCAAGGTCGCGGAAATACTCGGCGATCGCCCTCATCGTGTTGAACGGGTCGTCGAAACCTTCCAGCGTGCACGAGAACGTGCCGTACGAGACCGTCAGGATCTTGCTGGGACCGATCATGTATCGCTCGCCTTCTGCCTATTGCCTGCCGGTTCAGGCTGGACCCGAACTGGCGCGTCAGCGTGGACAAAACCGGGTAAATTGAAGGATTTTTTCTGGCCAATAATGTGGTATTGCGCCGCAATCGTCATCAATTCTGCCATGATAGCCGAGATTGTCCAATCTTCCCTGCCGGTCACGCTCGTCGGCGCCGGCACCTTCCGCAAGGATGCGCTCGCGGCGGCGCTCCGGCTCGCGCCCCTGCTGGTAGCCGCCGATGGTGGCGCCAATAAGGCGGTGCGGGCCGGCCGCATTCCCGATCGCGTGATCGGCGATCTCGATTCGGTGACGGCCGCCGCCCGCGCCGCGATCCCGTCCGGGCGCTTCCTGCGCGTGGCCGAGCAGGAGACGACCGATTTCGAGAAATGCCTGGTGCGGATCGAGGCGCCCTTCATCCTCGGCCTCGGCTTCGCGGGGCCGCGCGCCGACCACATGCTCGCCGCCTGGAACGCGCTCGTCCGACATCCGTCGCGGCGCTGCCTGGTCCTGACCGCGAAGGACGTGGCCTTCGCCGCGCCGCGCCGCCTCGCGCTCGATCTCGCACCGGGCACGCGGGTCTCGCTCTTTCCGATGGCACCGGTCACGGGCGAGGCGCGCGGCCTGCGCTGGCCGATCGGCGGGCTCGAGTTCCGCCCCGACGGAAGGATCGGCACCTCGAACCTGGCCGAGGGCCCGGTCGAGATGCGGTTCACGGCGCCGGGGATGCTGGTGATCCTGCCGCGCGCGGCGCTCGCCGCCGCCCTCGCGGGGTTCAGGCAGGCGACGGCGTGGTGAGCCGCCGGGCCCGGTCGGTCACCCGTTCGCGGTGGATGATGTAGAGCCCCGAGGCGACGATGATCGCGATCCCCGTCAGCGTCAGCGGGTTCGGGAAATTGCCGAAGACGAGATAGCCGAAGAGTGTCGCCGTGACGATCTCGAGATAGTGGAGCGGCGCCAGCGTCGAGGAGGGGGCGAATTTCAGCGCATAGGTCATCGCCATGTGGCTGACCGCCGAGGCGAGGCCCACGCAGAAGACCCAGAGCCAGAAGATGCCTTCGGGCAGGACGAAGGTCGTCGACGGTTCGCCCGCCGCGGTGCCGAGCGCGAGCATTGGCAGGCAGAGGAGCGCCGACAGGAACGCCGTGTGGAACTGCATCGGTACCGGGTGCACGCTGCGCGAGAGCGACCGCGTCACGATGATGTAGAAGGCAAAGCAGATCGCGGTGCCGAGGGGAAAGAACGCCACCGGGCCGAAGGCCGCGAAGGAGGGCTGGATGACGAGGAGCGAGCCCACGAAGCCCACGACGCAGGCGGCGAGCCGGCGCGGCCCCACCGCCTCGTGGAACGCGAAGCGGCCGATGAGGAGGATGACGAACGGCTCGACGAAGACGATGGCGAGCGCGTCGGCGATGGGCATGACGCGGACCGCGGCGACGAAGCAGTAGGTCGAGGCCAGAAGAAGGGCGCCGCGGAACGTCAGGAGCGCGAGGTCGCGGCGGCCGGTCGCAAGGGGCAGGCGCATGGCCAGCACGAAGGGCAGCATCAGCGCCGCCTGCACCACGCCGCGGCCAAGCACGATCACGCCCACCGGCACGCCCTGCGCGGCAAGCTTCGAGGCGACGTCGATCAGCGGCGCCGCGATGCAGAAGGCGATCATCAGCGCCACGCCGGGCAGGATGCGGTCGGAGGGGTTCATGCCGCCCGGCTACCGCGGCCCGCCGGTGCCGTCCATCCCGAAAGCGACGCGGGGGACGGCCCCGCGACGCGGGCGCCAGCCTTCGCCGCAAATACCCCGGAGGGGTGCGGGACCGTCCGTCAGCAGTTCGGCACGTTGACGGCGAGGCCGCCGAGCGAGGTTTCCTTGTATTTCTCGTGCATGTCCTTGCCCGTCTGGCGCATCGTCTCGATACAGGCGTCGAGCGGCACGAAATGCTGGCCGTCGCCCCTGAGCGCGAGCGAGGCGGCCGAGACGGCCTTGATCGCGCCGAGCGCGTTCCGCTCGATGCAGGGCACCTGGACGAGGCCCTTCACCGGGTCGCAGGTCATCCCGAGATGGTGCTCGAGCGCGATCTCGGCGGCGTTCTCCACCTGCTCGGGCGTGCCGCCCATCACGGCGCAGAGCCCGGCCGCGGCCATCGCCGCGGCGCTGCCCATCTCGGCCTGGCAGCCGCCCTCGGCGCCGGAGATCGAGGCGTTGTGCTTGCACAGCCCGCCGATCGCCGAGGCGGTCAGCAGGAATTCCCCGATCCGCGCCGGCGAGGCGCCCGGCACATGGTCGAGCCAGTAGCGCAGCACCGCCGGCAGCACGCCCGCCGCGCCGTTGGTCGGCGCGGTGACGACCTGGCCGCCGACCGCGTTCTCCTCGTTCACGGCGAGCGCGTAGAGGCTGATCCAGTCGTTGATCGTGTGCGGCGGCACGAGGTTCAGCCCGCGTTCGGCCAGAAGCGCCTCGTGGATCGCCTTCGCACGGCGGCGCACCTTCAGCCCGCCGGGCAGGATGCCCTCGCCCTTCAGCCCGCGCTCGATGCAGTCGTCCATCACCTGCCAGAGCCGGGCGAGCCCGGCGTCGATCTCCTCGGGCTTGCGGAAATGGCGCTCGTTGGCGCGCTTCATCCCGGCGATCGACTTGCCCGACGCCGCGGCCATCGCCAGCATCTCGGCCGCGGTCTCGAACGGATAGGGCACGCCGGAGGGCGCCGCGGCCCTCTTGTCCGCCGCCGCAAGCTCGGCCGCCGTCAGCACGAAGCCGCCGCCGATCGAATAGTAGGTCTCCTTCAGGATCACGTCGCCCTGCGCGTCGGTCGCCATCAGGACCATGCCGTTGGCATGGCCGGGCAGCCGTTCGCGGTAGTCGAACACCAGGTCGGTTTCCGGCCGGAAGGCGAGCGCGGGCAGGCCCGGCGGAGTCACGGTGCCGGTCTCGGCGATCGCGGCCAGCGCCGCCTCGGCCTTGTCGTGGTCGTAGCTGTCGGGCAGGAAACCCGCCAGGCCGAGGATCGTGGCGCGGTCGGTTGCGTGGCCCTTGCCGGTGAAGGCGAGCGAGCCGTGCAGCGAGGCGCGCAGGCCTTTCGGCTGGAACGGCGAGGCGCGCAAGCTGTCGAGAAAGCGCGCGCCCGCCACCATCGGCCCCATCGTGTGCGACGACGACGGGCCGACACCCACCTTGAACATTTCGAAGACGGAGAGGAACATGGGTTTCCTTTCAGGTCGCGCTGCCCTCGGGCGGGTTTGCGTAGGAGGGTCTGGTGAAGATGGTGTCCCCGAGCCCTTCGGCAAGGGCCGCCCGCCGGGCGGCGGGGCGCACCTCCATCGCCGCGGCGAGGGCCCGCAGGGCGGGCCAGGCGGTAAGGTCGAGCCAGCCGGCGCTGTCCCTAGGGTAGAGCGCGAGCCAGCGCAGGAGCGCGGCGAGGTAGCAGGCGAGGGCCGAAGGCTCGTCGGGCCTGCACCAGCTAGGCCGGGTCGCGGCCATTTCGTCGAGAAGGCCGAGGTGGCGGGCGATGCGGGCGCGGGTCTTGCCGGAAAAGGCGGCGACGGTCGCCTCCGTCCCGGCGTAGCGGTCTGGATAGAACAGCATCCGCGTCTCGGCATGGAGCGTGTTCGAGGTGAAGAACAGCCACTTGAGGAAATCGCCGCGGGCCGGGTCGCCCGGCGGGGGCGCCAGCGCACCGTGGCGGTCGGCGAGCCACAGCAGGATCGCGCCGGTCTCGAAGAGCGCGCCCTCCGGCGTCTCCAGCGCCGGGATCAGCCCGGCGGGGTTGAGCCGCCGGTAGGCCGGGCCGTCCTGGGCCCGCGTCGCGCGGTCGACCAGCGCGGTGCGGTAGGGCACGCCCATCTCCTCGAGCGCGAGGCGCACGATCAGCGAGGCGTTGTCGGGGGCGTAGTGCAGGACATACATGGGACGGGCGCGCTTCCTCCGCCGCATCTTATCGGCCCGGCGCGGCCCTCCCGCCACGCGGAAAGCGACGCATCCCGGCGGAAAGCGCGC
>JBDHSQ010000021.1:0-37432 GCA_039808285.1 Paracoccaceae bacterium
GCCCGGGCCGCGACCGCCACCGAGGGCGCCCGGTCCGGCCGGCGCGCCTCGGGCGACTGCGGCAGGGCCACCAGCAGCGCGCTCTCGGCCGGGGTCAGCCGCCGCGGTTCCTTGCCGAAATACGCCAGCGTCGCCGCGCGGACGCCCTCGAGGTTGCCGCCGTAGGGCGCGAGGCGAAGGTAGAGGCCGAGGATCTGGTCCTTCGTCAACCGCCGTTCCAGCGCCAGCGCCACGCGGATCTGGCGGAGCTTGCCGGCCAGCCGCCCGGTGCCGCTGCTTTCGAGAAGCCGCGCCACCTGCATCGTCAGCGTCGATCCGCCGGAGACGACACGGCCGTTCGCCGCCGCCTGGCCCGCGGCGCGCAAAAGCGCGAGCGGATCCACCCCGCCGTGGCGGTAGAACCGCCGGTCCTCGTAGGCGACAAGCATGGAAAGGAAATCCGGGTCGACCGCCCCGGGCTCCAGCCGCCAGCGGTCGCCCGCGACGGTGAAGGCGCGCAGGAGCGTGCCGTCGCGCGCCGTCACCTCCACCCCGGTCTCCACCGCAAGGGGCGGCAGCACCGTCCGGTCGATCCAGAGATCGGCCGCGTCGCGGGCGAGGCCGGCGGCGAAGAGCCCCGCCGCCAGCGCGAGCGGCAGGAGCGGCTTCATTCCGTCACCGTGACCGTCCCCGTGGCGGTCCGGGCCCGGTAGTCGGGGCGATACATGTCCTCGACGCTGGCGGCCGGCTGGCGGAACGTCCCCGGAGAGATGGCGCGGAGGATGTAGGCCAGCCGGAACGGGTCGGGCGAGGTCCAGTCCACCGCGGCGATGAAGCGGTCCTGGCGGAACTCGGCGGTGCGGGTCTCCGCCGTCTCCAGCCAGCCGAGCGCGGCGATGTCGCCCGAGTGCAGAAGCGCGGGGTTGTCGATCTCGAACCCCGCCGGCAGCGGGTCGTTGACGATCAGCCGCGCCTCGCCCTTCGCGGTCGGCGTGACCTCGACCACGGCGACGAGGCGGGTGCCCTGCCTCACGGTGGCGATGTCGGCGGGCTCGCCCTCGAGCGTGTAGTAGCTGCGCACGATGGCATAGCCCTTGCCGCCCGCCGGTTCCGGCTCTGTCGGCACGCCGAAGGTGGTGAGCGTCAGCGTCGCCGCGCGGCCGCTGCCGTTGGTGATGACCTGCGGCTCTGCCGCGTCGGCATCCAGCACGCGGACGAGCGGGCCGGTGACCGGCGCGCCGTTGACGGTGAAGCCTTCGGTCCCCGGCCGGTCGATCAGCGCATGGGTGGCCAGAAGCGCCCAGGCCGCCTCCTGGGTCGAGAGCCGCTGGCCGGCCATCGCCGAGGCGACCGAGCCGCCGAGCGTGCCGGCATCGACCGCGGCTGACCCGGCCTCGGTGGCAAGGGCGAGAAGTGCGGCCGCGTCGCGCAGGTTGGTGCCGTAGTCGGCGCGCCACAGATGCGCCTCCGCCGTGCCCTGGCGGGCGAGAAGTTGCGCCGCTGCGGTGAACATCGCATCCGCCCGCCGCTGGTCGCCGTAGGCGGCAAGCGCGGCGCCGAGCTGGGCGGCGGCGACCGGCGTGTCGAAGGCCGTGGCCTTGACGTCGGCGTAGTAGCGCAGGTCGCCGATCGCCGCCGCGCCCTCGCGCGCCAGCACCATCAGCGCATAGGCATAGGGCCCGCCGCCCTCGTCGAAGTCGGGCGCGTAGTTGACCTGGTTCCTCAGGTTGTCGAGCGCGTTGCGGAAGGCGGTGTCGGGCACGGTGTAGCCCTGCGCCCGGGCGCGGCTGAGGAAGTCGGTGACATAGGCGTCGAGCCAGAGGTCGCCCGCATCCGGAGACCACAGGCCGAAGGCGCCGTTCGGCGACTGGTTGAGCAGAATCGCGGCGATCGCCTCCTCCACCCGCTGCCTCACGTCGCTGCCGCCGGCGGCGCCCATCGCCGTGGCGACCTCCTCGAAGTAGAGGAGCGGCAGGGCCTTCGACGTGAGCTGCTCGGTGCAGCCGTAGGGATAGGCGTCGAGCGCGGCGAGAAGGCCGGGCGCGTCGAACCGGGCGAGCGGGCCCGCCGCCAGCGTGGCGCGCCCCGAGCCCGGCAGCAGCCCGGCGAAGGCGTTCCCGTCGAGCGTGAAGCTCGCCCCCGCCGCCAGGTCGAACCGGCTCTGGCGGGCGATCTCGGGATCGTTGGCCCGGACCGGGATCACCAGCGTCTTGAGAAGCTGCCTGCCGTCCGGCGTGGTCAGCGCGACCCGCACCGTGGCGGTGCCTTCGGCATCGGGCGCGGTCAGGGGCACGCTGATTTCGGCCTTGCCCTTCTCCGCCAGGTCGAGGCCGGAGGGCGCGGTGCCGAGCACCAGCCCCTCGCCGCTCACGTCGAGGCCCATCCGGCCGGCGGGGCCGGTGGCATGGACGATCTCCAGCAGCATCCGCGAGGTGTCGCCGGGCGCGAGGAAGCGCGGCACCGAGGCGGTGACCACGACCGGATCGCGGACCAGCACATCCGCCTCTGCCTGCCCCACGGCGGTCTTCGACCAGGCCACGGCCATCAGCCGCACCGTGCCGTTGAAGGCCGGCAGCGGGATTTCCATGCGGGCGGTGCCCTTGGCACCGACCGTCAGCGGACCGGAGAACCAGGCCATCAGTTCCTCGGTCGGGGGCGGTGTCTGCATCCTCAGCCCGCCCGCGGCATCGCCGCCGGAGCGCACCATGCCGGCGGCGCCGGTCCGCCCGTCGATCAGCCGGCCATAGAGGTCGCGGATGCCGACGCCGAGCTTGCGCTGGCCGAAGTAGTGGCCCTCCGGGTCGGGAGAGGCGAAGCCGGTGAGGTTGAGGATGCCGAGGTCCACCGCGGCGACGGTGGCGAAGACCTGATCGCCTGCCGCCGCGCCCTCGACCTTCAGTGTGGCCGCCAGCGGCCCGCGCGGCGCCGCCTCGGCGGGCACCTCGAACGCGGCCGAAAGCTTGCGCGCGCCGGGATCGACCGGGGCGTAGGACAGGCCGAGCGCCCGGGCGGGCGCGCGGCCGGCCTCGGTGGCGAGCGGACGGATCACCGAGGCGGTGACATAGGCGCCGGCGCCCCAGTCGTCGGTCACCGGCAGGTCGATCACGTTCTCGCCCGCGGTGACCGGCACCGCCTTCATGTCGATCAGCCGGTTCGACAGCACGGTGACCAGCGCCACGCCATCCGCCCGGGGCTCGATCCTGAGCTTCGCGGTCTCGCCCGGCCGGTAAGCCGGCCTGTCGAGCGCGACGGTCAGCGTGTCGGGCGTCTCGGAGGCGTCGGCGGGCACATACCAGCCGGCGTAGAACGCCATCGAGGTGGCGGCATAGGCGCCGTCCGTCGCCTCCACCACGATCTCGTAGTTGCCCCAGTCCACCGGAGCGGAAACCATGACCGGCCCCCCCGGTGTCAGCATCGCGTCACCTTCGGCCACGCGGGCGCGGGTCGTCGTTACCTCCCAGTTCCAGTCGCCGTAGAGCGAATACCACTGGTAGCTGGTCTCCACCCGGTTGACGGTCCAGTGCACCTGCCGCGCCGCCGGCCTTTCGTCCGGGCCCACCGCAACCAGGGAGAATTCGGCCTCCGCCCCCTGCGGCACCGTGCCCTCGGCGAAGGCCGGCCTTATGCCGATCACCGGTGCGTCGGGCAGGATGCGGCGGGTGATGTCGCGCTCGACCGGCCGGCCCGAGCCTTCCTTGAGCCGCAGCGCGATCCGCGCCTCGAGCGGGCGGTTGGCCGCCTCGCCGAGGTCGGGGAATGCCACCGGCACTTCGGCATGGCCCGCCTCGTCGGTCTCCGCCGCCCCGGCGAGGCTGTCGCGCCAAGGGGAGAACGGCTCGTCATGCCGGCCGAAGGTGTAGCCGGGGAATGCGTCGAGCGCATTGAGCGCGGTCAGCCGCAGGTCGCCCTCGATCTGGAGCCCGGCGCCCGGCGCGCCGAAAAGGTAGCGGGCATCGACCGAAAGTGCGGGCGTGTCGGACAGCCGGATCGCGCCGTCGGGCAGCGACAGGGTGAAGTCGATCCGTTCGGGCAGGAAATCCTCGACGAGGAAGCCCTGCGCGGCGAGCACGGTCTTCTCCTCGACGAAGGTCTCGATCCGCCAGGTGCCGCGCGGGGCGGTGCCGGAAAGCGGCAGCGCAGCGGTGAAGCCGCCCGCGCCGGCGGGGGCGAGCAGCGCGCGGGAATATTCCACCCCGTCCGGCCGCACCAGCCGCGCCGTCATCGGCAGGCCGTCGAGTGCGGCCATCTTCGCGTCGCGCGCGAGGATCGTGGCGTTCACCGTCTCGCCCGCGCGGTAGGCGCCGCGGTCGGTCGACAGGAAGACGTCGATCGGCGGCGCCGGCTCCCGCCCCGCGACGCCGCGGTCGGAAAGGTCGAACTCCGGCTCGGCGAGCGACAGGAAGGCCATGTCGTTGCCCTTCTCCACCGTCACCAGCGCCGGCTCCGCCCCGCCGGTCCCGGCGGTCAGCCCGGCGCCGAACTGCGCGTAGCCCTGCGCATCGGTCATGGCCGTGCCGATCACCGCGTTCGCCCGGTTGACCAGCGTCACGGTCGCACCCTCCACCGCCGCGGCATCGGCCAGGGCGCGGACGAAGACATGGAGCCCGTCCGCCCCCTCCATCGCGGTGAGGCCGAGGTCGGAGATCACGAACCACTGCGTCGCCGCCGGATGGTCGTAGGGATCGAGCCCCGGCACGGCGGCCTGGAGCGCATAGATGCCGGGGCCGAGGTTCTTCATGACATCGCCGAGCGGCAGGAGCGTGGTGACGTCGCGGTTGACCTCCATCCCGACCTCGCCGGTGCCGGTCCAGACCTCCTCGGTCACCTCGTTTCTCAGATGGTCCGCCGACCAGTAGTCGAGCGGGCGGCCGAAATAGTCGCCCTGCATCGCCCGGATCAGGTTGCGGTCCGAGAGGCGAAGGAGCGTCAGGTCGAGCGCGGTCGCGTTGACCGTCTGCACCGGGATGCCGGTGGAGCCCACCTTGGGCAGCACATAGGCGCGGCCGGGGAAGCTGACGGCGGGAGAGCGGTCGCGGACATACTGGGTGACGATCACGTCGCGGCCCAGTTCCTCGCCCGAGGCGGCGGGAAGACCTTCGCGGAAGGTGATGGCATAGCGGCTGCCGTGCTTCAGGCCGCCGATGCAGATTTCGCTGCCCTGCGGCTCCACCGTCAACCCGGCCTCGGGCAGCTTGACGAAGGTCGCGTAGTCGGTGCCGGCCTTCGCCAGTTCCTCGGTGAAAGCGGCGCAGATGCGGGGCGCCGCGCTGTCGCTCTCCACCCGCGTCTCGGAAACCCGGAACCCGTATTTGCCGATCGCGTCGTCGAGCAGCGCCGCGGTGTCGTCGCGCGGCTGGAGCGACTGGGCGAGTCGCAGCGCCGGGATCATGTCGCGGCCGCGCCCCGCGATTTCGAAGGCGCGCGCCAGCGTCACAAGCGCATTCGTCCTCAGCGCCTTGCTGTCGGTCCTCAGATAGGCGTTGACCGCCGCCGTCGCGGCGCGCCCGGCATAGCCCTGACGGACCGCCTCGTCACCGGTCGGGATGTCGAGAAGGGTCAGGGCGTAATCCGCCCAGAGCCCGGCGTCGTCGGCAAGCGTGACCGCCGCGCCGGTCAGCCGCATCGCCCGCTGCCGGTCGCCATCCGCGCGCGCGGCTTCGGCGGCAGCAACGAGGTCGGCCTCGCTCGCCTCGCCGGCGACATGTTCGGCGCCGAGCCCGCGCGCCTGTGCCAGCGCCGCGTCGAAATCCTCGGACCGGAGGAAGGTGAGTTCGGCGGCGCGAAGAGGGGCCGAGGCAAGGGCGGCGGGATCGGTGGCCAGCACCCGCCCCGAGATCGCGCCCTGGTAGGGCTGCTCGGCCGTGACCGCGGACTTGGGGAAACAGGCGCTGGAGCGGCGATTGTAGGTGAAGGCCCGGCAGGATGCATCAGCAAGGCAGGTGGCCTCGCAGGTCTCGAAGCTCACGTCGAACAGCGGCGCGAGATCGGCGCCGGGGAAATCCACCCCCTCGACCATCACGGCGTGCCGGCCGGGGAGATAGTCGCGATCATCGGCCGTGGCTGGCGCGGCAAGGAAAAGTCCCGCCAGCAGGGCGGCAGCGGTCAAGGCGCGCATGGAAATCTCCTTGGGCAGGGCAATGTGCGGATGCTGGCACGGGCGCCCGCGGGTTGGCAAGCGGCGGCGCGTCGCGAGGGCTGCGCTTAAGCCTTCGTTCACCACGGTCGGGCATGGTCGGCCGGTGTGCGACGGAAAGGGCGGACGTGGCGGAGCCGGTCTTGAGCTTGGCCGAGAAGCTGGCGCGGGAACGGCGGGCAAGGCTCGCCGCCGAACGGCTTCTGGAACAGAAGAAGCGCGAGCTGTTCGCCGCCAACGCGCAGCTTTCGCGCCATGCCCGTGCGCTTTCCGACCAGATCGTCGCGCAGCGGCACGAGGCCGAATCGCTCAAGGGCCAGAACGTGCAGGTGATGCACGATCTGGAACGGGCGACCTCCGAGGCGGAGGTGGCGCAGCGCCGCCTCTGGGAGGCGATCGAGACCATCGAGGACGGGTTCGCCGTCTTCGACGTCGATGCGCGGCTCGTTTCGGCCAACCAGGCCTATCTGGGCCTGTTCGGCGCGGACGGGCTGCGGCTCGGCGACAGCTATTATCGCGCGCTTGAGGCGCTGTCGGACGGGATCGCCGATCTCGAAGGCGAGGAAGCGCTCGACTGGCGGCACGAGATGACCGAGAGACTCGCGCGTGATGCCATCGAGCCGAAGGTGATCCGGCTTTGCGATGGCCGTCACATCCGCTTCCACGACCGGCGCGGCGAGGCGGGCGATCTCGTGTCGATGGCGCTCGACATCAGCGAGGCGATGGAGCGCGAGGCCGAGCTTGAGGAGGCGCGGGCGCGGGCCGAGGCCGCCAACCGCGCGAAATCCGCCTTCCTCGCCAACATGAGCCACGAGATCCGCACGCCGATGAACGGCGTCGTCGGCATGGCCGAGCTTCTGTGCGAGACCGCGCTGACCGAGGACCAGCGCCTCTTCGCCGAGACGATCCGGTCCTCGGGCGAGGCGCTTCTGGTCATCATCAACGACGTGCTCGACTATTCCAAGCTCGAGGCCGAGAAGATGCGGCTCTACCCCGAGCCCTTCGACCTGGAACGCTGCCTGCACGAGGTGATGCTGCTGCTCCAGCCGCTCGCGCGCGAGAAGGGGCTGAAGCTCCTCGTCGATTTCGACATCTTCCTGCCCACCCGCTTCGTTGCCGACCCGGGGCGGATGCGCCAGATCCTCACCAACCTGATCGGAAACGCGGTCAAGTTCACCCCGAGGGGCCATGTGCTCGCCCGCGTCGTCGGGCTCGAGCTTGCCGGCGGGGACTACGAGCTTCACGTGACCGTCGAGGATACCGGGATCGGCATCGCGCCCGGCCAGATCGAGCACATCTTCGGCGAGTTCAACCAGGTGGAGGACCAGTCGAACCGCAAGTTCGAGGGCACCGGCCTCGGCCTGTCGATCACCCGACAGCTCGTCGGCCTGATGGGTGGGGCGGTCTGGGTGGACAGCGAGCCGGGCCGGGGCTCCTGCTTCGGCTTCAAGCTCGTGCTCGCCCCCGCGGAGCGGACCGGAGCAGGCGCAGGGCCGGACCGTCCGGTGCTGCTCAGGACCGCACTCATCGTCGACGACATCCACATCAACCGGGTGATCCTTCAGCGCCAGCTCGAAACCTACGGCCTGTCGGTCACGAGTTGCCGGAACGCCGCCGAAGCCGTTGCGGCGCTGGCGTCGGGTGGATCCTTCGACGTGATCCTGACGGATCACTCCCCGCCCGAAACCGACGGGCCGGCGACCGTCGCGGCGTTGCGGTCGGCCGGTGCCGCCGCGCCCGTCCTGCTTCTGTCCTGCGAACCCGACGCCGTGACCGACCGCTCCGGCGGCATCGCCGCGGTCCTGCCGAAGCCGATCCTGCGCAGCCAGCTTCTGCGCGTGCTGCAGGATCTGTCCTACCCCAGGCCGGAGCTGCCCGCACCGGTGCCCCCGGCCGCCTCGCCCGACCGGGCACCGGCGCGCCCGATGCGGGTGCTCGCGGCCGAGGACAACCGGACGAACCAGCTTGTCTTCCGCAAGATGGTCGCCGACTGTGACATGGAGTTGCAGTTCGCAAACAACGGCCGCGAGGCGGTGGAGCACTGGCGCGACTTTCGGCCCGACCTGATCTTCATGGACATTTCCATGCCCGAGATGGACGGCCGTGAGGCCGCGCGCGCGATCCGGGCAGAGGAGGCGGCGATGGGTCTGCCGCGGGTGCCGATCGTGGCGCTGACCGCGCACGCGATGGAGGGGGACCGCGTGTCGGTCCTCGAGGCCGGGATCGACCACTACCTGACGAAGCCGCTGAAGAAGGCCGAGATCGGGGCGAAGATCGCCGCCTTCTGTCCCCCCGGTGCCCGCCCGCCGGGGCCCGCCGCCGCTGCGGACGCGGCGCCGGGCTGAAGACCGCGGCTCAGCCCTCGGCGAGAATGTCGAGGAAGGCCGCGCCGAACCGGTCGAGCTTCTGCGCGCCCATGCCGCCGATCCGGTCCAGCTCGGCCAGCGTCGCCGGCCGGGTCTCGGCGATGCGGCGGATCGTCGAATGGGTGCAGCTCAGGAACCTGCCGGTGCCGTCCTCGCCGCGCGCCAGCCCGGCCTGCGCCGCCATCAGGCGGTCGTAGAGCGTGCCCGCGGCGCGGCCGGCGAGCTTCAGCCGCGCCGGGTGCATCCGCGCGGCCTCGCCCGCGATCACCTCGAGGAAGGCCGCGCCGTAGCTTTCCAGCTTCTTCGCGCCGACACCCGAGATGCGCGCCATGTCGTCGAGCGTGTGCGGCCGCCGCTCGGCCATCTCGATCAGCGTCCGGTCGGTGAAGATCACATAGGCCGGCACCCGCGCCGCCTCGGCCAGCGCCCGGCGCTTGGCCTTCAGCGCCGAGAGAAGCGGTGCGTCCTCGTCGGAGACCAGCGCCTTCACCACCGGCTTCGCCGCGGTGCGGATCGTGTCGCGGCGGAGCGTGATCGCGGCCTCGCCGCGCAGGATCGGGCGCGCGGCTTCCGTCATGCGGAAGGCGCCGTGGCGCTCGGGGTCGGGGCGGATCAGGTCGTGCCCCGTCATCTGCCGGAAGACCGCCTGCCACTCGGCCTTCGGCAGGTCGCGGCCGACGCCGAAGGTGGGCAGCGCGTCGTGGCCGCGCTCGCGCACCTTGTCGGTCAGGGTGCCGGTGAGCACGTCGATGAGGTGGCCCGCGCCGAAGCTCTCTCCCGTGCGCAGGATCGCCGACAGCGCCTTGCGCACCGGCTCGGTCCCGTCGAACAGATCGGGCGGCGCATCGCAGAGGTCGCAGTTGCCGCAGGGCCCCGTCGTCTCGCCGAAATAGGCCAGAAGCCGCTGGCGGCGGCAGCCGGTCGCCTCGGCAAGGCCGAGCAGCGCGTTCAGCCGCGCGTGGTCGGCCGCCTTGCGTTCCGGCGGCGCCAGTCCCTCGTCGATCTGGCTGCGGCGGAAGCGGATGTCCTCGGCGCCGTAGAGCGTCAGCGTCTCGGCCGGGGCACCGTCGCGACCGGCGCGGCCGATCTCCTGATAGTAGGACTCGAGCGACTTCGGCAGGTCGGCATGCGCCACCCAGCGGATGTCGGGCTTGTCGATGCCCATGCCGAAGGCGACCGTCGCCACCACGATCAGCCCGTCCTCGCGCTGGAACCGCGCCTCGACCTCGCGGCGCGCCTCGGCCTCCAGCCCGGCGTGATAGGCGCAGGCCGGGTGCCCGGCCTCGGCCAGCGCCTGCGCCAGCGTCCCGGTCTTGGCGCGGGTGCCGCAGTAGACGATGCCGGACTGGCCCTTGCGCGCGGCGGCGAAGGCGAGGATCTGGCGCCGCGGCTGGTCCTTCACCGCGAAGGCGAGGTGGATGTTCGGCCGGTCGAAGCCGCGCAGGAAGGTCTCGGGGGTCTGCCCGTCGAAGAGCCGCGCGACGATCTCGGCCCGCGTCTCCTCGTCCGCCGTGGCGGTGAAGGCCGCGAGCGGCAGGCCGAGCGCGCGCCTGAGTTCGCCGATGCGCAGGTAGTCGGGGCGGAAGTCGTGGCCCCACTGGCTGACGCAATGCGCCTCGTCCACCGCGATGAGCGAGGTGCCGATGCGGCGCAGGAGCGTGAGCGTGCCGCCGGAGGCAAGCCGCTCCGGCGCCATGTAGAGCAGCTTCAGCCGGCCCTCGTCGAGCGCGGCGAAGACCGCCTCCGTTTCCTCTTCGGTGTTGCCGGAGGTGAGCGCGCCGGCCTCCACCCCCGCCTCGCGAAGCGCGCGGACCTGGTCGCGCATCAGCGCGATGAGCGGCGAGATGACGACGGTCACACCCTCCCGCATCAGCGCCGGCAACTGGAAGCAGAGCGACTTGCCGCCGCCGGTGGGCATGATGGCCAGCGTGTTGCGCCCTTCCGCCACGGCGGCGACGATCTCGGCCTGGCCGGGCCGGAAGGCGTCAAATCCGAAGACGGAGGAAAGGAGTTCCTCGGCGCGGGCGATCATGGGGGGCTGCTCTTTTTCCGGCACCCTGTCACAGCGCCCGGGCCGGGGCAAGCGTCAGTAGCCGTAGAAGAAGCCCGCGTTGTTGATCAGCACACGCTGGAGGATCAGGAGGATCACGAAGGCGACGAGCGGCGCGAGGTCGAGCCCCGGCGTCTGCGGCAGGATGCGGCGGATCGGCGCATAGACCGGCTCCAGCAGGCGGGTCAGCCCGTACCAGATCTGCGCCACCATCGGCTGGCGGATGTTCAGCACCTGGAAGTTCAGGAGCCAGGACATGATGATATGGGCGATCATGATGAACCAGATCACGTTCAGGATGATCATCAGCGCCTGAAAGAGCGAAACCATCGAAGTCCTCGGCCGTTGGGTCCGCCCACAGGTAAGGTGCCGGCGGGGGCAGCGCAACGGTATAACGCAGCGTCGCAGGTTGACCTCCGCCGCCGGCTCCGCCACCCGTGGCGGACGACACGGGGAGAGACGCCGCCGATGTATCCGTTCCTGCGCATGGTGAAGGAAACCTGGGCGAACCGGAACGCCCCGCCGCTGGGGCTGACCGGGACGCATGTCTCGCATCACATCTGCTGGCCCTGGGATCTCGACATCTGGATGGAACTCAACAACGGCCGGACGCTGACGCTCTACGACCTCGGGCGGATTCCGCTCGCCATGCGCACAGGGCTCGTCGGCCTGATCCGCCGGCGGGGCTGGGGGATCACCGTTGCCGGCAGCACGGTCCGCTATCGCCGCCGGGTACGGATGTTCGACCGGGTGGAGATGCGCAGCCGCTGCATCGGCTGGGACGCGCGATTCTTCTATATGGAACAGGGGATGTGGCGGGCGGGCGAATGCACCAGCCACATGCTCCTGCGCTCGGCGATCACCTCTTCCGCGGGGATCGTACCCACGGCGGAGGTGCTGGCGGCGCTGGACCGGCCGGCGGAAAGCCCGGTCCTGCCCGGCTGGGTCGGCGCCTGGATCGCCGCCGATGCCGAACGTCCCTGGCCGCCGGAGCTGTGAGCGCAACCCTTGCGCGAGGACGGCTTTTCGGGCTTGATCGGCGCGACGCGGGGACAGGCACATGGCAATATCGGCGCGCAGGCGCATCTGGGGCTGGTGGTTCTTCGACTGGGCGAGCCAGCCCTACAACACGCTCCTTCTGACCTTCAGCTTCGGCCCCTATTTCGCCGAGCTTGCCCGCGCGCATTTCGCCGCCGGCGGCATGGATGCGGAAGCGGCGAGCGCGGCCTCGCAGGCCTACTGGACCGCGACTCAGACGGTGACCGGGGTGATCATCGCGGTGCTTGCGCCGCTCCTCGGTGTCATCGCCGACGGCCGCGGCCGCAAGATGCCGTGGATCTGGGGTTTTTCGATCATGTATGTGGTCGGCGCCTGGGCGCTCTGGTGGGCGGCACCGGGGATGCCCACGCTTTTCTGGGCGGCCTTCTGGTTCGCCTTCGGCTTCATCGGGATGGAACTGGCGACGAACTTCACCAACGCGCTGATGCCGGGCCTCGCCAGCCATGACGAGATGGGCAGGGTCTCCGGCACCGGCTTCGCCTTCGGCTACCTCGGCGGGGTGATCGCGCTCTTCCTGTTCCTGCTGTTCTTTGCCGATGATGCGAAGACCGGAAAGACGCTGATCGGCCTCTCTCCGGCCTTCGGCCTCGATCCCGCGGCACGGGAGGGCACACGGTCGGTCGGGCCGTTCACCGCGCTCTGGTATTTGATCTTCATGATTCCCTTCTTCCTCTGGGTGAGGGAACCCGCGGTCAGGGGCGGCAAGAAGGTCGGCGCCGCCGTGGGCGGGCTGGCCCGTGCCATTTCCGCGCTCAGGCGCCGGCCCAGTCTTCTCGCCTTCCTCATCGCCTCGATGTTCTACCGCGATGCGCTGAACGCGACCTATGCGCTCGGCGGCGCCTTCGCGTCGAACGTCATGGGCTGGACGGTGATCCAGAGCGGGGTGTTCGGCATCGTCGCCGCGATCGCGGCGACCTTCGCTTCCTGGGCAGGGGGCAAGCTTGACGCCTCGGCCGGGCCGAAGCCGGTGATCGTGATGGCCGTCCTGGTTCTGACCGTCACCATCGTCGTGATGATGAACCTGACGCCCGACGCCTTCTTCGGCCATGTGCTGCCGGAAGGTTCCTCGCTGCCCGACATGATCTTCTACGGCTGCGGCGTCATGATCGGCGCGGCGGGGGGAATCGCGCAGGCGGCAAGCCGGACGCTGATGGTCTTTCATACCAGCGAACATGACGCCGCCGGCGATTTCGGCTTCTACGGACTGTCGGGCAAGGCAACCGCCTTCCTCGCCCCCGCCTTGATCACCCTGGCGACGACCGCGACCGGCAGCGCCCGGCTCGGCATCGCGCCGCTGGTGGGGCTTTTCCTGATCGGGCTTGTGCTTATGATATGGGTGAAGCCGCAAGGGGAGCGCCCGGCACGATGATTGGACGTCTGCTCGTTCTCTGTCTCCTGTTCCTGCCGTCGCCCGGCTCGGCCGCGCCGCTGGCGAAGGATCTCTTCGGCGCCGAAAAGGCCGCCTCGCAGCAACGGCCACAGGCGATCGGCAGCTATGCCAAGGGCTGCGGCGCGGGGCTGGTGCAACTGCCGGAGACCGGGCCGACCTGGCAGGCGATGCGGCTTTCGCGCAACCGCAACTGGGGGCAGCCGGCGCTTGTGCAGTTCCTGATCGAGCTTTCGGCCGCGGCGCGGCAGGTGGGCTGGGCCGGTCTTTACATCGGCGACATGAGCCAGCCGCGCGGCGGCCCCATGCGATCGGGCCACGAAAGCCACCAGATCGGCCTTGATGCCGACGTCTGGATGCTGCCGCCGGCGCGGCTGAACCTCAGCCGGGCCGAACGCGAGAGCCTGAGTTCGATCTCGGTCCGGACCGACGATCAGAAGCGCGTGAACGGCAACTGGACGCGGGCGCACCATCTCCTGCTGCGTGCCGCCGCATCCGACCCGCGGGTTGATCGCATTTTCGTCGCCGCGGCGGTGAAGATCGAGATGTGTCGGACGGCGACGCCCGCCGACAGGGCGTGGTTGCAGAAGATCCGCCCCCTTTACGGGCACAACACGCACTTCCATGTTCGCCTGAAATGCCCGCCCGGGTCGCGCCGCTGCGAGACGCAGACCCCGACGGTGGCCGACCTGTCGAAGGGCGGCGACGGGTGCGACGAGACATTGACATGGTGGGTGACAACATATCTCGACGAACTGAAGAACCCGCCGAAGAAGCCGAAGGGGCCGCGCAAGCGGGGGCCGCGCGACTACACGATGGCCGATCTGCCGCGGCAGTGCGCGGGGGTCTTGGCATCGGACTGACCGCCCTGGCGCTCGTCGTCGGTCTGGCCGCGCCCGCGCCCCGGCCGCGGCAGGCCGAGGAGGTCGGAACCTTCGTCTGGGAAGTGTCCCGACCTCGTTTCGGCGGCCTCTCGGCGATCGACCTCGGACCGGACGGGCTGGGCTTTGTCGTCGTGTCGGATTCGGCGGCGTTCTTTTCCGGCCGCTTCACCCGCGGCCCGCGCGGCGAGGTCACGGGGGCAAAGGTTGGGCCGCCGGTCTTTCCGGTGTCGCATCACGGCACGCCGCTCGAGGACTGGATGGACGATGCCGAGGGCGTGGCCCTGGCGCCAGGCGGCGGGTTCTACGTTTCCTACGAATCCCACGACCGGATCGTCCGCTATGGCCCCGGCGGGCGGAAATGGCTCGAGGAATACTGGCCGCCGGTCTTCAAGACCCTGACGATCAACAAGGGAATCGAGGCGCTTGCCGTCGACGCCGGCGGCCGGCTTCTGGCGATTCCGGAAGCGCCGCCCGAAGGCGGCGACACGCCGGTCTACCGCATCCGGGGGCAGGAGGCGGATGTGGCCTTCACCCTTCGTCGCGATCGCAACTGGGCGCCCACCGGGGCCGACTTCGGCCCGGACGGGCGGCTCTACCTGCTGGAGCGCGACTACTGGCCGCTTCTGGGGTTCTCGAGCCGGGTACGGCGGATCACGCTGGCGAGGGACCGCGTGTCGGCGGACGAGGTGATCTGGCAGACCGATCCGGGCCACCACGACAATCTCGAAGGTCTCGCCGCCTGGCGCGACGGTGCGGGCGCGATCCGGCTCACGCTCGTTTCCGACGACAACTTCCTGCCGACACAGAGGACCGAACTTGTCGATCTGCGCGTGACCGAGTGACTTGACCGCCGCGGCCCGAGCGCGTAGAGGCCGCGCGTTCCGGTCCCGCGTTCCGACGCCGTGCCGGGGCCAAGTCTCCGCCACCTTGTCAAAACGGAACCGACATGACCCGCAGCCTGATCCCCGGCATCCTGGCGATGGCCGCCATCGTGGTGGCCTCCAACATCCTCGTGCAGTTCCTTTTCGGCCAGTGGCTGACATGGGGCGCCTTCACCTATCCCTTCGCCTTTCTCGTGACCGACCTCACCAACCGCTTCCAGGGTGCCGTTGCCGCGCGCAAGGTGGTGGTGGCAGGCTTTCTGGTGGGGGTCGCCTGTTCGCTGGTCGGCACGCAGGTGGCGGGCGACGGCGGCCCGCTCGTGACCGTCCGCATCGCGCTCGGTTCGGGGGCCGCATTCCTCGTGGCGCAACTGATGGACGTTCATGTCTTCAACCGTCTGCGCTCCGGAAGCTGGTGGCGTGCGCCCTTCGTCTCCACCCTGATCGGGGCCACGCTCGACACCGCGATCTTCTTCACCACCGCCTTCTCGGCGGCGCTCGTCTTCCTCGAACCGGGCAACGACGTGTCCTGGGCGGGCCAGCTCCTGCCGCTGATCGGCTGGGGGCCGGCGGCGCCGCTCTGGGTTTCGCTCGCCACGGCGGACTGGCTCGTGAAGATGTCGCTCGCCATCGTGGCGCTCGTGCCATTCCGCATCATTGTTTCAAAAGTGACGGAAAAAGTTGCGTGAAAATGTTTGACACCCACAAAATCTGTGGCAGCCTATGGACAACGGCAACCCAGAGAAAGGAGGTGATCCAGTGTCTAGAGTGATATTGGAGAGAGGTGTCGGGACAGTCAGGGGGGCCGTGGCCTGAGGGCAACCCCGAGGGTTGAGAACCCTGACTGGGCCGGTCGATCTTCGACACCCTAACTGGCCCATCTCCGTAGATCTCGGAGGGCCGTTCCAATCCGGAGCGGCCCTTTCCATTTCAGCCGAGGCTGCGCAGCAGCGCCACCGACGGCTCCCCGGTCACCGGCAGGCCGCGGCTCGCCTGCCACGCCTCGATCGCCTTGCGGGTATTGGCGCCGATCACGCCGTCGGTGCCGCCGGTATCGAACCCCGCCGCCGTGAGCCGCTGTTGCAGGGCGATGCGGTCGGCCTTGGTCAGCCCGCTGGCGTCGGGCGGGAAGCTGCCGCGCAGCGGTCCCGCGCCGCCGATGCGGTCGGCCAGCAGCCCGACGCCCAGCGCATAGGACTCGGAGTTGTTGTAGCGCCTGATCGCGCCGAAGTTGGCCGTGACCACGAAGCTCGGCCCCCCCGCCTGCGGCTGGATCACGCTGCCCGCCGGCGCCCCGGCACCGGCCTCGGCGCCCCAGCGCTGGCCGCGGGTCCAGCCGCTCTGCGCCAGGTAGTTCGCGGTCGAGGCGAGCGCGTCGGAAGGGTCGTCCGCCCAGATGTCGCGCCGGCCGTCGCCGGTGAAGTCGACGGCATGGGCGAGATAGGTGGTGGGGATGAACTGGGTGTGCCCCATCGCGCCGGCCCAGCTTCCGGTCATCCGCGCCGGCGTCGTGTCGCCGTTCCGGAGGATCTTCAGCGCCGCGACAAGCTGGCTCTCGAAGAAGGCGCCGCGCCGCCCGTCATAGGCGAGCGTCGATGTGGCGGAGATCACCGGGACATCGCCGCGCCTTTCGCCGTAGAAGCTTTCCAGCCCCCAGATCGCGGTGATGATCCTTGCATCCACGCCATAGCGCGCCTCCAGCGCCGCGAGCGTCGCGCGGTGTGCCGCAAAGGCCGCGCGCCCCTTGGCCACCCGTTCGTCGGAGACCGCGATGGAAAGGTAGTCCTCGAGGCTGCGCCTGAATTCGGTCTGGTTGCGGTCGCGGGTGATGACGCCCGGGAGGTAGCCCGCGCCGCGGAAGGCGGCGGAAACCGTCTCGTCGCTCAGCCCGTATTGCCCCGCGCGGTCGCGGAAGGCGGCGACCCAGGCGTCATAGCCCGGGTTGGCGACCGGGCGCAGGTCGTCCGCCAGAGGGGTGGGGCCGCTGCTGCTCAGGCGCGCGGCGCCGGGTGCGCCGCAGGCGGCAAGGCCGGAAAGCGCCATACCAAGCCCGAAGGTCCGTCTGGAAATCATCATCTTGCTGCTCTGCCGTTGGCCTCTTGTTCCGCGGCCATCGTATCGGATCGGCGACGCTGTGCAATTCGTATGGCCGGGTTTCAGGGCCGGCGGATGCCGCGGCCGCGGCTTGCTGCCGAAATCGCGGGACTGCCGCCCGCCTCTTGCGGCGCCGGGCCGAAAGCCCCACGCTCTGCGCGCCCCCTGCGCAGGCCGTTTCCCATGCTCCGCATCACCGACGACATCGCCATCGCCGACTGGGAGCTGACCGAGGTCTTCAGCCGCGCCTCCGGCCCCGGCGGGCAGAACGTGAACAAGGTCTCCACCGCGGTGGAGCTTCGCTTCGAGGCCGAGCGCAGCCCGCATCTGGCGCCCGGGGTCAAGGCGCGGCTGAAGCGGCTGGCCGGACGGCGCTGGACCCAGGAGGGCGCCATCGTGATCCGGGCGGAAGAGACGCGCAGCCAGGCCCGCAACCGGGAACTTGCCCGCGAACGCCTGGCCGAGCTGATCCGGGCCGCGCTGGTCGCGCCGAAGCGGCGGATCGCCACCCGGCCCACGGCCGGAAGCGAACGGCGGCGGCTGAAGGCCAAGGCCGCGCGCGGCGAGGTGAAGGGCCTGCGCGGGAAGGTGACGGACGAGGAATAGGATGGACGCCCGCCGGTGCCGCCGCGGCGCCGACAACGCCGGCAGGAGGCGAACTTTCGCCCAATCCATGCGCCGGGCCTGCGCGCCGCTGCGGGCACTTCAAGTCAACGCTTGCGAAATCGGCCGATCGGCCCGAAAACACAGCCCGAGCAGTCACCGTCGAGACGAGCATAAATGCTGAGAAAAGCCTTCCTGCTCGTTTCGGGCAACGCCTTCGGGTCGGCGCTTCTGCTTGTCCGCAATCTGATCATCGCCCGGCTTGTCAGCCCCGAGGACTACGGCATCGCCTCGACCTTCGCCGTCGCCATGTCGATCGTCGAGATGCTGTCCTACCTCGGACTCAACCAGATGATCGTGGTCGACCGGGATGGCGACGACCCCCATGTGCAGAAGGCGATGCAGGGCTTCCAGGTTCTGCGCGGTGTCACGTCGAGCCTCATCCTCTTCGCGATCGCGATTCCCTATGCGCGGTTCCTTGGCGTCGACCATGTCGCCTGGGCCTACCAGGTGATCGCCTTCATCCCGCTGGTGAACGGGTTGCAGCATTTCGACATGCACCGGCTGAAGCGGCATCTGAACTTCCGGCCGTGGATCGCCACCCAGGCCATCCCGCCGCTCGTCTCGGTGCTCGCCCTCTGGCCGCTCGCGCTGCTTTACGGCGACTACCGGATCATGCTTGTCTCGCTTTTCATCCAGTCCGGCGCGATGGTGCTCCTGTCGCATCTGATGGCGGAACGGCGCTACGCGCTCAGCTTCGACTTCGCCCTGATCCGGCGCGCCACGGTCTTCGGCTGGCCGCTTCTCCTCAACGGTGTCCTTCTGTTCGGCGTGTTCAACGGCGAACGGCTGATCGTCGGGCGCGAACTCGGGATGAGCCAGCTTGCCGTCTTTTCGATGGCGATCACGCTGACGCTGACGCCGACGCTGGTCCTGGCCGGGGCGACCCAGTCGCTGTTCCTGCCGCAACTCACCGCCTCGCGTGAACGGGAGGAGTCTTTCCGCTGGTATGGCACCGCAGCGGTGGAAGCCGGGCTTGCGATCGGCATCGTGCTCATCCTCGGGATCGTGCTTCTTGGCGGGCCGGTGGTCCACCTGCTGCTCGGGCCGAAATATGCGGCGATCCTTGGAATCCTCGTGCCGATGAGCGTGATGCAGGCGGTTCGCGTGGCCAAGACGGGCGGATCGACGGTGGCGCTGGCCAAGGAGCGCTCGGGCAACGCGGCGGCCGGAAACCTGATCCGCGTCCTGTCGCTTCCGGTATCGTGGTATGCGGTCACCCGCACGGGCGACGTGTTGACGGTGATCTACATTGCCCTGGCGGCCGAGGTCGTCGGCTATCTCGTCTCCATCAGGCTCGCCGCGAAACGCACCGGGCTGTCGCTGTCGCCCCTCGTCCTGCCCTCGGCGCTCTCGGCGCTCGCCTGCCTGGCGGCGCTGGTGGAGGCGCATTACTATCCGCCGCAGACGGGGCTTGTCGCGCAACTGGGCTGGACACGGTGGTTTGCCGCCTTCTTCTGCCTGGCGGCGCTTCTTTCGATGTCCGCCCTGAGGGGCTATCTCTGGCGCCGCTTCCGGCTGGGCTGAGCCCCTCAGGCGCGCATCTTCACCACTTTCGCGGGCACGCCGACGGCAATCGCGCCCGACGGCACATCGCGGGTGACGACGGATCCGGCGCCGATCACGGCGCCATCGCCGATGGTGATGCCCGCCGTCAGGATTGCACGCGTGCCGATCCAGCAGTCCTGGCCGATCGTGATGTCGCGCTCCACCATCTCCTGATCGGTGATCCGCCTGCCGGCGGCCAGCCCGTAGTCGGCGGCGGTGACGAAGCATTCCGGCCCGAAGGTCGTGCGCGCCCCGACGCGGATTCGGCTTGTGGTCTTGCCGGCCCAGAGCGAGCATCGCGCGCCGACCTGCACCTGATCGCCGAGGTCGATCCGCTCCGCATGGGCGAGCGAGACGTTCGGTGCGATCCGCACGTCGCGGCCAAGCGTCAGCTTCCGCCGTTCCTTCACATGGGTGTAGCCATAGTAGTGCATCAGCCGGAACGGGTGCAGAAACACCCCCGGATCGAAAAACGACCGGGCGGCGCGGATCAGGCGTGACAGGGGCGTGCGTCGTGCAATGGCCATCGAGATCTCCCTGCCGGTCCGCAGCGGAGATTAGGGGCGGTGCGGTGCCAAGGCAATTCTGCGCTGGCGGGGTCTGGCAGGAACTCTGCCCAATTGCTACCACAGTCGGGCGTTATGCACGCCCGCGAAACAGTAACGTCGAGAGTAGATGTCAGTGCCCAGCTTTCCGATCGGCGTCGTGGTGGTGGCCTTCAACTCGGCCGACGTGATCCTCGGCTGCGTCCGGAGCCTTCTGGCGCAGGAGGGCGGCGTGCCCGCCGTCGTGGTGGTCGACAACGCCTCCACCGACGACACGGTCGCCGTGCTGCGCGCATGGGCGCGCGAGACGGGCGCCGATCTGCGGGAATTCGCGGTCAACGACCGGCCGGCGCGAGGCGCGGCAGGCGCGGTGACGCTGATCCATTCCGGCGCGAACCGCGGCTTTGCCGGCGGCGTCAACGTCGGCCTTGCGGTGCTGGCGGCGATGCCGGAGATCGGCCATTTCTGGGTGCTGAATCCCGATGCCTTCGCCGATCCGGCGGCGTGCCGGGCGATCCTGCGCGCGGCATCGAAAACACCCGGATACGCCCTGATGGGGGGCCGCGTCTGCTATGCCGAACCTCCGCACCGGGTGCAGATCGACGGCGGGCGCGTCAGCCTCTGGACCGGGGTTTCCGGCAACGTGAATCTCGGCCGCCCTGCGGGCGAGGCGGTGCTGCCCAGGGGCGAGGAACTCGACTTCATCACCGGCGCCAGCATGGTCGCCTCACGCGCCTTCTACGATGCCGCGGGGCCGATGCGGGAGGATTACTTCCTTTACTACGAAGAGGCCGACTGGGCGCTGAGGCGCGGGGAAATGCCCCTCGTCGTGGCCGAAGGGCTGGTCGTCTATCACCATGCGGGCACCTCGATCGGCTCGCCCACACTGGAACGGCTCGCCTCGCCGTTTTCCTTCTGGTTCAAGTATCACAGCCGGATGCTTTTCGTCCGCCGCTTCAACCCGATCGGCCTTCCCGTGGCGATGGCCTACGCAACCATCAAGGCGGCGCAGCTTCTGCTCAAGGGCGCCCTGCCGCAGGCAGGGGCGCTTCTTCGCGCCGTCTGGGGTCTCGGCGCACCCCGGTCGGTGCGCGACCGGCTGTCGCCCGAGGCGCAAAGGATCGCGTTCGGCCGTGCGGATCGCTGACGTTCTCCTTCCTGCCGCCCTGTCGATGGGCCTCGCCGCCCAGGCGGCGGCGGCCGAACTCGTGCCGCTCGGCCTTTATGCCTGGCGCGAGAGCGGCGACGCCTTCGGCGGGTTCTCCGGCCTTGTGATGGCGCCGGGCGGGGCCTCCCTCTATGCGGTGAGCGACGAGGGGGAGCTTTTCCATGCGACGGTCCGGCGCGATGCGGCAAACCGGATCGAAGGGATCGCGACGGACTGGCATTCCCGCCTGATCGACAACAACGGCAAACCCGTAGCGGGCTTCACCGCCGACGCCGAGGCGCTCGCCCCGGCAAGAGACGGGGGCCTCTACGTCGCCTATGAAAGCTACAGCCGGGTCACCGAAATCCGCCCTCCCGATCTGCACCCGACCGCCCTGCACGACTACCGCCGGTTTCAGGATCTGTGGTCGAACGACAGCTTCGAGGGCGTCGCCGAACGGCCCGAAGGCGGGCTGATCGTCGTCAGCGAGAAGCCCGGCGAAAGCGGAGCGGCCTATCCCACCTTTCTGGGCGACGGGCACGGCGCCCGAATGGTATGGCGTCGCGGGCCGGGGATTCCCGGCGCCGATGGCGGGTTCGGCGCGTCGGATGCAGCCTTCGGCCCCGACGGCCGGTTCTACCTTCTGGAGCGGCGCGTGAATCTCGCCGGATTTGCCACACGCATCCGTCGCTTCGGCTATCGCGATGGCGCCTTCGGCGCCTCCGAGACGCTTCTGGAAACGGCCTCGGGCACGCTTGACAACATGGAAGGCATGAGCCTCTGGACCGATGCCGCCGGCCGCACCGTGATCAGCCTCATCTCCGACGACAACTTCCTGTTCCTCCAGAAGACCATTGTGGCCGAGTATGAAGTGAAGGAAGCGCAATGATTGTTGACGCAACCGTGCGCTCGCGCCGCGCCGCGGAAAACGGGCTTTGCCCTGGCCGAGGCTCTGGGCTAGGTGTCGGACCGCCCCGGGCGGGCGTCGCCCGCGCCACAGGAATTCCGCCCTGCCGGCACGCCGCCGCACGGGCCAGAGACGAGCGAGGTTTGCAGTGAAGATTGCAGTTTTCGGCATGGGATACGTGGGCGTCGTCTCGGCCGCCTGCCTGGCGCGCGACGGGCACGAGGTTGTGGGCGTCGATCCCCAGCCGGCCAAGGTCGGGATCGTCAATTCCGGCAAGGCCCCGATCATCGAGAAGAACGTGAGCGAGCTGATCGAGGAGGCAGTCGCCACCGGCCGGCTCCGCGCCACGACCTCGGCGGCCGAGGCGGTGGCGGCGACCGACCTCAGCCTCGTCTGCGTCGGCACGCCGTCGCGCAAGAACGGCAGCCTCGACACCTCGGCGGTGGAGCGTGTCTGCGAGGAGATCGGCGCGGCGATCGCGGCGAAGGGCCGGCCGCATACCGTCGTCATCCGCTCGACGATCCTGCCGGGCACGATGCGGGGCGTGGTGATTCCGGCCTTCGAGAGGGCGCTTGGCGCCCGGGCAGGCGCGCTGCTGCGGCTGGCCAACAACCCCGAGTTCCTGCGCGAATCCACCGCCGTCTACGACTATGACAACCCGCCCAAGACCGTCGTCGGGTCGGACGACCCGGGCGTCGCGCAGGTGGTGATGGAGCTTTACACCGCCCTGCCCGGACCGAAGTTCGCGACCCGCCTGGAAGTGGCAGAGATGGTGAAATACGCCGACAATTCCTGGCACGCGACCAAGGTCGCCTTCGCCAACGAGATCGGCAACATCGCCCAGGCGGTCGGTGTCGACAGTTGGGAGGTGATGGAGATCTTCTGCCAGGACACCAAGCTCAACATCTCGCCCTACTACATGAAGCCCGGCTTCGCCTTCGGCGGATCGTGCCTGCCCAAGGATGTGCGGGCGCTGACTTTCAAGGGCCGCGACCTCGATCTCGACCTGCCGCTTCTGAATGCCCTGATCCCCACCAACGAGGCGCAGGTCGCCCGTGCGGTCGAGATGGTCGCCGACTTTGGGCACCGCAACATCGCCTTCCTCGGTATCAGCTTCAAGTCCGGGACCGACGACCTGCGCGAAAGCCCGCAGGTGACGCTGGTGGAACGGCTGATCGGCAAGGGGTTCAACCTGCGCATCTACGACAAGAACGTGCATCTCGCCCGGCTTCTGGGCGCGAACCGGGCCTATATCGAGGGCGTCATCCCGCATATCGGCGACATCCTGTCGGACGACATGGATGCGGTGCTGGCGCATGGCGACCTCGTCATCGTCGGCAACCCGGCGCCGGAGTTCCGGCTTCTGGCCGACCGTCTCGGGCCGCAGCACCGGGTGCTGGACCTTGCGCGCATCCCCGGCCTGTCGGCCCATCTCGGAGAGCGGTATCGTGGCATCAACTGGTGAGGCGCAGCCCGGGGCGGGGCGCCGCGTCCTGATCGTGGTCGAGAACCTGCCGGTGCCCTTCGACCGCCGGGTCTGGGCCGAGGCGACGACGCTTGCCGCGCATGGCTACACCGTCTCGGTCATCTCGCCCAAGGGCAAGGGGTTCGAAGCGGACTACGAGCTTCTCGACGGCGTGCATGTCTACCGCCACGACCTGCCGGCAGAGGGCAATTCGGCCGGCGGCTACCTGCGCGAATACGGCTCGGCGCTCTGGAACGAGCTGCGCCTTGCGCTGAAGGTCCGGCGCGAGCGCGGCATCGACGTGCTGCACGGCTGCAACCCGCCCGACCTGATCTTCCTCGTCGCCTGGGCGATGCGGCCCTTCGGCGTGCGCTACCTCTTCGACCACCACGACATCTGCCCGGAGCTTTACGAGGCGAAGTTCGACAAGCGCGGCCTGCTGTGGAAGGCGATGGTGCTCTTCGAGTGGCTGACCTTCAAGACCGCCTCCGTCTCGATCGCCACCAACGAAAGCTATGCCGGGATCGCCCGGCGGCGCGGCGGCATGAAGGCGGAGGATGTCTTCGTCGTCCGCTCCGGCCCGAAGATCGAGAAGCTGGAAATCCGCCCGCCGAAGGAGGCGCTGAAGAAGGGTGCGCGACACCTGATCGGCTATGTCGGCGTGATCGGCCAGCAGGAGGGGCTCGACCTGCTGGTGGAGGCGGCCGAGCACATGATCCGCCGCATGGGCCGGACCGATGTGCATTTCGGCATCGTCGGCGGCGGCCCGGCGCTGGAGGAGGTCCAGGCCGACGTGGCCGCGCGGGGGCTGGGCGAGCATTTCACCTTCACCGGCCGGGCGCCCGATGACCTCCTGCTCGACATGCTGAACACCGCGGACGTCTGCGTGAACCCCGACCGGGTGACGCCGATGAACGACCTCTCCACCATGAACAAGATCATGGAATACATGACCTTGGCCAAGCCGATCGTGCAGTTCGAGCTGAAGGAGGGCCGCGCCTCTGCGGCTGATGCCTCACTCTATGCCCGCCCGAACGACATCGTGGACTTCGCCGAGAAGATCGCGAGCCTGCTCGACGATCCGGGAAAGCGGGCAGAGATGGGACGGATCGGGCGCGAGCGGGTGCAGGCGGCGTTGAGCTGGGCGCATTCGGTGCCGAACCTTCTGGCCGCCTACGACCGGATCTTCGCCAAGATGGGGCGTTAGGTCGAACGCCGCAGACACAGTGCGGTGGCGTAGGCCCAGCCTGCAACGAAGCCGCCGAGATGTGCCTGCCAGGCAAGAGCGCCGTCCGAGCTCCAGGTCAGGATCGCGTTTCCGGCCGCCAGCCCGAAAACCATCGCCAGAACGTTGCGGACGGGCAGGCCGCGGCTGATGCGCCGGTCGAACTCCAGCGCCAGAAACGCGCCGGCAAGCCCGAAGAGCGCGCCGGAAGCCCCGACCATCGGCGCCGGCCCCGCGGTCAACCCGGCAAACCCCAGTGCCCCGCCAAGAAGCGACAGGCCATAGGCCCAGAGAAACCCCCGCGTCCCGATCCGTGCCGCGACCGGCCCGGCCAGAAGGAAAAGCGTGACCATGTTCACCGCGAGGTGCCAGGGTCCGGCATGGAGGAAGCCGTAGCTCACGAACATCGCAACCGGCTGTGCGGCATAGTTCGGCTGCCAGTCGCCGAGAAGACCGGGCCAGAAGCCGGCATACTGATAGGTCAGGAGCCGCCACCAGGGCTGGCCCCAGAGCCGCCAGTCGGCCCCGGTCAGGATCACTTCCGGCAGGACGCAGAGCGCCACGATCCCCCACACGGACCGCGGGACCGGCCCGCCGAAAGAGCCGGAAAGTGTCATCGGGCTGCCCGTGTCGCTCATGCCGGCATCCTGCCGATGCCGGCGCGTCCCGCAAGAGGGGAAGCGCACCCGGTCAGAACGGCACGAATTGCGGCAGCCGCGCGAGGCTGAGCCGCATGAAGCGCATCAGCCGCGCCTCGGCATCCGCCTCGCTTTCGCCCGGTTCGATCGGGGTGACGTAGCGCACGAGCGCGCCGTCGGTGCGTCCCATCGTCAGGCTGTCGTTCAGGACCGAGAGCTTGGCGCGGAAGTCGTTGGCGATCCGCTTGCCGCGGCCCTCGAACCAGTAGATGACAAGCTGCTTCGACAGGCCCTTCTGGATCACTGCGCGGTTGGCGTTGAACTGTCCGTAGCCGACATCGGCAAGGTCAAGCGGCACTTCCTGAAGCGTGAAGACCTCCCACCCGCCGGTGGGCAGGCAGACCTCGGGCGAATGGATGCCCTGGCCCTCGGTCTGCTTGGCGTACCAGGCGACGAAGAAGTTCACGACGCTTCTTTCGCCCGGCGTCTCGTAGAAGGCGTTGAGATAGTCGTCGGCGGCCAGCACCCGTTCGACGTTCGGCTCCAGATCCACCGTGTAGCTCTGCCAGTCGCCAACCTGGCGCGGGAAAAGCAGCAGCGGATCGCGCGCCGGCACGGTGACCTCGGTTGCGGGCAGGGTCTGCCAGGCGGTGGACGCGGCACCGGTCAGAAGCACGGCCAGAAGAAGCGCGGGGGTCGCGCGGATTGCGAGGACGCGCGTGAAGATCGCGCCGAAGCCCTCGAAATCGAGGTCGATCGCCTCGGCCAGCGACAGCGGATTGGGCGCGAGACGCTGGAGGAGCATGGCGAGCCCGAAGAGGATCGCCACGCAGATCAGGAAGATCACCCAGCCTTCGAAGAAGTGGAGGAACCCCTCTGCCTGCTCGATCCCGTAGTTGTTGACCAGAACGCCGATCACCGCGATGCGGACCGAATTCATCATGACGGTGAGCGGCGCGGCCGACAGCAGCAGCACGAACTTGTGCCACAGCGGTCCGCGGTAGAGGATCGCGAAGAGGTAGGAGAACGACAGGATCGGAAACAGGTAGCGCAGACCCGAACAGGCTTCGGCCACCTGAAGCTTGTAGACCCCGAGGTCGATCACGTTGCCCTCGAGGAAGACGGCAACGCCGCCGAGGCTCAGGAACCAGACGCCGAGCGCCGAGGAGACCCATTGCAGGAAGATGGTCAGCTTCCAGTAGATCACCTGCGGCAGCGGCAGCATGAAGACCAGATGGAACACCGGCAGCATGTGCAACCGCCCGCGGCGCCAGCCGAAAAGCGTCAGCACCACGCCTGCGACCCAAAAGATGAAGGCATAGGTGACGATGTCGGGCACCCGCATGAGGTTGCCGAGCCCGGCCAGCGCCAGCGCCCCGGCGAGCACGACGAGCCCCGGCCAGCGCAGTCGCGCCTCCGCTGAAGGCGGTGGCAGACGGCGCTGCTCGCGCAGGAAGAGATAGAGCGAGATCAGCGGGATGAGCGGCCCGTGGCTGTATTCGGCGGTCGACCACGCCAGCGCAAGCGAAACGTGGCCGATCCAGAAGATCGGCAGCGAGACGAGGATCAGGAGAACGAACAGCGCGAATCCCGCCGGGTTGACGGCACCGAGGGAAAGCGGGGCGCCCCGGCCGGGGCTGGTGGACTGGCTCATGTCGTTTGCGCGCTTGGACTGATACAACGCCCTCGAAGCTAAGGGAAAAACGCCGCGATGGCGACCGGATTCGACAGCCCGGCACTTACCTCCGCGCGGGCCGGCCGGACCGTGGCCTCATGCGGCCACCGGGGTATCCGGCTCAGGGCCGGAAGCTGAAGGTGCGGTCGAGCGTCAGGAAGACGGAGTTCGACTGCGCATCGCCGGGCGCCGAGGAATCCGACCGGTGGCGCAGCAGCACGCCGCCCGTCAGTGCCCAGTCCTGCGTCAGGTCGTAGGAATAGGCGGCCCTGAGGCTCGTCCGCTCGATCGTGGGTGCGTTGCCGATACCGGCGCTTTCCGACCGGCCCCAGTTCACCGCGAAATCCAGCCGCGAGTTGTTGTTGATCTCGTAGCCGTAGGCGACGGTCAGGCGCGTGTCGAGCACGTCTTCGTTGACGTTGTTCGTGCTGACCGCCCGATTGAGCGAAACGGCAACGTTCGACGACCGGAGCTGCCGGTCATAGGTCAGCGCCGCGATCGCATAGGTCTTGCCGCTGGGCGAGTGCGTGCCCCCGAGCGAGGCGGAGAGATTGCCGAGCGGGAGCTGAAGGCTGCGCCCGAAGCGGAAGCTCTCTCGTGTGCCGTTCTGGTTCACGGTCGAATCGACGCCGACGAAGGCGGTGCCGTTCGCCAGCGTCTGCGTCAGCGTCGCGGCGCCGGTCACGCCGTCGCGGCGGGTGGTGCCGGTGATCGTGTCCGTCTCGACCTCGGTGAAGCCGATCTGCGCATCGAGCACCAGCACGGGATTGATGTCCTGCACCACGCCGATCGAATAGCCGGTCGTCGTCCGATCGGTCTGGGGCGTGTCCTCCGCGGTGTAGTGCGCATAGTCCGCATTGAAGCGCAGGCTCGTCACCGGCGACAGCTTGAGCGCGAGGGTCGCATTCGCGCTGTCGGTCCTGTTGCCGAAAAGGCGTGTGTTCGCGGCAAGTGCCGTCGCATCATAGTCCTTTTCGTCGTGGGTGACGCCGAGGGTGAAGGTCACCGGATCGTTGATCCCGGTGACAAGGCTCAGCCCCGCGTTGCGGATCGTCATCGTGCCGCCGCCGGCATAGAAGGCACCGGCGTTGGTCTCTTCCTGTTCGATCTGGAACGGGTCAAGGAATTCCCGGTTCACATGCCGGAAGCGGCCGGTCAGCGTGAGCTGGCTGTTCACGCCGTCGAGCCGATAGCGCAGGCGCACCGTCGGATCCTCGAAGCCCGACAGCGACCGGCCGGGGATGTCGCCATAGCGGAGGACGCCCGATCCGGTGAGGCTGAGATCCTGCACGCCGGTGACGCTGGACAGGCCGAAGGTCAGCCCGTTGTCCCAGATCGTCGAGGTTCCGCGGCTGGTCGGCTGAAGCTGGAAGTTGTCGTCGACCTTCAGCGTGGAGGAGACGCCGATGTCGATCTGCAAGCCTGCCTTGGCCGGAGCGGCAGGCTGGACAGCCGTGCCGGCGGCGGTTGTCGTGCCGGTTGCCGTGGTTCCCGCTGCCGTTCCCGGCGGAGTATACCCTGTCACCGATGTGCCTGCGCTCCCCTGAGGGAGCGCTGCGCCGGGCCAGAGTGTCGAAAGTGCCGCGATTGCCGCGATCGTCGTTCTGCTCGTCCCCACCTTGTCCGCCTTTATTCGAAGAGTTTGCGCTCCGGCGCCACGATGACGTCGCCGTCCCGAAGGACGATCACCGGTGCTTTTGCTCCGCCCTGAATGGCCTTGTAGTTGAAATTATAGACCGTCTCCATGCCCGTCTTCTTGTCGGGCCGGTGCAGTTGGATCCGCTTCGTCGCCGCGAACCGGGTCAGACCACCGGTTTCGGCCAGGAACTGCAGGAGCGTCGTTCCCGACTGGATGTCGAGCCGGCCCTGGGTGTTGAATTCGCCCACCGCGTAGACGGCGACGGTGCCGTAGGGCCTCACGTTGGCGGCCACGGCCTGCGCCTGCGCCGCGTTGACGGCCGAGGTCACGGGATTGAGCTGGCCCACCGACAGGAACACGGTCGGCGCCGAGGCGAAGTTCGGCGCGAGCGCCGTCGCAATCGCGTCGCGCATCGATTCCACGCTCTTGCCCGTCGCGCGGACGGTGCCGACGAGCGGCAGGCTCACGCTGCCGTCCGGAAGAACCAGGAGGCTGCGGTTGAGGCTCGGGTCTTCCAGGACCTCCATTTGCAGGACATCGCCCGGCTGGATGCGGTAGCCGCTTTGTGCCCAGGCCGCCGGCACCAGCAGCACGGCAATGAGGAGGGCAGCGAGAGCTCTGAACATTTCAGTTCCTCAGTCACAATCGAATCGCCGGTCAGGTTACGGCCCGAGCCCGGCAAATCAAATCGTTAAGTTCCAAAGCTCAGGCGATGAGCAGGGGGCGGGCCCGATTTCGTGCCCGGCTGGCAACAGACGCGGGGGTCAGTTTCCAACCGTGACACCATCTGCCTCGAGCCGGGCCCTTTCCTGCCGCGCGGTTGCCACGAAGTCCCGCGAATCGGCGGCCTCGGCGCGCGCGAGCACTTCGTTGAACTGCGCCAGCGCCTCGGGTTGCCGGCCGAGCTTCAGATAGGTCATGGCAAGGTGGAAGCGCACCTGGGGGTCGTCGCCGAGGCCCTGGACGGCTTTCTCGAGCTCCTTCACCGCATCGGCGTAGTTGCCGCGCTGGTAGGCGATCCAGCCATAGGTGTCCTGATAGGGCGGCATGTCGCTGCCGCGCAGGCGACGGGCGATCACCTCGGCCCGGGCCAGGCTGTCGGGATCGGTCCGCTGCGAGGACAGGAGGCTCGCGAGGTTGTTCGCGATGACCGGATTGGCGCTGTTCTGCTTGTAGAGATCCTCGTAGATCGCGATGGCGCCGTCGATGTCGCCCCTGCGCTCCAGGAACCCGGCCTTCGCCCATTTGAGTTCGGCGGAATCAGGCACGGCGGCAAGGGCCCGGTCGATCGCCGCATCGGCTTCGTCGAAACGATTGGGGTCGGCGAGGATCGTGCGGGCAAGCGCCATCCAGGCGGCGACACGGCTCTTGTCCTCGTCGAGAAGCTTGCGGTAGCGCTCCTCCGCGCCGGCGGCATCGCCGGTCAGCGCGCGCACCGAGGCGTCGATGAACCGCAGGTCGGGGTCGTCGGGGTTTTCGGCAAGAAGGCTCGTCGCATAGGCACGCGCCTTGTCGGTCTGGCCGTTTGCCAGGTGGGCGCGCAGGATCGCCACCTTGGCGTCGAGCCCGCCCTTGCCCTCGGTGACGAGGCCCTGAAGGTAGCCGATCGCCTGGTCGGTGTCATTCTGTCCGGCGAGGATCACCGCGCGAAGCGACTGGGCCGCCGGCGCGGCCGCGGGGTCTTTCTGTGCCTCAAGCTCGGTGGCCACGCTGGCCGCGCGCGCCCAATCCTGCATCGCCGCGTAGATCTGGCCGAGCGGGACCAGAAGCGACACGTTGCCGGGCGCGATGCGCAGGGCGTCGATCAGGACGCCCTCTGCCGGGATAAGCTTGTTCTCCGACGCCAGAAGCTGGGCATAGCGCAGCGATTCCGCCGGTGCCCGGTTCGACGCCTCGACTGCGAGCGAAAGCGATTCCCGCATCAGGTCGCGGTTCCCGTCGCGTTCATAGGCCTGCGCCATGAGCGTCAGGATGCTCGCATCGCGCGGGTTCTGATCGTAGGCGCGCCGCAGGATGGCGATGGCCTCGCCGACCTGGTCGTCGAGAACGAGCCAGTTCGCCTTGAGCTTCAGCGCCTCGGCATCGCCGCTGTCTTCCTGCAACACTTCTTCGACCAGCGCGCGCGCGCCCACGGTGTTGCCGACGGTCGTCAGCATCCGTGCCAGTCCGACCTTGGTGCGCTGCGTGTCCGGCGAAGGCTTGGCGTTCTTGATGATGTCCTGCATCTCGGCGATCGCCTCGTCGCGGCGGCCGAGATCGAAGACGAAGCCCGCGCGCGCCGCGCGATAGACGGGCGAGGGCGCGCCTTCGGCGATGACGCGTTCAAGCTCCGCCACGGCGGCCTGCGCGCCGCGCTCTTTCGACAGGAAGCGCACGAGCTGGAGAACGCGATCCTGATCCGGGGCGCCCGGGGTGATCCGGCTGCGCAGGAAGGCTTCGGCCTTGTCGATCTCATCCCTGGATTCATACCAGCGCACCAGCGCCTCGGCCATCTCGGGGGCGTCCGCAAAGCGGTCGACCATGTCGATGAGCCCGGCCTCGACCGCGGCGTCGTCGCCCAGGGCGGCGTTGACAGAAAGCCGCTGGGCGTAAAGCGCACGGTCATCGGGGGCAAGGCGGAGCGTCGCGTCGATCGCCGCCAGCGCCTTTTCGAAATGCTGCGAGCGGATCAGGTCGTCGATCACCACACGGTGCAGAAGAAGGTTTGCTGGCGCGGTCTTCAGCAGATCGCGCGCCTTTTGCGATGTCGCGACGATGGCGCCGGCGTCGTTCGCCTCGGCGGCGACGGCGTAGTCGGCCGCGGCCTTGACCGCCATGACATCGGTGTCCTGGGGGCTCTGCCTCAGCGCCTCGCCCGCGTAGCGCTGGGCGGTCTTCCAGTCTCCGGCATCGGCGGCGATCGTGGCGAGCGCCTTCTGCGCGTCATGGTCGTCGGGATACTGCTCGACCAGCCGCAGATATTGTGAGAACGCTTCGCGCAGGTTGCCGCGGCCGCGCTCGGCCTCGGCATAGGCGCGGCGCGCTTCCCGGTGGGATCCATCAAGCTGGAAGACGTTGCGGAACTCCACCAGCGCGCGGTCGACATCGCCCGACTGAAGGTAGGAGAGCCCGGCCTGGTAATGCTTCTCGGCCCGTTCCTTCGCGGAATCGCAGGCCGACAGAAGCATCAGCCCGGCGGTTAGCGCGACTGTCGTCAGGATCTTGTGAAGAGCCATCCCAATTCCCCGATGCGCCGCACCCTTCATCCCGCCCCCCCCCCTGCGGGCCTCTGGCCGGCGAACGCCCCCACGTTCCTGTTCCGGTGCCTTTTGCCCGAGCGCGCCGGGCGCGTCAAATCAATAACCCGTCCCCTTGATCACCACCCGTGTGGTGGCGAGCAGAAGTCTCAGATCCGTCAACAATGATATGTCTTCTTCATATTCGCGATCAAATTCGGCGCGTTTCGAGAACTCGACCTCGTTGCGGTCGGAAACCTGCCAGGGCCCGGTAATGCCGGGGCGGAGCGCATAGTAGGCCATGCCGCTGTAAAGCGACCGCTGCGACGGCATCATCGGCCGCGGGCCGACAAGGGACATGTCGCCGATCAGGACGTTCCACAACTGCGGCAGCTCGTCCATCGAGGTCTTGCGCAGCAAGCGCCCCATGCGGGTGATGCGGGGGTCCGCCTTCAGCTTCTGCGTGCTGTTCCATTCGAGTCGCGCTTCGGGGTTGCGGTCCAGGAATTGCTCCAGCATCCGATCCGCATCCGGCACCATCGTCCGAAGCTTCAGCATCCGGAACGTCCGCCCGCCCCGGCCCACGCGGTCGTTCCAGTAGAAGGGGGACGATCCGTCCAGCGCGACGGCGAGCGCGAGGAGGAGGATCAGCGGAACGACGACGATGCCCGTCAGGACGACGGCGGAGATGTCAAGCGCCCGCTTGCCGAAATTGCGATACAGGCCGCCCCGCCTGGGGACGTTCACGAGGCCCATGGAAGCGCTGGCCATGCCAAAGTCTTCGGAAGGGTCATGGATTTGTAGCGTCATACCCTGGTTCCGGTCACGACCGCACCCACTCACACCAAAAGCACCCGCAAGGTCGCCGGTTTCCGGCCCGCCGCGACAAGATGCGATTCCAAGAATGCAGCAGCACCCGACACGAATTCATAGCACCTTCGCCGGCATTGCGGAACGAACATTTGGCTACGCCGTTGTTTTTCGCGCCTTTCCGGCCGCCCCCGGGCCGTTCGTGTGCGAATATTCGCCCATTCCGGGGTGACCGGCCGGATTATTGTGTCGCAACATTCAACAGTCGCCGCAGATCGTGAATTTGTGCGCCCGCAGCATCGCCGGGGACGATCAGGCAAGACAATGATTCGAACACCATGTAAAAGGCTCCGGTGAACTTGCCGGTGTCTGCCCGCGCGGCGCCATCAAGTTGACGAAGTTGTATGTGCAGTTGCCCCGTGAGTTCCGGGGCGCGCCCCGGGGTAACAAGTCCAAGGTGGACGGGGTTCGAGCAGCGGCCCGCCGCCCGAGAAATGGATTGCGGATGAACAAGGTTGTGGAGCCCACAACGGACGAAGGGAACAGCGTCGGCTTCTACATGGACTTCTTCGGGTTCCGCGAGCGTCCCTTCACGCTCGTGCCCGACCCGGATTTCCTGTTCTGGTCGCCGCAGCACCGGCGCGCCTATTCGGTGCTCGAGTTCGGCATCCTCAGCCGGGCGCCGATCACGCTCGTCACCGGCGGCGTCGGCTGCGGCAAGACGACGCTCCTGCGCGAGCTTCTGCGCCAGTTCGGCAACAAGGTCACGGTGGGCCTCATCTCGAACGCGCAGGGCGGGCGGGGCGAACTGATCCAGTGGGTGCTGAACTCGCTTGGCGTCCCCTTCGACCCCAATGTCGGCTACGTCCAGCTTTTCCAGAAGCTCCAGGACTATCTGATCGACGAATACGCCTCGGGCCGCAGGGTCGTCCTGATCTTCGACGAGGCGCAGAACCTCTCGCCCGAAAGCCTCGAAGAACTGCGGATGCTGACCAACATCAACTCCGGCAAGGACGAGGTGATCCAGCTTGTGCTCGTCGGCCAGCCCGAACTGCGCGACATGGTGCTCGATCCTTCGCTGCGCCAGCTTGCCCAGCGGATCGCGGCCAGTTTCCACCTGATGCCCCTGGACGAAAACGCCGTGGTCGAACTGATCCGCCACCGGCTGAAGGCCGCGGGAGGGACGGGCGAGGAGGTGACCGAGGCGGCCGCGCGGATGATCTATCGCACCACCCACGGCGTTCCGCGTCTGGTCAACCAGCTCTGCGACATGGCATTGCTCTATGCCTGGAGCATGGATAACCACCATGTTGACGAACACGTGGTTCAATCCGTGCTGGATGATGGAGTATTCTTTGCCGCACAGATCGCGGCCGAGGAAGAGAAACGCAAATGAATCTGGACCTGTCCTTCTACCTTGCGGTCTTCCTGAGGCGGCTGCACTACTTCATCATCATCTTCGCGCTGGTCTCGGCTGCGGCGATCGCGGCGGCCTTCCTCCTGCCGCCGGTCTACCGGGCGAACTCGGTCCTTCTCGTCGAAAGCTCGCAGATCCCCGGTGCGCTCGCGGCGCCGACGGTCCAGGCGCAGGCGCTGGAAAAGCTCCAGACCATCCAGAACCGCCTGATGACGCGGACGAACCTTCTGGAAATCGCGCAGAAGCTCAAGGTCTTCAAGGACATGGGCAAGATGACGCCGGACGCGATCGTCCAGGCGATGCGCCAACAGACGACGATCACCAACAGCGCCGGCCGCGGCCAGGCGACGATCATGACGGTGGAGTTCGAAGGCGAAAGCGGCCCCATCGTCGCCGGCGTGGTGAGCGAATACGTCACCCTGATCCTGAAGGAAGACGTGGCAACGCGGACCGAACGCGCCGAGAACACCGTGGAGTTCTTCAACCAGGAGGTCGACCGCCTTTCGGGCGAGCTTGACAGGATGAGCGCCAAGATCCTCGACTTCCAGAACAAGAACGCCGACGCGCTGCCGAACACGCTGCAATACCGGCTCGGCCAGCAGACGCTGCTGCAAAACAACCTGGCCACGGCGGAAAGCGACATCGCGCGCAACAAGGACCAGAAGCAGCAGATGATCGCGCTCTTCAACGCGACGGGCCAGATCACCGGCACCACGGCAAACCAGACGCCCGAGGCGCGCCAGCTCGACCAGCTTCGCCAGCAGATGAACACCTATATGGCGACCTATTCGCCGACCAACCCGAAGGTGAAGCAGCTTCAGGCGCAGATCGACCAGCTCGAGGCGATCGTCAAGGCGCAGCAGCTTCCGCCGGACGCGGCGGCGGCGCAGATGTCGCCGCTCGACATCCAGCTCGCGACCCTCGACACACAGATCAAGGCGCTGGAAACGCAGCGCCAGCAGCTTCTCGACCAGTTGGCCGTGCTGAAGGATTCGATCGACAGGACGCCCGCGAACCAGATCGCGCTCGACGCGCTGAACCGCGACTACCAGAACATCCAGCAACAATACAACACCGCCGTGGCCAAGCAGGCCCAGGCCGCCGCGGGCGAGCAGATGGAGGTCCGGTCGAAGGGCGAGCGCATCTCGGTCGTCGATGCGGCCACGGTACCCGACCGGCCGGTCAAGCCGAACCGCGTCCTCATCGCCGGCGGAGGGATCGTCGCGGGGGCCGGGCTCGGCATCGCCGTGATCGTGCTTCTGGAGCTTCTGAACCGTGCCGTGCGGCGGCCGAAGGATCTGATCAAGGCGTTCGGAATCACGCCGATCGCGACGATTCCCTACATGCGGACTCCGTCCGAGACGATGATGCGCCGGTCGGGCTTCGCGGCGATGCTGCTGGTCGCCGTCATCGGCATCCCCGCCATCATCTACGCGGTCCATGTCTATTATCAGCCGCTGGATGTGCTCGTGGGCAAGGTCGCGGCAAAGATCGGCATCAACATGTGACGACCCGGGACCACCCGGGGGCGTGGCCCGAGCGGGCAGGAGTAGCGACGCAGATGGAAAAACTGGAAGCCGCATTGGCCAAGGCGCGCGAGATGCGCCGTAGCGCACTCGGCGCGCCGGAAGTGGTGCGCGAGAAGGCCGCCCCCGGCAGCGGACAGGGGGCCGGCATCTGGACGTCGCTGCCAGAGGTCCAGCTCTCGCCGATGAAGGCGCTGCGAAATCGCATCACCGCCCTGGCCGGCAACAAGGATGCGACACCCTATGACATGCTGCGCTCGCGCACCATCCGCCTGATGAAGGAAAAGGGCTGGACGCGGCTTGCCGTTACCTCGCCGGGCGCGGCCTGTGGCAAGACGACGGTCGCTCTCAACCTCGCGCTCAGCCTGTCGCGGCAGAAGGATCTGAAGGTGATGCTGGTCGACCTCGACCTGCGGCGGCCCTCGCTGCACAGGGCGGTCGGCCACACGCCGGCGCGCTCGATGCACGAGGTTCTGGAAGGCGCGGCGGGCTTCGAGGATGTCGCCGTGCGAATGGGGGCGAACCTCATCCTTGCGATGAACGCCGCGCCCTCGCGTCACCCGGCCGAGCTTCTGCAAAGCGCGGCCACGCGCGAGGCACTGGATTCGATCGAGCGCCGCTGGCAGCCCGATATCATGCTGTTCGACATGTCGCCGATGCTGGCGAGCGACGACAACGTCGGCTTCCTTGGCAACGTCGACTGCGCGTTGCTGATCGCGGCGGCGGAAAGCACGACGCTGTCGAACATCGACCTTTGCGAGAAGGAACTGGCGCAGCTTACCAACGTGCTCGGGGTGGTTCTGAACAAGTGCCGCTATCCGGACGATTCTGTCGGCTATGCCTACGGCTCCTACGCCTGACCTTCGCCGCGCTGCCGGCGGACGTGCGCCGGCCGCCCTGGCGCCGGCGAGAACGAAAAAGGGCCGGGCAATCGCCCGGCCCTTGTCATTCGATGCCTCGCTTCAGGCCGACTTGCGGCGGCGGCGCAGGGCGCCGAGCCCGGCAAGACCGCCCAGAAGCAGCGCACCGGCGGCAGGAACCGGGACCGGAGCGATGCCGATGCCGGCGAGCGCGCCGTCCGCATAACCGAACGAGTCGTTCGAGCTGAGGATCGTGAAGCGGATCACCGAGGCGTAAACCGGGGCGAAGTTCGCCGCGACGAAGCCAGGCGCTCCGGTGCGCGCGACATCGCTCGCCGCGAGCGACACGACCGGGTTGCCGCCGTTGATCGACGCCTGGCCGACTTCGTAGGACGAGTGGTCCGGCGCCACGAAGAGGTCGAGGAAGTAGACCGCGTTGACCAGCACCGGGGCGCTGAACGTGATCTCGATCCATTCCTGCCCCTTGGGCGAGGTCGTGATCTCGTCGTCGTTCCGGCCGACACCGTAGCCATCCGTCTCGAACGACAGGCCGGTGCCCGACGGCGTCGAAGTGCCGTCAAACGCCTGCGAGTTGTTGAGGATACCGCTAGCGGTCAACTGCCACGACACCGAGCCCTGGAAGAGCGAGCCGGAATGGCCCGTCGATGCCTTCGTGAAGTCGATCACATAGGCACTTGCCGAAGATGCTGCTGCCGCCAGTGCGAGGCCGGCAACGGCGCCCGCCATCATGTTCTTGCCAATCATTTCCACCCCTTCACGTCCCGAAATGCACACACGTTACCTTCCGACTTTCTTTTACCACAATCCCGCCGCGTTGCACCATAGTGCCGCCATGATTTTTCCATTTTTTCGTTGATTCCCATAAAGAATCAACCGTAGATTGTCTTAAGTGTTCTTGCCAGAGCGAGTATCGCGCAGCGCCGCTGACGCCAAATCGGACAACCCGAGCGCGTCATCAAGCTCGCGCATCACCAGAAGGCCGCCGTCGGAACTGAGCTGCGTGCCGCGAAATTCCAGCCGCACGCGAGGGTCGAAATCCACCCGATCTGCCCGTTGCAAGCCCGCACCCTCTGGGTGATCCATGAAACGCGCCCATCGCAGCCTTCAACACCATGTTTTATATAGGAAATATAATGGTCAGGACAGCGAAATCAGCGCCTTACTTGGGAAATGTGGGCTTAACCTCCCCGTTGGCTGAAAAATCCGCTCATAAACACGTTTTCGTTGACAGAACGAAAACAATTGCCGTTAGCGAATCCGGCAACTTTAAGGCAGTTGCCCGGCGACCGTTTCCGGAT
>JBDHSQ010000022.1:0-35803 GCA_039808285.1 Paracoccaceae bacterium
ACATGCCCGCCCTCGTTCCGGGGGTCTTCGTCAGGGTGCGCAAAGCAGGCGTCGTCGTGGTCCCGCGCATCCGACGGATCGATCGTCACGAAAGGCAGGTGGCGCAAATCCTCTCGTTCGCCGAGCGGCGCGGGCTTCATGCCGTCCGCCTCGTCGATCACCGCGTCGGGGAAGTCGTCGGGGATGCCGTGCTGGTGGATCGCGATCAGCGACACCGCCTTCGGCGCCGTGGGGTCGCCCAGCCGGTCGATGATCCGCGCCCGGGGCAGGCCCATGCGCCCCTTCGGCCCGGCCTGCTCGGCCTCCACCAGCTCGCCGTCCTTCGCGCCCTGCGTCGCGTCCGCGCCGACGGTCCACTCCTTGTCCGATCCCTTGTCGATCGGAACGATCCGCCCGCCCTCGGCGGCCTTGCGGAAGATCCCCAGAACCTTCAGCGGATTGGTCCCGATCCGGCGGATCAGCCGTGCCTCGTACTGGTGGTCCTCTCCCCTGACTTCGGTCAGCCGCGCCAGCACCCGGTCGCCCTCGGCCACCGGCGCGTCGGCCTTGCGCGGCAGGAACAGCACGCGCGGCTCCGGCCCCTCGCCCTGCCATTCCACGGCCCTGGCAAACTGGTCGCCGTGGCTGTCGGGGGCGAGGATCGTCAGCACCGCCACCGGCGGCAGCTTCTCGGCATCGCGGTAGGTCTTGCGCCGGCGTTCCAGCGTGCCCTCGGCCTCCAGCTCCTTGAGAAGCCGCTTCAGCTCGATCCGCTCCGCGCCCTTGAGGCCGAAGGCCTTGGCGATGTCGCGCCTGGCCGAAAGCCCGGGGTTCCCGGCGATCCAGTCGAGGATTTCGGTCTTGGAGGGAATGCGCGCCATGCGCTTCAGCTAACATGCCCGAGGGGGCGCGTCATGCGCTTTCATTCTGGCGGCAAATATCCCCGCCGGAGGCTCCCGCCGGGGCCGTCCCGGAGCCTTCAGGCAAAATAGTCCTTCAGGACACGGCCGTAGATGGCCTTAAGCTGCAAGATCTGCGCCACTTCCACCCGCTCGTCCACCTGATGCATGGTCCGGCCGACGAGCCCGAATTCCACGACCGGGCAATGGTCCTTGACGAACCGCGCATCGGACGTGCCGCCCGAGGTGGACAGGGCCGGCTCCATGCCGGTCTCGGCCCGGACCGACCCCGCCACCAGCCGCACGAAGTCGCCCGGCGGGGTGAGGAAGCTTTCGCCCGAGACATCGACGTCGAGCGCGAAGCGCACTCCCGTCTCCCCCTCCACCCTCGCCGCCTCCGCTCTCAGCCAGCCGGCGAGACTCGTCGAGGAATGGGCGTCGTTGAAGCGGATGTTCACCGTCGCCCTTGCCCTGGCCGGAATCACGTTCGAGGCGGTGTTGCCGGTGTCGATCGTGGTGATTACCAGCGTCGAGCCGTCGAAGTGGTCCGTCCCCTGGTCGAGCGGGTGAGAGGCCAGGCGGTCCATGAGCCGGACGAGGGCATGGAGCGGGTTCTTCGCCCGGTGCGGATAGGCCGAATGGCCCTGCACCCCCTGCGCCTCGACCTGCACGGTCATCGAGCCCCGGCGGCCGATCTTGATCATCTCGCCGATCCGTTCCGGGCAGGTCGGCTCGCCCACGAGGCAGACCGACATCCGCTCGCCCCGCGCGCGCATCCAGTCGAGAAGGGCAACCGTCCCGTCCCTGCCCGGCCCCTCCTCGTCCCCGGTGATCGTCAGCACGATGGCGCCGTCGGGGGGCGTCTCCCGCACGAAATCCACCGCCGCCGCGGCAAAGGCGGCGACGCCGGATTTCATGTCGGTGGCGCCCCGGCCCCAGAGCCAGCCGTCGACGATCTCGCCGCCGAACGGGTCGTGCGTCCAGGCGGCCGCATCGCCCACCGGCACGACATCGGTATGGCCGTTGAAGCCGAAGGTCCGGTTTGCGCCTTTCCGTCCCCAGCGGGCGAAGAGGTTGGGCGTGCCGTTCCGGTCGACCCGGTGGCACTCGAATCCGGCGTCTTCCAGCAGTCGTTGAAGAAGCGAGAGCGCCCCCCCCTCCTCCGGGGTGACGGAGGGGCAGCGGATCAGGTCGGCGGTCAGGCGGACGGGGTCTACGGGCGTGATCACGGGCGATCTCCTGCGGGCGTTCCGCCAGCGATAACGCCATCGCACGCCGCCCGCAATCCGGGCGGGGCTGTTGCACCGGCGACACCGTTTGCCGCCACGACAGGTTCGGCCGGGCAAGGGGGATTCACAGAGGACGTGGCCGGGGGCATTGTCCCGCCAGAAGAAAAGACCCGGGGCAGGGCGCAGGCAGAGGCGACGCACGCTCGATCGTCGGGCCTTGGCGGCCATGCCGGAGGCGGGTTCGCTGAAGGCCGCGCCGCTTCGCAAGGGTCGCGGCAGGGATGGTGTCGAGAGTGTCGGCGGCGTGCGTTACCGGAACGGGCAGAGGAAGGCGGACATGACCTGGCTCCGCCTCTGGCGGCGCGAGGCGCCGATCCTGCCGCTGTCACGGGCACCCCTTCCGCCGCGGCTCGACTGGGGGACGCTCGTGCTCGAGATCGACCTCACCGCCCTCGCCCGCGTCCGCAGCCCCATCCTCAGGCTGCCGCCCGACCCGGCGGCGCGGCGGATATTCACGCTCGAGCCTCTGGCCGACGGGCGGCTTCACCTCATCCGCAGCCTGGGCAACGGCATCAGCCGGATTTCGGTCGGGCTCGGGCGGGATCCCGGTTCTGGCGCCCTGCGCCTGTCCTATCACTGGGACAGTCGCCGCCGCAGAAGCCTCCTGACCGCCGAAAACCTCACGCGCGGCACGATCCGCCAGCAGGAGGCGGCAACCGCCCTTCCCCTGCCGGCGGAGGATTTCGCCGCGTTTCTGGCCGCCGCGCCGGGCGCGCCGTCACCCCATCCCGGTGTCGACTGGGTGGGGCTCGCCGATCACTGGCAGGCGGTGGGTCCGCTTCCCGGCCTTGCGCCCGATACCCCGATCGCCACGCCCCTGGGTCCGCGGCCGGTTTCCGCGCTGCGCCCCGGCGACCGCGTACGCACCGCCGACGACGGCGACAGCGAGGTTCTCTGGCAGGGCCGGATCAACGCACCCGCCATCGGCGGCTTCCGCCCCGTTCGCTTCCATGCGGCCTGCTTCGGGCACGGCCAGGACATCGTTCTCAGGGCTGCGCAACCTGTCGCCATCGGCGGCGTCGATGTGCAATACCTTTTCGGCGAGGACGAGGTGCTGGTGGAGGCACGCCATCTCGTGAACGGCCGCAGCGTGACCTGGGAACCGGGCACTCCGGTCGCCGCAAGCCACGGCATCGTTCTCGACCGGCCGTCGCTGATCCGGGCGGGCACGATCTGGGTCGAAAGCCTCCATCTTGGCGGGCTTGCCCGGAACCCGGCACTGGCGCTGACCACGGCTCCCGGCACCCTGGCCGAGACAGGCCGGATGCCCCGGCATCCCGTCCGTGCCCGCCGGCAGCTCAGGCCGTTCGAGGCGGTGGCCCTTTCGCGCGCGCGCGACGCGGTCAGGTCGACCTTCGCCGCCTGACAGGCACGCTCAGAGGTCGAAGCTCGCGAGGACCGGGGCGTGGTCGGACGGTTGGTCCCAGCCGCGCGCGGCGCGCAGGATGCGGCTGCCGTGGCCCGCGTTCGCGATGTCGGGCGTGGCCCAGACATGATCGAGCCGCCGCCCCTTGTCGGCCGCGCTCCAGTCCGGCGACCGGTAGGACCACCAGCTGTAGAGAAGCCCCGCGGGAATGTCCTGCCGGGTGATGTCCACCCAGCCGCCGGCCTCCTGCGCCTCGCCCAGAAGATCGGTTTCCGCCGGCGTGTGGCTGACGATCTTGAGCAGGCCCTTGTGGTTCCACACGTCATCCTCGCGCGGCGCGATGTTCAGGTCACCCACGAGGATCGCCTTTCCCGGCCGCTCCATCCTCGCCCAGTCGCGCATCGCCGCGACATAGTCGAGCTTCTGGCCGAACTTCACGTTCTCCTCCCGGTCGGGGATGTCGCCGCCGGCGGGGACGTAGAAATTGTGGATGGTGACGCCGTTCTCCAGCATGGCCGCGACGTGGCGGGCATGGCCGAGGTCGACGAAGTCATGCGCCCCCGTCTCGCGGAGCGGCAGCTTCGACAGGATCGCCACCCCGTTGTAGCCCTTCTGCCCGCGCGCGACCATGTGACGATAGCCGAGCGCCCGGAACGTCTCGACCGGAATGCTCTCGACCGGCGACTTGCACTCCTGAAGGCAGAGGATGTCGGGCGCTTCCTCTTGCATCAGGCGGGCCACCAGCCCCTCGCGCAGGCGGACCGAATTGATGTTCCAGGTGGCGATGGTGAAGGGCATGGGCGTTTCCTCTCGTCCGGCGGTGCGCGACCTTAAGGGGTGCGGGCGGGAATGTCCAAGCCAGGCCGGCCGCGCGAGCCGCCGCTTGCGGCGCCGGCCTTCCCGTGCAAGATGCGGGCCCGCAGCCGAACGGAGCCCCCGATGCGTCTCAGCCGCCTTGCCGCGCCCCTTCTCGCCCTCGCCCTCGCGCTGCCTGCTGCCGCGCGTCCGCTCAAACAGGCCGAGGCGAAGGCACTCGACAAGGCCGTGACCGCCTACCTCGCCGCGATCGGCGCAGGCAATGCCGAGGGAATCGTCGCCGCAATGCCGCCGAGGGTCGTGTCGGTCTTTGCCGCAGCGACCGGCATGGACGAGGCAAAGCTCAAGTCCACGCTCGTCCGGCAGACCGGGGAGGTCATGAAGGGCACGAAGGTGCGCGACCTTTCGGCCGACCAGTCGGCCCTCGATGCGGGGGAAGAAACACTCGCCGACGGAACCAGGGTGATATGGGTGTTGGTCCCGACCGCCTTCGTCAGCGAAACGGGCGGCAAGGCCATGCGCAACCAACAGCCGCTTCTGGCCGTGCGGGAGGGCAGGGCATGGTCCTTCCTCCGCATCGACGGCAAGGATCGGCAGGATCTCGCGGCGCTCGCCTATCCGTTCCTGGCAGGCGAGTCCTTTCCCGGGGCTACCAGCGCCCCGGCCGAGTGAGCGGCCCCGGACGAAAAAAAGGCCGGGCACGAAGCCCGGCCAGTCCAACAGGGAGGATGCCGCATCATGACCCCGGTGCGGCAAGGGGACAGGGGGGAGCCCTATGCGACCAGACGATACCCGCCGGATTCGGTGACAAGAAGGCGGGCGTTTGACGGATCGGGTTCAATTTTCTGGCGCAAACGATAAATGTGCGTTTCAAGCGTGTGAGTCGTCACGCCGGCGTTATATCCCCAGACCTCGTGCAGGAGCACATCGCGCGGCACCACGCCCTCGGTCGCGCGGTAGAGGAACTTGAGGATGTTGGTCTCCTTCTCGGTCAGGCGGATCTTCCGGTCGCGCTCGTCGATCAGCATCTTCATCGCCGGCTTGAACGTATAGGGCCCGAGCTGGAAGATCGCGTCCTCGGACTGCTCGTGGGTACGCAACTGCGCCCGCAGGCGGGCAAGGAGGACCGGAAACTTGAACGGCTTCGTCACATAGTCGTTCGCCCCCGCGTCGAGCCCGAGGATCGTGTCGGCATCGCCATCATGTCCGGTCAGCATCAGGATCGGGGATTTCACCCCCTGCTTGCGCATCTTCTTGCACAATTCGCGGCCATCGGTATCGGGCAGTCCCACATCGAGGATGATCAGGTCGTAGGCACCCGCCTTCACCTTCTCGATGCCCTCGGCACCGGTCCCGGCCTCGAACACGTCGAAATCCTCGGTCGAGACAAGCTGCTCGGCCAGGGCTTCGCGCAGATCCTCGTCATCGTCGACCAGCAGGATCTTCTTCACATTGGCCATGATCTGCCCCTCCGTTCGTCCCCAACCAGATGCGCGCCGATCCGCGGCAAGACAAGTCAACGCTTCAGAAACTCACGGCGTCGTGTCGCGGAGATTGCATTTATTTCAATTCGTGTCGCAGCGCACTATCCTGGGGGCAGTAACCCGGATGGATCGTGACATGCCCCTCGGCCCCGACATCGTCGAACGCCTGAACCGCGCCCGCGCCGACCTGCGCATGGGCGTGCCGGTAGCGCTCGTCGCCGGGGGCGCGGGCGTGCTCGCGCTTGCGGCCGAGACACTCGATCCCGTGCGTTTCGCCGCACTCGCCGCCCTCGGCCCCCTGACACTCGCCATCACCGACAAGCGGGCCGCCACGCTGAAGGCCCGTGCCTATGACGGCGATGTCGCGCGCCTCGTCGTGCCCGGCGACGCGACGCCGGCCTGGGTCGCCGCCGTGGCCGATCCCTCGGGCGACCTCGCATCGCCCATGAAGGGCCCGCTGCAAAGCCGCCGCGAGGGCGACGCAACCCTCGCCCGCGCGGCGATCCGGCTGGCGAAATCCGCCCGGCTCCTGCCGGCGGCACTTCTGGTGCCGGTCGCCGATGTCGCGGCGCTGGCGGGCGCCGAGGCGCTCACCCTGGTGGACTGGGACCGCGCCGCGCCGGTCCTGTCCGAATCCGCGCCGCTTCATCCCGTCGTTTCCGCCCGCGTGCCGATGGCGGCGGCCGAGGCGGGACGGCTCCATGTCTTTCGCCCCGAGGACGGCGGCGAGGAGCACTACGCCATCGAGATCGGCCATCCGCCGCGCGACAGGCCGGTGCTCGCCCGCCTCCACTCCGCCTGCTTCACCGGCGACCTGCTCGGCAGCCTGAAGTGCGACTGCGGCCCGCAACTGCGCGCGGCGCTGGCGCAGATGGGGGCGGAAGGCGCCGGCGTCCTTCTCTATCTCAACCAGGAGGGCCGCGGCATCGGGCTCGCCAACAAGATGCGCGCCTACTCGTTGCAGGACCAGGGCTTCGATACGGTCGAGGCCAACCACCGGCTGGGTTTCGAGGACGACGAGCGCGACTTCCGTCTCGGCGCGGCGATCCTGAAGAAGCTGGGCTTTTCCTCGGTGCGGCTCCTGACCAACAATCCCGCCAAGGTGCGGATGATGGAGGCGATGGGCATCGCCGTGGCCGAACGGGTGCCGCTCAAGGTCGGCCGGACCGCGCACAACGCCGGCTATCTCGCCACCAAGGCGCGGAAGTCGGGGCACCTCTTGTGAGCCCGGCCGACCTCGTCGTCACCCCGACCGGCGTCCGCTTCGCCGGGCGTCTGCTGCCGGCGAGCCTCGGCCTGGCCGGCATCTCCTCGACCAAGCGCGAGGGCGACGGTGCGACGCCGGCCGGCATCCACCGGATCATCGGGCTGCTCTACCGGCCGGACCGGATCGCGCGGCACCTGCTGCCGCCCTGGGCCCGGCCGATCCACCCGCAGGACCGCTGGTGCGACCTGTCGGGGCACCCCGACTACAACCACCTGACCCGCAAACCCTTCGGCAAAAGCGCCGAGCGCCTGCGCCGCGCCGACCCGCTCTACGACCTCGTGCTGCCGCTCGACTGGAACTGGCCCGAGGCGGTGCCGGGCAGGGGATCGGCGATCTTCATCCACCAGTGGCGCCGTCCCGGGCACCCCACCGCCGGATGCCTCGCCTTCTCGAGGGCGGACCTCTTCTTCATCGCCACCCGCGCCGCCCCCGGCACCCGGGTCGTCGTTCCCGCTCAACGCGCGCCGTAGTCCCGCGCACCGAAGATCGCGGAGCCCACGCGGACATGCGTGGCACCGAGCGCGATGGCGGCCTCGAAATCCGCGCTCATCCCCATCGAGAGGCCGGCCAGCCCGTTCCGCTCCGCCATTCCCGCGAGTTCCGCGAAATGGGGCGCGGGGTCTTCGCCCTCGGGCGGGATGCACATCAGCCCGGCGAGAGGCAGCCCCAGCACCCGGCACTCGGCGATGAACCCGTCCACGCCCGCGGGCAGGACGCCGCCCTTCTGCGGCTCCTCGCCGGTGTTGACCTGCACGAAAAGCTCCGGGCAGCGCCCCCGCGCCTCGGCCAGCCGGGCGAGCTTCTCGGCCAGCGACGGCCGGTCGAGCGTGTGGATCGCGTCGAAAAGCTCCACCGCCGGCTTCGCCTTGTTGGTCTGCAAGGGGCCGATCATGTGCAGCTCCAGCGACCCGAAACGCTCGCGCAGGCCCGGCCATTTGGCCTGCGCCTCCTGCACGTAGTTCTCGCCGAAGACGCGGTGGCCCTCGGCAAGCACCGCCTCCACCCGGTCGAGGGGCTGCACCTTCGACACCGCGATGACCTTGACCGAACCCTCCGGCCGGCCCGCCAGCCGTTCGGCAGCGCGTACGCGGGAAAGGATGTCAGCCAGCGACATGGCCATCCTCCCTCAACTGGTCCAGCATCGGCTTCAGATCCGTCTCGTAGCGCTGCCAGAGCGCGACCGAGGCCTTCGAGATCGGCTGGCGCACCTGGTAGACGCTGAGCGTTTCCACCTTGCGCTTGTTCTCGTGGAACGAAAGGCAGGCGTCCTCCCACTCCAGCCCGCAGGCGGCGATCAGCTTGCGCGTCTCCGCCTCGGGGTTGGCCACCAGATCCTCGTATTGCACCTCGTGGAACCAGTCGGGCACCCGTTCGCGCCAGAAGTCGATCATGTCGACGAAGGTCGTGTAGAACTTCGCGAGATCGCGCTGGTCGTAGGCGTAAAGGTGCGTGTCGTCGGGGAACTTGTTCTTGTAGATCGACAAGAGATTGTCGCGCGGGTCGCGGCGGACGATGACGAAGCGCGACTTCGGCAGCGCGAGCTTCACCAGCCCCAGATACATGTAGGTCTGGATCGACTTGTCGGTAATCCGGTCCGCTCCGGGAAAGCGGTCGCGGATGAAGGCTTCGAAATGATGGCCGAGGCCGGCGATCTCGTCCATTGCCGGGGGGTGCATCCTGGCGGGGTTCTTCCCGTCGTAGATCAGATCCTGCGCCGCGCGGGCACATTCGCCGATCTCTCCGGCCCCGGTCACCGTGGAATGGCTGGCGATGATCTGCTCGATCAGCGTGGTGCCCGACCGCGGCATGCCGGTGACGAAGATCGGTGCGAAATCCGTCGTGCCCTCGATCGTTGCGCCGTGCCAGTCGATACCGGCGAAGGCCGCCTTGGTCTGGGCGACCTGCTCGAACCTCTGGGCAATGCTGTAGGGCGCGGCCCTGCGCATGGCCGCGTTCGCCTCGTTCAGATAGCGGAACACCCGGCCGTAGTCCTTGATGTCTTCCAGCGCATTGGCGATGGCGAAGCCCATGTTCATGCGGTCGGCCGGCTGGATCGCCGGGTCGTCATACCGCGACAGCATCATGTCGATCACCGGATCGCCCGGCGTCGTCTTGTGCGACATGATGAAGGCGCGGAAGTTCTCGCCGTTCAGGGGGTCGATCTCGAAACCTTTGCGGAACAGCGCTTCGGCCGTGTCGAAATCGCCCAGCGTCTGGAGAAGCAGCGCCTTGCCGCCCACGGCAACCGGCGCGTCTTCGTTCATCGCAAGGGCGCGGTCGAAGTTGGCCATCGCCTCGTCGTCCTTTCCGAGCCGCGCCTGCGCCTGAGCCAGGAGCGCCACCATCTGCGCCGTCCCGCCGTTGGTGAGTTCGACGCCGCGCTGGAAAGCGGCTTCGGCCCGGGCGTAGTTCTTCAGCCGCGTATGGGCGTTGCCAAGCGCCATGCAAAGCGGCGGCGCCTCTGCGCCGCTCGCGCGCGCGCGTTCCAGCAAAGTGAGCGCGGTGGCGGGCTGGCCGGCCGAGGTGAGACAGGTGGCAAGGTTGACCAGCGCGGGGGCAAGGCCGGGCGCAAGCGTCACCGCCCGGCGAAACATCGCCTCTGCTTCCTCGGGCCGACCCTGTTCGATCAGGAAATGGCCGAGGTTGTCGTGCGCCTCTGCATAGCCGGGGTCGACGGCGATCGCCTTGCGGAAGGCGGCTTCGGCGGCGGCGCTCTTTCCCTGCCGGGCGAATGCCGTGGCAAGGATGTTCAGCGCCAGCGCGGAACCGGGGTGCTGTTTCACAAGCGCACCCGCCAGAATTTCGGTCTCGGCCATCCGGCCCGACTGCACCAGCGACAGAAGGCGACGGATGTCGGCGGATTTCATTCCCCCGGTCGCGGGCCGGGTGCCGGCGCGCCGTGCGCCGAAGCGGTCTTGCAGCGCGACCCGCGCCGCAGGCGGAACCGGCGCGGCTTTCAATGCCGTGAGGAACTCGGCCTCGGTGACGGCATCGCCTCCCAGCGCCACAGCCTCGGCCCAGGCGTTCCAGATCGCGGCCTCGGCGGCGCGAAGGCTCGCAGCGGCGCGGAAATGCAGGAAGGCGCGGTCGAAGCGCATCTTCGCCGTATAGATCCGGCCGGCCTGGAAATGCGCCTCGGCGATCTTCGGATTGGCCTCGATGATCGCGCCGTAGCCGCGGATCGCGGTGTCGAGATCGCCGGCCTTGTGCGCGTCGAGCGCGCGGCCGTAGGCCTGCTGAATCTCCGGTCCCGTCATCGCGCGCATCGTCTGGCCCACCGCTCTTCGTGATCGGCGCGGACCTTATCCGGGGGGGCGGGCATTGTCGAGTTTGCCCGGGCGCAGCCCCGAAATGAAAAGAGCGGGCGCAAGGCCCGCTCTCTCCCTAGCAAGTCCGATCCGGGGATCAGAACGACAGGCCGAGACCGATCGACCAGGTCTCGTCGCCGTGGCCGTTGCCCGAGACGCCGTTGTCGCTGGCGCCATAGCCGGCCATCGCAACCGCGCCGCCACCGAGGTCGTAGTTGGCCACGAGGCCCCAGCCCGACGGATCCTGCACGCCGGCGAGCGCCGCGCTGTAGACGCTGTAGTTCGCGCCGACGGTCAGAGCGCCGGTGGTGTAGGCAATGCCCACGCCCATCCAGTTGTCGACCAGAACGTTGCCGGAGACATAGTTGCCGGTGTTGAAGACCAGACCGTCGTCCACCGTGCCGAGCACGCCGTCGGCGCCGTCATCGGAGTTGAACGAGGCATAGCCGAGGGCGAACGAGAGGCCGTTCGACATCGAAGCCGACGCGCCGACGCTGACGGTGTCCGCGCCGCCGTTCGACTGGTAGCCGAGACCGGCGCTGACATCGAGACCCGAAAGCTGGCCCGACCACTTGCCGCCGAGACCCCAGATGGTGTCCTGAACGCCGGTGTCGTCCATCTCGGCCGACAGCGCCACGCCGAAGTCGCCGAAGGAGTATTCGTAGCGCAGGATCTGGTCGTCATACTGACCGTCCAGACCGGTGTTCCAGTAGGCGCCGGCATGGGTGGAGTGGTCGTCCGAGATCGCGGTGCCGGAGTAGACGTCGGGAACCGCCCAGTCGATCGCGCCCTTGGTTTCACCCAGCGTGACCTTGCCGAACGTGCCCGAAACCCAGAAGGCCTCGTCGTCGATCTTCAGGCCGCCGTTGATCCGGCCGGGACCGTTGGTCTCTTCGATCTGAACGCGACCGCCGAACTCGACGCCCGAGTCCATCGCGCCCGAGAAGTCGAAGTTCACCTGCCAGTCGTTGTGGAACTGGGTCTCGTAGGGGGTGCCGGGGACGCCGTTGCCGCCGTTGATGCCGATTTCGGCATAGCCCGACAGCTTGATCTCCGCAGCCGCGGCAGCGCCGACCATGCCGACGAGCGCGGTGGAAGCAAGAAGAAGCTTTTTCATTTCGTATTCCCTCGTTGATCTCAAGGTAGGCCCAACTCAGGGGAATCCGAATTGGGTATGCCTCTATTTCCGCCCTCCGCACCGGCAATGCAACGGTGACGACCGGGGGGGCGGGAAGGTTCGGGGGCGATGGTGCCTTCTTGCCACAGTCCGCCGCACCGGGGCATTCCGGGGCGGGAAATGCCTGCGGGGAAAAGCCTTGTTCGGGCACGGAGGCTCGGCTAGACAGCGGGGACGAGGAGCCAGGGGTGGGACAGATGGTCCGGATCATGATGCGCGGCGCGATTCTTGCGGGGCTGGTTGCGACGCTCGCCTCGTGCAGCGGAATCGCCTCGGGCGACAGCGGGCTTTTCGGACGCAAGCGGGCGCCGGCCACCGATGTCTCGACGGTCGAGGCCAGGGCCGCCGCCGACGCCCAGCGCGCCAATCTGGCCAGGGTCAATCGCGAGAAGAAGCGTTCGACCTTCTGGGATCTCTTCACCAACGCGCAGGATCCGAATTCCACCGTCGAGGTGAACAAGTATCTCTGGCAGGCCAGCCTGGAGATCCTCGACTTCCTGCCGATCCAGTCGGTCGACCCGTTCTCGGGCGTGATCGTCACCGGCTACGGCACGCCGCCGGGCGGCGGCCGCGCCTACCGCGCCACGATCTACGTGCAGGATCCCGCGCTCGACGCCCGCTCGCTCAAGGTCGCGCTGATGACGAAGGGCGGCGCGGTCGATCCGGCAACGCAGCGCGCCGTCGAGGACGCGATCCTGACCCGGGCGCGCGAGCTGCGGATCCGCGACGGCAAGCTCTGACGCCGCGCCGAGGGGCGCTGCCCCCGGCCCCGAGGCATTCCGGGCAGGACGGAAGCCGGAGGGAAGTTCTGGACCTTCATGATCGCGACTGTATAACCGGCGCGACAGAACGCCGAGGACAGACATGTCGCGCTACGACCCTGCCGAGATCGAACCGAAGTGGCAAAAGGCCTGGGACGCGGCGGGCTGCTTCACCGCCCGGCACGATCCGGCGCGGCCGAAATACTATGTGCTGGAAATGTTCCCCTACCCGTCGGGGCGCATCCACATCGGGCATGTGCGCAACTACACGATGGGCGATGTCGTGGCGCGCTACAAATCCTCCTGCGGATTCAGCGTGCTGCACCCGATGGGCTGGGACGCCTTCGGGATGCCGGCCGAGAACGCGGCGATGGAACGCGGCGGCCACCCCAAGGACTGGACCTACGGCAACATCGCGGTGATGCGCGACCAGATGAAGCCCCTGGGGTTGAGCATCGACTGGAGCCGCGAGTTCGCCACCTGCGACCCCGAATACTACGGCCAGCAGCAGTCGATGTTCCTCGACTTCCTGGAAAAGGGCCTCGTCTACCGCAAGGCGGCGGTGGTCAACTGGGATCCGGTCGACATGACGGTGCTCGCCAACGAACAGGTGATCGACGGCAAGGGCTGGCGCTCCGGCGCGGCGGTGGAGCGGCGCGAGCTGACACAATGGTTCTTCCGCATCTCCGACTTCGCGGGCGAATTGCTGGAGGCTCTGGACCGGCTGGAGAACTGGCCCGAGAAGGTGCGGCTGATGCAGGCCAACTGGATCGGCAAGAGCCGCGGGTTGCAGTTCGCGTTCGAGACGGCGGGGGCGCCGGAAGGGTTCGACCGGCTCGAGGTCTATACCACCCGGCCCGACACGCTGATGGGGGCGAGCTTCGCCGCGATCAGCCCGGATCACCCGCTGGCGAAGGCGCTGGAGGCGAAGGATGCGGCGGTGGCCGCCTTCGTCGCCGAATGCCGCCGCGTCGGCACCTCGGAAGAGGCGCTGGAGAAGGCCGAGAAGAGGGGGATGGACACCGGCATCCGGGTGCGCCATCCCCTTGATCCGGCTTGGGAACTTCCCGTCTACATCGCCAACTTCATCCTCATGGACTACGGCACCGGCGCGATCTTCGGCTGCCCGGCGCATGACCAGCGCGACTTCGACTTCGCGCGGAAATACGGCCTGCCGATCCCGCCGGTCTTCGTCGCCGAGGGTGCGGCGGAGGCGCCGCTGGCGGAGGCGTTCGTGCCGATGAAATCCGAGCGCGTCCGCTATGTCCGCGGCTTCGCCGGGCCGGAGGTGCAGACCGGCGAGGAGGCGGTGGACACCGCCATCGCCGCCTGCGAGGCAAAGGGCATCGGCCGCGGCGTGACCAACTACCGCCTGCGCGACTGGGGCATCTCGCGCCAGCGCTACTGGGGCTGCCCGATCCCGGTGGTGCATTGCGCCCGTTGCGGCGTGGTGCCGGAGCGGAAGGAGAACCTGCCGGTCCGCCTGCCCGACGACGTGAGCTTCGACCAGCCGGGCAACCCGCTCGACCGCCACCCGACCTGGCGCGACTGCGTCTGCCCGGCCTGCGGCGCGCCGGCGCGGCGGGAAACCGACACGATGGACACGTTCGTGGATTCGTCCTGGTACTACGCCCGCTTCACCGCGCCGCGCGCGGCGACGCCAACGGTGGCGGAGGATGTCGATTACTGGATGAACGTCGACCAGTATATCGGCGGGATCGAGCACGCGATCCTGCATCTCCTGTATTCCCGCTTCTTCGCCCGGGCGATGCACCTGTGCGGCCACCTGCCGGCCAAGGCGATCGAGCCCTTCGGCGCGCTCTTCACCCAAGGGATGGTGACGCACGAGACCTATTCGACGCGCGGCGCCGATGGCCGGCCGGTCTGGCACACACCCGAGGAGGTCACCCGCACCGCCGAGGGCGCGACGCTCGCCGACGGCAGGGCGGTGGAGATCGGCCCCGTCATCAAGATGTCGAAGTCGAAGAAGAACGTCGTCGACCCGATGGACATCATCGCCCGCTACGGCGCGGACACCGCCCGCTGGTTCGTCATGTCCGACAGCCCGCCCGAGCGCGACGTGGAATGGACCGCCGCGGGCGCGGACGCGACGCAGAAGCACCTCGCCCGGGTCTGGCGGCTGGCGGCGGAGATCGACCAGCGCGGCGGCACCGACACCACCCAGGACGAGACGCTCCTGAAGGCGCTGCACCGCACGATCGTCGACGTGACCGCGGGGATCGAGGGCTTCGCCTTCAACAAGGCGGTGGCGAAGCTCTACGAGTTCACCAACACCTTCGCCAAATCCGACGCCTCGGCCGCGGCAAAAAGGCTGGCGATGCGGGTGCTGGCGCAGCTCATGTCGCCGATGGTGCCGCATCTGGCCGAGGAGGTCTGGTCGCTGACCGGCGGCGAGGGGCTGGTGGCCGAGGCACGATGGCCCGTGGCCGACCCGGCGATGCTGGCGGAGGACAGCGTGACGCTGCCGATCCAGATCAACGGCAAGCGCCGGGCGGAGATCACCGTGGCGAAGGATCTGCCCGCGGCCGAGGTCGAACGGATGGTGCTCGCCGACGAGGCCGTGATCCGGTTCCTCGCCGGCCAGCCGGTCAGGAAACTCATCGTCGTGCCGGGCCGCATCGTCAATGTCGTCGTCTGACCGCCGCACCTTCCTCACCCTCGTCGCCGCAGCCCCGCTCGCGGCCTGCGGCTTCGCGCCGGCCTATGCGCCCGGCGGGCCGGCGGCGGGTCTCCTCGGCCGGGTGACGGTGGACGCACCGGAGGACCGCGACGCCTTCGACCTCGTCGCCCGGCTCGAGGACCGGCTGGGCCGGACGCGGGCGCCGGCATTCCGGCTTTCCTACGCGATCACGACAAGGGCCGAGGCCCAGGCGATCGCGCCCGACAACACGATCAACCGCTACCAGCTTCTGGGCTTCGTCGATTTCGCCCTGCACGATCTGGCCGGCGAAACGGTGCTCAGCTCGGGCAAGGTGTCCTCCTTCACCGCCTATTCCGCCTTCGGCACCTCGGTCGCCACGGCCGCGTCGGAAGCCGATGCGCACCGGCGGCTGATGCGCATTCTTGCCGACCAGATCGTGACACGCCTCGTGGCCAGCTCCGCCACATGGAACGGGCAATGAAGCTCGCCGGTGCGGCCGCGCTGAAGTTCTTCGCGCAGCCCGAGCCGGATCGCGCCGGCATCCTGATCTTCGGGGCGGACGCGATGCGGGTGGCGCTCCGCCGGCAGGAGCTGATCGCGGCGCTGATCGGGCCCGCGGGCGAGGCCGAGATGCGGCTGACACGGCTCTCCGGCGCCGACCTGCGCAAGGATGCAGCACTTCTGGACGACGCGATGCGGGCGCAGGGCTTCTTCCCCGGTCCGCGGGTGGCCTTCGTGGAGGAAGCATCGGATGCGATGGCCGAAGCCGTGAAGTCCGCGCTCGGCACCTGGCGCAAGGGCGACGCGGTTCTGCTGGTGACTGCGGGAAACCTCGGCAAGACCTCGGCCCTGCGCAAGATGTTCGAGGCTCACCCGAACGCCTATGCCATCGGCATCTACGACGACCCACCCGGCCGCGAGGAAATCGAGGCGGTCCTGGCGAAGGCCGGGCTGAAGGAGATCGGGCGTGAGGCGATGGGCGATCTTCTGGCGCTCGCACGCGATCTTGATCCGGGCGACTTCCGCCAGACGGTCGAGAAGATCGCGCTCTACAAGTTCCGCGATGCCGCGCCGCTTTCACCCGCCGATGTCGCCGCCTGCGCACCGGCCACGATCGAGGCCGAAGTGGATGACATGCTGAACGCGGTCGCCGAATCCCGCGCGGGCGACGTTGGCCCGCTGATGCGGCGGCTCGAGGGGCAGGGCGTGACACCGGTCGGGCTGTCCATAGCCGCGATGCGCCATTTCCGCGTGCTTCACGCCGCAGCCTCTGCCCCGGGGGGCGCCGCCGAGGGACTGGCCCGCATGCGCCCTCCGGTCTTCGGGCCGCGGCGCGACCGGATGCTTCGCCAGGCGCAGGGCTGGGGGATGCACAACCTTGAAAAGGCGATCGGAATCCTCATCGATACCGACCTGACGCTGCGGTCGACTTCGCGCGCGCCGGCGATGGCGGTGATGGAACGCGCGCTCATCCGGCTTGCGATGCTGAACCGCAGATGAGCGGGCCCCGTCACGCTTTCGCGCCCAGTTCCGCCTCAAGGTCGCGGTAGAGGTCGCGCACGGCCGGCATCGCCGTCCCGATATCCTCGATCCGCCCGAATGCCCGCCGCGCGAGTCCGGCGTCCCCGCCCCGGCGCAGGTATTGCAGGATGGACCGCGGCGGCGCGGTGAAGTTGCGCGTGACCGGCTGTTCGGCCAGCCTGCGGAGAAGCGCCGTCGCCTGCCCGATGTTGCGGTTCGAGAGGAAGAACAGCAGACGGTAGGAGAACAGTTCCCGCGCCTGCGCGGTGCGGCAGCGCGACAGGGCATACTGATGCGTGACGATCCGGGCGGCCTGGACATCGTCGATCCCGTGCCGGCGGCAGAATCGCGTCAAGAGCCTGTCGTCCGTGAAGAAATACGGATTGCGCCGGCGCTCGCGGAACATCCTGTCGAACGTGGCGCGCATTGCCGCCGTGTCGCCCGCGATCCAGTTGCAGACGAAGTCGCCGAGACGGCCTGTCTCGGCCAGCCAGAACAGGATCAGGTGACCGCAGTTGGGATAGTGGTAATGCGCATAGTCATGCCAGTCGGGCACGAACGGGGCGTCGTCGCCATGACGGTCATAGACGAGGTGCGTCTCGACGCCGCCGGGCCGGTACCCATCGTAAAGAGCCGGCAGGGTGACGAGGTCGTGGCGCCAACGTGCGTCACGGCCGGCATCGACGGTGAAGACGGGGGCAATCGCCAGCACGCTGCGCGCCGAAAGGCGTTCGGCGAAAACGAGGGCGGCGAAGGCGCCCATGCTTGCGCCGTAGACCCTGACATCGGTGCGCCCGCTGCCCAGAAAGGACCGGATGCGCGGCAAGATCTGCTCGATCTCGGGCGTCTGCCACCAATGGTTCCGCCGGGCCGTGACGCAGACATAGGACACCTCCGACCGGCGCAGGAGCCCGCGCGCGAAATAGGCTTCGCGCCGCGGCGAATCCCGCGTTCCGAAGGTCACGACGGCCGTAGCGCCGGGATGAGAGGCGCTGCCGCAAGCGACCAGATCCTCGCCGTTGAAGATGACCTCTTCCAAACCTTCCTCACCTGATGGGGCCGCCGGCCCAGCTACCCGCGGTCCGCCGCCGCACGCAAGACCCCGGTGGCGCGCGGACCCTTGCGCCGGCCGCCGGGGCGTGGCTCCATGATCGCCTCAATGGGGGGCTGACCATATGTATACCGTCATCGGCACCGTCCGCAGCCGCGCCGCACGGGTTCTCTGGATGCTCGAGGAACTTGGCGAGCCCTACGAACACATCCCGGCTCCGCCCCGGTCGGAGGGCGTGACCGCCTTCAACCCGGCAGGCAAGGTTCCCGTGCTGGTCGAGGACGGCACGCCGATCACCGATTCCACCGCGATCATCCAGTATCTCGCCGACAAGCACATCTCACTCACCCACCGGCCGGGTACGCTCGACCGGGCGCGCCAGGACAGCCTGACCCAGTTCCTGCTCGACGAATTCGACGCGGCCCTCTGGATGGCGGCGCGGCACAGCTTCGTCCTGCCCGAGGCGCTGCGCCACGCCGCGATCAAGAACACGCTCAGGTGGGAATTCGAGCGATCGCAGAAGACGCTCGTTCACCGGATGGGCGAAGGGCCGTTCCTGATGGGCGAGGTGATGACGGTGCCCGACATCATCCTGACCCACTGCGGCAACTGGGCGCTTTCGGCAAAATTTCCGATCGTCGAGCACCGGCTGACGGAATATCTCGACCGGATGCGCCAGCGCCCGGCCTATCGGCGGGCGATGGCGCGCTGACGGGCGCAAACGCCGCGCCCTTCCGGAAGGTTCTCCCGTTCCGCGGCGGCCAGGGCTGCCGTGCGGTCCAGCACGGCCTGAGCGCAAAGCCTTCGCTTGCATTGGTAAGGAGTCCTATCCATACTGCGGCAAAACCGGAGGGTCGCGCCATGTCCGGCCAGGCCGATCAGATCGCCTTTGCGCTTGACCGTCTCTCGGCCCTGCGGCGGGCGGGACGCTGGCGGGCGGGCGCGGACTTCGGGCTGAACCCGACCCAGGGAGAAATCCTGTCGAGGATCGCGGTCCGGCCGGAACGTGCGGCGGAACTTGCCGCGCATTTCGGCGTGACACCGGCGTCGATGAGCGACTCGGTCTCCTCTCTTGTCGCCAAGGGCTTCGCCGCAAGGGAACCGGACCCGGCCGACCGGCGCGCGCAACGGGTGGCCCCCAGCGCGAAGGGCAGAGAGGCTGCCCGACAGCTTGCCACCGCGCCGGATGCGGTGACGGCGGCTATCCATGCCCTGCCCGGGCGGGACCGCGCGGCCCTTCTCGCGGCGCTGATTCGCCTGATACGCGGCCTTCAGGAAGCGCGGGCGATACCCGTGCAGCGGATGTGCCTGACCTGCCGGCATTTCCGGCCCAATGCCCATGACGATGCGGCCCGCCCGCATCACTGCGCCTTCGTCGGCGTCGCCTTCGGGGACGCGGACCTGCGCCTCGACTGCGGCGACCACGAACCGGCGCCGGCCAGGGAGGCCGCCGCAAACCGGCGGCGATTCGATGCGGCCTGAGCCGTAAAGCAGGAACGCCCGCCCGCGGGGACGGCGAGGCGTCCTTGATCTTCGACCCGCCCCGGCAAAGACAGGAGACCGCAGATGATGACACGGAAAGCCGCATTCGGCCACGCCGGATGCGCCGCCCGTAACGGTGCCGAACCGCGGATCACGCAGGCGCCCGATCCGACCCGCTACGCGGTCGAACTCGTCCATCCCGGCACCGACCCGTTCGGCAGCCCCGGAGCCGAGGCGGCGGGTATCGTCCCTGTTCCCGCGCCGACGATCGGCGGCGCGCCGCTCCAGATCAATTCCGGCGCGGCGCTCGCGGAGGTGAAGAGCGCGGCGTGACAGAACGGGCGGCAGTGCCGGCCGCCGCCCGGGACAGGAGGATGACATGGCCGAGACCCCGCCCCTTCACGCCGCCGAATGGCTGAACGCCGACGGCCCCCTCGCGCTTGCCGATTTCGCCGGGCGGGTGCTGGCGGTCGAGGTGTTCCAGATGCTCTGCCCCGGCTGCGTCAGCCACGGCCTGCCGCAGGCGGCGCGGATCGCCGCCACGTTCGATTCCGCCCGGGTGGCGGTGATCGGGCTGCATTCGGTCTTCGAGCACCATGCCGCGATGACCCCGGTCGCGCTGCGCGCCTTCCTGCACGAATACCGCATCCGCTTTCCGGTGGCGGTCGATTCCCCCGGCGATGGGCCTTTGCCGCGCACGATGGAGGCATGGGGACTTCAGGGCACCCCGACGCTCGTGCTGTTCGATGCGCGGGGGCGGATGCGCGCGCGCCATTTCGGCACCGTCTCCGACCTCGCGCTCGGTGCGGAGATCATGGCGCTGGTGCTCGAGGCCGGGGACTCTGGACACGCCGCTCAGGGCGCGGCGGCACCGTAACCGGACGCTGCACGGCCCGCCCGGAGGCCGGTGGCGAGACAGGCGGTCAGCAGGTAGCCGCCGGTCGGCGCCTCCCAGTCGAGCATCTCGCCCGCGGCGAAGACGCCCGGCAGGGCGCGAAGCTCCAGTGCCTCGGTCTGGGCCTCCCGCGCGATGCCCCCGGCCGAGGAGATCGCCTCGGCGATCGGGCGCGGGCCGCCGTGCCGGACCGGCAGCGCCTTGACCAGCCGCGCGAGCCTGTCACCCTTCGGCAGCGGCCGGCCCCATTCCTGCAAGAGCGCGATCTTCACCGGATCGAGCTTCAGCGCCTTGCGCAGCCAGTTGGCCATCGTCTCCTTGCCAGACCCCTTCGCCAGCCGCCCCGTCACCTCGGAAAGGCTCCGGTCGGGCGCGAGGTCGAGCGTCAGCGCCGCACCCTCGCGCACCGCGCGCGAGACGGCATAGACGCCGCCGCCCTCGATCCCGCGGGCCGACAGGACGAACTCGCCCCGCTCACGCTGGCCGCCCGCGACGAGCGCCACGCCCTTGACCGGCGCCCCGAAATGCCGCGCCATGTGATTGGACCAGTCCACCGTGAAGCCCATGTTCGCCGGCCGGAACGGCGCGATCGCCACACCCCTCGCGGCGAGCCACGGCACCCAGGCGGCGTCCGACCCGAGCCGCGGCCAGCTTGCCCCGCCGAGGGCAAGGATGGTGACGGCGGGATGCAGGACCTGCCGCCCGTGCGGCGTGTCGAAGGCGAAGCCGGCATCCTCGAACCCCGCCCAGCGCCAGCGCGTCCTGAGTTCCACGCCCGCGGCTGCAAGCCGCGATAGCCATGCACGCAGGAGCGGCGAGGCCTTCATGGCGACCGGAAAGACCCGGCCGGAGGAGCCGGTGAAGACCTCCTGCCCCAGCCCGCGGGCCCAGTCCATCACCTCCCCGGGGCCGAAATCGGCGAGGATCGGCGCCAGCCAGTCCGCGTCATACTGCGCGAGGAACGCCGCAAGCGGCTCGTCCCTGGTCAGGTTCAGCCCCGCCTTGCCGGCCATCAGGAACTTTCGCGCCGGGCTCGGCTTCGCCTCGCAGACCACCACCCGCCGCCCGGCCGCCGCCAGCGCCTCGGCGGCCATCAGCCCCGCGGGCCCGGCGCCGATCACCAGCGCATCGGTCACGCCGGCAGCCCGCCCCGCAGCTCCACCACCCGGTGTGGATAAGGGATTTCGATACCCTCCGCCTTCAGCGCGTTCCAGATCGCGAAGAGCACCTCGCTGGCATATTTGTTGCGGCCGTCGTCGATGCCGCTGACCCAGTATTCCACAACGAAGTCGATGCCGGATTCGCCGAAGCCCTTGAGTTCGACATCCGGCCCGTCGGGTGCCTTCAGGATGAAGGGCAGCGCCTCCACCGCCGCGGTGATGATCCCGGGCACCCGGTTGATGTCGGTGTCGTAGCTGACGGAGAACGCCACCTCGTAGCGGTTGGCGCTGCCCTGATCGGAGTAGTTCACCACGCGGGTGGTGATGAAATGCTCGTTCGGGACCACGATCCAGCGGCCGTCGAACGTCTCCAGCACGCAGGCGCGCGCGGTCATCTTCACGATCGTCCCCTTCTCGCCGCCGTCGAGCTCGACATAGTCGCCCACCGTCGTCTGGCCCTCGACCAGAAGGATGATGCCGGAGATGAAGTTGGCCGCGATCTGCTGGAGCCCGAGCCCGATGCCGACGCCGAGCGCGCCGCCGAGCACCGCGACCGTGGTCAGGTCGATCCCCATGATGTTGAGGAGAAGCAGGAAGGCCGCGCCGAAGATCGCCACCTCGGCCGCCTTGGCGGCAAGCTCTCGCGTCGCCGGGCGAAGCTCCTCCTGCGCCTTGATGTAGCCCGCGCTCTGCCGGTTCGACCAGGAACCGAGCCAGAACAGCAGGCTGCCCGCGATCAGGCCCCGGATCAGCGCTGCGAGCGAGAAGCGGATGTTGCCAAGCTCCACCGTCTGCGCCTCGAGCCAGGCCGTCGCCGGGGCGAGGAGGCCGAGCGCATAGAGCGCCGCCACCGGGATCAGGACATAGCGGCCGAGAAGCCGCAGGAACGGATCGCGCAGGATGTCGCGGGCGAAGCTGCGCGCGGCGAGGAACAGGAACACCCGCTTGCCGAAGGCGATCACCGCGCCCGAGCCGAACAGCGACCGGGTGATCGCCTCGCCCACCGCGGTCAGGCCGTAGGCGAGCAGCGGCAGGAGAAGCGGCAGGAACCTGAGCGCGAAGCGGCGGGCGGCGGCGACGGGTCCGCGTGCGCCCTCCTTCGGGCCGATCAACGCAGAGAGCCGCGGGCCGAAGCGGCGCGAGACGAGGAGCGACAGGAGCCACGCGGCCGCAAGCAGCGCGAACTGCGACCAGGCGGCCGGGCTCGTCGCCCAGGAAAGCGCGAGCGCCTGCGCCTGCCCCGCATAGTCGAGGGCCTTGACGACGATGTCGGGCGGATTGTCCATGCCGCTGAATATCCCATGTTCGGTCGCCGTGTCCTGTGACAAGATTTCCGGCATGAGACAAGAGTCCGGCTTCCCGCCCCCCTGCCCGCTCTGCGGCCGGCCGATCCCGCCGGGTGTGCCGCAAAGCCGGCATCATCTGGTGCCCCGGCTGCGCGGCGGCAAGGGCGGGCAGAAGGTGCTCCTGCACGCGATCTGCCACGCGGAAATCCATGCGGCCCTGACAGAGACGGACCTTGCCCGCGACTACCCGACGATCGAGGCGCTCAGGGCGCACCCGCGCATCGCCCGCTTCGTCGCCTGGGTTGCGGCGCGGCCGCCGGGGTTCCAGTCACGCGTACCGGGCCCGCGACGGGGACGTTGAAGCCGGCGCGCGGGCAGGCTAGCGTCCTGTCCGCACGCGCGGAGAATGGAATGTCCTGGATCTATCTGTTCATTGCGGGAGTGATGGAGATCGGCTGGGCGGTGGGGCTCAAATACACCGAAGGTCTCACCCGGCTCTGGCCGACCGCGTTCACGACGGCGACCATGATTGGCAGCATGGTCTTTCTGGCCCTGGCTCTGAAGACGCTGCCGATGGGCACGGCCTATGCGGTCTGGACCGGAATCGGCACCGTCGGGACCGCGGCTCTGGGGATCGTCCTGCTCGATGAACCCTCCGGCGCCCTCCGGCTCGCCTGCATCGGCCTTATCGTTGCCGGGATCATCGGGCTGAAGCTCCTCTCCGGCCACTAGCCCCCTCGGCGGGCCAGCCGTCAGCCGACCAGCCGCTTGATCCCGGCCACATGGGCGGCGCTCGCTTCCAGCGCGTCGGCGACAAGGGCCGCGACCTCCCGGTCCAGCTCCGCCGGGCCCGCCACCCGGTCGACGAGCCCCCAGGCCAGCGCCTTCGCCGCATCGATCTTCTGCCCGGCCATCAGGATCATCTTCGTCCGCGCCGGCCCGATCAGCGCGGCCATGCGGCGGGGATCCGACGGCTGCGGCAGGAAGCCGAGCTTCATCACCGGGTAGAAGAACTTCGCGCCCTCGGCCGCGATGCGCAGGTCGCAGGCCAGCACCATCCCGAACGCGCCGCCGGCGAGCGTGCCGTTGAGCGCGGCGACCGTCAGGCAGGGAAGCGCCGCTATGGCGCCGGAAAGCCGTTCCCACACCGTGTCGGTCGCCAGCCCCGCCCTTGCCTCGTCAAGGTCGGCGCCGGCCGAGAACACCCGGCCCGCGCCGGTGAGCACGAGGGCGCGCGCGCCCTCGCGGCCTGCGGCCTCGGCGACGTCGGCAAGTTCGGCCAGCATCGCGCGGGTCAGCGAATTGGCCTTCTCCTCGCGCGCGATGGTCGCCCGCCAGAGGCCCTCGTTCCTTTCCAACCGGATCATGCGGCACCGTCATGAAAACGCCCGAATGGTTCCCTCTAACAGCAGCCGATGGTGGAATTCCATCCCCTTGCAGCCCTTGACCGCGTTTCCGCGGCAGCGGATGCTGTTGGTGCATTTGGAAACAAGGCAGGCTTGATTATGAAACAGTGGACTGGTCTCGGCTCGGGCGCGCTCTGCGCCTTCCTGCTTGGCACGACCGCCCTTCATGCCGATGTGACGGCAGACGAGGTATGGAAGGGCATGACGGACTATTACACCGCCCTCGGCCAGAAGGTCACGACCGGGTCGACGGAGATGCAGGGCGACACGCTTGTCGTCAGCAACGCGGTCTTCGCCTCGGAAGTGCCGGAGGGATCGTTCACGGCCACCTTTGGGGAAATACGCCTCAAGGAACTCGGGGATGGCCGGGTCGAGATCACCATGTCGGAAGAAATTCCCGTGAAGATGCTCAGCAAGCCCGAGGGCGGCGAGAGCGTGGACACCGGCATGAAGATCACCCACTCGGGCCTGTCGATGATCGTCTCGGGCACGCCCGAGGACACCGTCTATGGCCTGACCGCGCCGGAAATGGCCATCGCGGTCGACGGCATGACCGTGGACGACAAGCCGGTGCCGCTGACGCTGAATGCCAAGGCGACCGGCAACACCGGCACCTACCGTATGACCAGCACGGCCGGCCGCACGCTGGCATCGGAAATGAAGATCGACAAGATCGACTTCGATATCGCGGCACAGGATCCCGAAGGCAAGGGCGACTTCTCGGCATCGGGTTCGCTGGCCGGGCTCAGCGGCACCTCCGATGCCGTCATTCCCGACGGCGTGGACATGGCGGACATGAATGCGGCTCTTCAGGCCGGCCTGAACATGAACGGCAGCTTCGCCTTCACCGGCGGCGGCTATGTCATGGACTTCAAGGACGAGACGGACACGATGCACGCCCAGTCCACCGGCGGCGGCGGAACGCTTTCCTTCAAGATGTCGAAGGACGGTCTGGCCTACGGCGGCTCGAGCAAGGACACCGCGATCTCCATGCAGATGTCGTCGCTTCCGGTGCCGATCGACGCATCCTTCGCCGAGACGGTGTTCGACATCGCCCTGCCGGTGACGAAGGGCGAGGCGGCGCAGCCGTTCTCGGCCCTCGTCAAGCTTGTCGATCTGAAGGTGTCCGACGGACTCTGGGCCATGTTCGACCCGACAAGCCAGTTGCCGCGCGATCCGGCAACGCTGGTCGTCGATCTTTCGGGTTCGGCCAAGATGGCGATCAACATCTTCGACCCGAAGGAGGCGGAGACCATCGCCGGCGCGCCTCCGGGCCAACTCGAATCCCTTGACGTGCACGATCTGAAGGTTTCGGCCGTGGGCGCGGAACTGACGGGCAAGGGTGCGATGACCTTCGACAACTCCGGCCCGACGCCCAAGCCGCTCGGTTCGGTCGACATGCAGCTTGTGGGCGGCAACGGCCTGATCGACAAGCTCGTTGCGATGGGGCTGGTGCCCGAGGATCAGGCGATGGGTGCGCGCATGATGATGGGCCTGTTCGCGGTTCCCACGGGCGAGGACACGCTGACCTCGAAGATCGAGTTCAAGGAAGACGGCGGCGTCTACGCCAACGGCCAGCGCATCCAGTAGCGCCGGCACGGTCCGGCCCTGCCGCCCGCCAGCCGGCGGGCGGCGTCGCGTTTCGCGCGGCCGGCGGCGCGGCACCCTTGCACCGGGACGCCGGCCCGACTAGGTGACAGGCAACCCGGACCATTCAGGATCATCCCCATGCCCGACCGTCTCGCCCCCCTGACCGAGGCGCTTCTGGCCGCCGCGCAAAAGGCCGGGGCCGAGGCGGCCGATGCAATGGCGGCCGACGGGCGTGCTGTTTCCGTCGACGTGCGGGGCGGCGCGCTGGAACAGGCGGAGCGGGCCGAGGGCACGGAAATCGGCCTGCGCGTCCTGATCGGCAGGCGGCAGGCCTGCGTCTCGGCCTCAGACACCTCGGCGCGGACCATCGCCGAGATGGCCGAGCGCGCCGTCGCGATGGCGCGCGAGGCGCCGGAGGATCCGACCGTCGGCCTCGCCGATCCGGCAGAGGTCGCCCGCATCTGGAACCTCTCGGCACTCGACCTCGCCGATCCGGCAGCCGAACCCGGTGCGGCGGCGCTCGAGGACGACGCCCGCCGGGCAGAGGCGGCGGCGCTTGCCGTCAGGGGCATCAGCCAGTGCCAGGCGGCCTCGGCCAGCTATTCCCGCCAGCGCATCTTCCTCGCCGCCAGCAACGGTTTCGCCGGCGGCTACACCCGCACCTCGCGGTCCACCTCCGCCGTCGCCATCGCCGGCGAGGGGCTGGGGATGGAGCGGGACTGGGCGGCCGAAAGCCGCACCTACCAGTCCGACCTCCCTTCGCCCGAGGAGATCGGCGCGCTGGCCGGACGGCGCGCCGCCGAACGGCTGGGCGCGCGCAAGCCGAAGACCGGCGCCTGGCCGGTCGTCTATGACGAACGCATCGCCTCGGGCCTGATCGGCCATCTGCTGGCAGCGATCAACGGCGCCTCGGTCGTCCGCGGCTCCTCCTGGCTGCGCGATGCGATGGGGGCGCAGGTGCTGCCGAAGGGCCTGTCGATCTTCGAGAACCCGCACCGGCCGCGGATCTCGTCCTCCCGCCCGTTCGACGCCGAGGGGCTGGCGACCGCGCCGCGCGACATCGTCCGCGACGGCATCCTGAAGAGCTGGACGCTCGACCTCGGCACGGCGCGCAAGCTCGGGCTGAGGTCCACCGCCTCGGCCACCCGCGGCCCTTCCTCGCCCCCCTCGCCCTCGATCTCCAATATCGCGCTGACGCAGGGCGACAGGAGCCGCGAGCAGCTTCTGGAGGAGATGGGGACCGGGCTTCTCGTCACCGCGATGATCGGCTCCTCGGTCAACCCGACGACGGGGGATTATTCCCGGGGCGCCTCGGGCTTCTGGGTCGAGAACGGGCAGATCGCCCATCCGGTGAACGAATGCACGCTGGCGGGAAACCTGCGCGACATGCTGATGCGGATCACGCCCGCCAACGACGCGCGGGCGCATCTCTCGCATGTCGTGCCCTCGCTTCTGGTCGAGGGCCTCACCCTTGCCGGCGAATGACGATCTCGCGCTGCTGACGGAAGCGGCGCGGGCGGCCGGCGAGATCGCCCTGCGCTACTGGCGCAAGCGCCCCGAGAGCTGGGACAAGCCCGGCGGCGCGGGGCCGGTGACCGAGGCCGACCTTGCCGTCAACGCCATGCTCCACGCCGATCTCGGCGCGGCCCGGCCCGACTACGGCTGGCTGTCGGAGGAGACGCCCGACGATTCCGTCCGGCTCGGCCGCGGGCGCAGCTTCATCGTCGACCCGATCGACGGCACCCGCGCCTTCATCGAGGGCGACGAAAGCTTCGCCCATTCGCTCGCCGTCGCCGAGGCGGGGCGGATCACCGCGGCCGTGGTCTACCTGCCGGCGAGGGATGCGCTCTATGCCGCGACCGAAACGGGCGAGGCCACGCTGAACGGCCGGCCGATCCGCGCCTCCGGCCGGGCCGAGGCGGGGCGCGCGACGCTTCTGACCTCGCGGCCGAACCTCGCGCCCGAACACTGGAAAGACGGCACCCCGCCGCCCTTCCGGCGCGCGTTCCGCGCCTCGCTCGCCTGGCGGCTCTGCCTGGTGGCGGAGGGGCGGTTCGACGCGATGCTGTCGCTCCGCCCGACCTGGGAATGGGACATCGCCGCGGGCGACCTGATCGCCCGCCGCGCCGGCGCAAGGGTGACCGACCGCGCCGGCCGCGCCATCGCCTACAACGCCGCCGAACCGCGCGCCGAAGGCATCATCGCCGCACCCGAGCCGCTGTGGCAGGCGATCCGCGGCGCGCTGGCCTAGGGATTCGCCGCGGGGACGAAGAGTTCCGCCGAGGCACGCAACGCCTCGACATGTTTCACCCTCGCATAGTGCGCCAGTGCCTCGCGGCGTTCGTCGGAGATCACCGGCATGTCCTCCCACGGCCAGGTGACAAGCCAGACCCGCGCCTGCGGCTGGCGCCGCAAGGCAGCCGCGTAATCGCCGAAGACATACTGGGCGCCCGGCAGATAGTAGAACAGCGGCGCCTCTTCCCACCACTTGTCGAGCACGAAGACAAGGTCGCCGGGCCGGTAGTCCGCCTGCATCCCGGCCACGAGCGCCTTGTAGTCTCGGGGGCTTCCCGGCTTGGCGAAGGACCAGGGCACGCTCGCCGCGAACAGGCCGGCCAGCGCGGCCACAAGGGCAAGCCGCGGCCAGAGGGCCGGAACCGCCGTAACCGCGCCTGCGACCAGCACCAGAAGCGCGGGAACGAAGACGAGGAAGGCGCGGCCCGCGAGGATCTCCACCTTCGCCGACAGGACGAAAAGGATCAGCGGCGCCGCAACACCCACCAGAGCGGCCAGCAGGCGCGGTCCGGCCGTGGTCTCGCGCCAGCGCGCCAACGCGACCGACCGCGCGACGAGATGGTCCGCCACGCGGGAAAGCGCGGGCAGCCAGAGCGCCAGAACCGGGCCGCTGGCCACGACCAGGAGAGCCGCGTTGCGGTGCAGCGCGATCAGCGCCAGCCACACCATGAAGGCCGAGGCGGCAATGGCCACGGTGACGGGCAGCCAGAAGGGGAGGGCATTGCCGGCTGGCGCGGGGCGGGGCGACAGCGCGGGTGCCCTGAGGCCCCCCGAGACGAGCACGAGGGCGGCGACGAGAAGGGCCACCGCCACCGGTACGGCAACGGCCGTCGGCGGGATCGTGTCGGGGTCGGCTGCAAAGAGAAAGCCGAAGGACAGATATTCGCGCAGGAAGGCGAACCCCGTCTGCTCCACCGCCCCGGCCCGCGCCCGGTAGACCGAATGCAAGAGTTCCGGCGCCGAGACCATCACCGCCAGCATCTGCAAGAGGATCGCCGGATGCACCCCCGCCATCCGCGCGCGGATCACATCCCGCCAGCGGAAATCGCCCCGGGCGGGCAGGGCGAGCGTGGTCCACAGGATCTGGATGCCGAGGAGCGGCCAGGCGAATTCGATGCAGGTCGCGGTCGCGGCAACACTCAGGACATAGGCCGCCCCGGTCAGGAGGCGCCTGCGCCCGTCATAGACGAAGGCGAGAAGCAGAAGCGTTGAGAGAAGCCCCAGGAACGTGCCCGCCGCATACATCCGCGCGGCCTGGCTCCAGAACAGGTGGAACCCGTTCAGTGCCAGAAGCCCGGCGGCAAGCGCCCCGGCCGCGCCGCCGTAGACACGCCGGCCGAGGAGGAAGATCAGCCAGACCGAAGCCGCGCCGATCACGGCGCCGGGAAGGCGCAGCGCCCATTCGGACACGCCGGCAATCCCGGTCCAGGCGAACATCGCCAGATACCAGCCCATCGGATGCGGTTCGTCATGATAGTGCATCCAGAGCGTATCGGCCCAGGTCAGGCGCGGCGGTGGCACGGAATGAACCGGCGGCAGCGGGATGCCGGGCACATAGACCTCGGGGTGCGAGATCGTGCGCAGATCGAGGCCGTGGAGCCTGAGCGCAAGCGCGAGCGCGACGGCAGCGACCGCCATTCCTGTCCAGACCCATGCGGGCACTGCCGGTGATTTCGCCATTCCTGCCTTCTCGACCAGGGGCCGCGGTGCCGGCCCGGTTGCGACTGTCAGGACAGCACCAGCCCCAACGCAATGACGCAAGTCAACCGGGTATCGCACAACCGCGCCTTGAGACGCCCCGTGGCATGGCATAGGTTGTCGCCGCATCGGATGCGAAATGCGGGAGCCCCACGTGACCCAGCGCCTTCACCTCGTCTTCGGCGGCGAACTTGTGAGCCCGGACAAGACGGTCTTCAGGGATCCTTCCGCGATCCATGTCGTCGGAGTTTTCCCCGACTATGCCTCGGCCTATGCGGCCTGGAAGGCAGAGGCGCAGCGCACCGTGGACGACGCGCACACGCGCTATTTCATCGCCCACATCCACCGCCTTCGCGACGAATCGTCCGAGGCCGCCCCGACCGAGGAACTCGGCGGCTGAGCGCGCGGGACGATGGCGCGTTCGCTTGCCCTTGCACTCTATCTGCTCGTCGCGGGACGCCGCGGAAGCGAGCCGGAGCCCCTGCGCGGCGAGCGGCCCGCCGGCACGCTCCTCTGGATGCACATCGGTGCCGGATCGGGGCGCAAGCGGCTTGCGCAGCTGGCGCGGCGGCTGGCGGAACTGCGCCCCGGCCTGTCGTTTCTTGTCACCGCCGAAGGGCCGGAGACGCCCGATGCCGGCGGATTTCCGGCGGCGACCGCCGCCGACCGTCAGCCGCCCGAACGCACCCCCGCCATCACCGCCTTCCTCGACCACTGGCGCCCCGACCTGGCCCTTTTCGCGGGGGCATCGCTGCCACCTGCGCTTCTGGCCGAGGCGCACGGCCGCGCCATCCCCCTGGTCCTGGCCGATATCCGCATGACCGCGGCCGACGAGCGCGCCTTGCGATGGCGGCGCGCGCTTGCCGGGTCGCTCCTTGGCAGGTTCGCCCGCGTTCTCGCGCAGGATCCCGACACCGCCGGCCGGCTGCGGGCGCTTGGCGGGCGGCAACTGCCCGTCGAGATCGCCGGCCGCATCGAGGAGACCAGCGAACCCCTGCCCGTGAACGAGGCCGAGCGCGCGGCGCTGGCCGCGCTTCTGGCGACGCGGCCGGTCTGGCTTGCCGTAGCCTGCCCCGAAACAGAGGAAGAGGCCGTCATCGCGGCCCATGCGCGGGCGATGGGTCTTGCGCACCGGATGCTTCTCATCCTTGTGCCCGCCGATACGGCGCGGGCGGACGCGCTGGCCGATCGGATCGCCCGAGAAGGCTGGATCGTCGCCCGCCGTTCGCATGAGGAGGAGCCCGACCCGGAGGTGCAGGTGTTCCTGGCCGACGCAGAGGCCGAACTCGGACTCTGGTATCGGCTCGCGCCGGTGACGTTCATGGGCGGCACACTGGCGTCCGGCGGCAGCGGGCGCAACCCGTTCGAACCCGCCGCGCTCGGCTCGGCGATCCTGCACGGGCCCCATCCCGGCCCCTATCCCGAAGCCTATGCGCTTCTGGCCGAGGCGCGCGCGGCGCGGCGCGTCTCGGGCCCGGAGGGGCTGGCAGAGGCGGTCACCGAACTGATCGCGCCCGACCGGGCGGCACTTCTCGCGCACAACGCCTGGGCGGCATCCTCGGGCGGGGCCGAGGTGACCGACCGCGTGGCCGGGGCGGTTCTGGCGGCACTGGACGCGCGGCAAGGCGAGGCGGCGGCGTGATGGCGATGCAGGCACCGGCGTTCTGGTATGGCCCGCCCGACAGTCCCGCCTGGCCCGCACGGCTTCTGGCGCCCCTCGGGCGGGCCTATGCCCGCGCGACGGCCCGCCGCGTCGCCTCGGGGCCGGGTCTCAGGCCTGGCGTTCCGGTGATCTGCATCGGCAACCTCAACGCCGGCGGCACCGGCAAGACCCCGACCGTGATCGCCCTGGCCCAGCGCCTCGCCGCGCGGAGCGTCGAGGCGCATGTGGTCAGCCGCGGCCACGGCGGGCGGCTGACGGGGCCGGTCCGGGTGGATGAGCGGCGCCATTCGGCCGCCGAGGTGGGCGACGAGCCACTGCTGCTCGCGGGCTTCACGCCGGTCTGGGTCGCCCGCGACCGCGCCGCCGGGGCTACCGCCGCGGTCGCCGCCGGGGCGCGGGTCATCCTGATGGACGACGGCTTCCAGAACCCCGCACTTGCGAAGGATCTCTCGCTGATCGCCGTCGACGCCGCCCGCGGCTTCGGCAACGGCCTTTGCCTGCCCGCGGGGCCGCTCCGGGAGCCCGTCGCCGCCGGCCTCTCGCGGGCCGATTTCGTGCTGTCGATCGGCGCGGCCGAGGCGCAGGCGGACTTCGTCCGCATTTGGGCCGCCGCCCTCACCGTTCCACACCTGACGGGCACGCTCCGGCCGTTGCCCACCGGAATGGACTGGCAAGGCCTCCCGGTCCTCGCCTTCGCCGGCATCGGCCACCCCGAAAAGTTCTTCGCCACCCTGCGCGCGCTCGGTGCCGAGGTGCGCCGCACCGTCGCCCTCGACGATCACCAGCCGCTGACGCCCGCGCTTTTCCGCCGGCTGGAGACCGAGGCGGCAGCCCTTGGCGCCCAGCTTGTCACCACCGAAAAGGACGCGGTGCGGCTCGGCCCGGACTCCCGCCCAAAGGTCTTGAGCGTGCCGGTGCGGCTCGATCTTGACGACTGGGGGCCGCTGGACGCCGCGCTCGCCCGGCTAGGGCTCTGATCGCGGTCAGGCGTCGTGCTCGCCGAGCTTCGGCGACGGCCGGTCGAGCGCAAGTTCGGCGCCCGAGAAGCTGAAGGGCGACCGCACGCCCGGCACGCCGTCCGGCGCGATGCGCAACCCGCGGGCGACGATCTGCGGATCGGCGAAGACCTCGCCCATGTCGTTGATCGGCCCGGCCGGCACGCCGTCGCGCTCGCAGGCGGCGAGAAGCTCGGCCTTGGTGAAGGTCCGGGTGCGTTCGGTGATCCGCGCGGTCAGCGCCGCCCGGTTGGTGATGCGGTCGGCATTGGTCAGGTATTCCGGAGCCTCGGCCAGCGCCTCGAGCCCGAGGATGCCGCAAAGCCGGCGGTATTGCCCGTCATTTCCGGTGGCGATGATGATCCAGCCGTCGGCGCAGTCGAAGACCGAATAGGGCACGATGTTGGGATGCGCATTGCCCATCCGCATCGGCGCCGTGCCGGAGGCGAGGAAGTTCATCGCCTGGTTGGCCATGATCGCGGTCGCCACGTCGAAGAGCGCCATGTCGATGTGCTGCCCCTCGCCGGTCCGCGCCCGCTGGTGCAGCGCCGCAAGGATCGCGGTGGTGGCATAGACACCGGTGAAGACATCGGTGACGGCGACGCCCACCTTCTGCGGCTGGCCGTCCGGCTCGCCGGTCACGCTCATCAGGCCGGACATGCCCTGGATGATGTAGTCGTAGCCCGCGCGGTGGGCATAGGGCCCGTCCTGGCCGAAGCCGGTGATCGAGCAGTAGACGAGCCGCGGGTTGATCTTCCGCAGGCTGGCGTAGTCGAGGCCGTATTTCGCCAGCCCGCCCACCTTGAAGTTCTCGATCAGGACATCGGCATCCTTCACCAGGTCGCGGACGAACGCCTGTCCCTCGGGGTTGCGGAAGTCGGCGGTCACCGATTTCTTGCCCCGGTTGCAGGCGTGGAAATAGGCGGCCGACCGGTCGCCGTCGCGTTCGATGAAGGGCGGACCCCATCGGCGGGTGTCGTCGCCCTCCGGCGCCTCCACCTTGATCACTTCGGCGCCCAGATCCGCAAGCGTCTGCCCGGCCCAGGGGCCGGCGAGGATGCGGGCAAGCTCGACGACCTTCAGCCCGGAAAGCGGCGTCATGGCGTCAGTTCGCCAGCTTTTCGTCGAGGATCTTGGCGAATTCCTCGTAGGCCATCTCGCCGGAATGTTTCTCGCCGTTGACGATGAAGGTCGGCGTGCCCGAGACGTCATCCTTCGTGGCGTTGGACTGATACGCCGCGACCATTGCCTTGGCCTTCTCGTTGTCGTTCATGCAGGCGTCGAGCGCTTCTTTCGACATTCCGGCCTTGAGCCCGATCTTGCGCAGGTTCTCGGCGATCGTCGCGGGCTGGCCGTCGCCGATCCATTCCTTCTGCGTGTCATAGATCATGTCCGAGACGGGGAAATACTTCTCCGGCCCCGCACAGCGCGCCACCATCGCGGCCCACAGACCGAACTTGTCGAAATAGACCTCTCGATAGATGAATTTCACCTTGCCGGTGTCGATGTAGTTCTTCTTGAGCTTGTCGAAGACGGCGTCGTGGAAGTTGGCGCAGTGCGGACAGGTGAACGAGGCGTATTCGATCACCTCGACCGGCGCGTCGAGCTTGCCGAGGATCATGTCAGGCACCGTCGCCACCTCGGACGAAACGGTCGCCTCCTGCGCCTCGGCGGCGGTGGACAGCGCGGGCGGCAGGGGCGCGCTGCCGCGCGTCATCCAGAACGCGCCGCCCGCGACGGCGACTGCCAGCGCACCGGCAAGCAGATAGGTCTTCGACATGGGATCAGCCTTTCTTCTGTCCGGGGCGAGACAACACTTTTTCGCCCAAAGCTTCAAGCGCCGCGCGAAGGGCGGGATCCTGCACCCCGCCGGAAAGCACGGCGGCCTCGCGCCGGATCTCGGGTTCGGGCGGGTGAGAGGCGGGCTTCGGGGCCGGCCCGAAGGCCACCTGCCCCTCGGCAAACCCGGTGGGTGCCGTCTGCGTCACCGTCACCCGTGCGATGGCATTGTAGCCGTAGCATGCATTCACGCGTTCGCGAATCCTCGGCAACTGCATCTGCACGATCGGCGCAGCCGCACCGGTTGTCAGAAGCGTCAGCGTGGCGCCCAGGCCCTCGCGCCCGTAGCCGATCTTCACCGGCAGCGCGATGGCGGCGATCTCGGCCCCCACCACCTCGGGCCAATGGGTCAGGAGACGCGAAACCGCAAAACCGCGGGATTCGCCCGCCGCGCGGATACGCTCCCTCAGCAGACCGGCCGCGGCCTCGAACCCCCGTCCCCTCCGTCTCGGCTCGGCGTCCCGCTCGCGCATCGCTGTCCTTTCCCGTGACATCCACTACATTAGGCGAAGGGCAAGGGCTTGCCCACCGGATTGCGGCTGACGGAGGCATAAAGATTGTGTGACGCGACGATCGCCGGGGCGCTTCTCGCCTGGTATGACCGCCACGCCCGCGTAATGCCTTGGCGCGTCGGGCCGGACGATCGCAAGGCCGGCGTCCGGCCCGACCCCTACCGCATCTGGCTGTCGGAAGTGATGCTCCAGCAGACGACGGTGGCCGCCGTGCGCGCGCCCTTCCAACGCTTCACCGACCGCTGGCCCGACGTCAGCGCGCTCGCGGCGGCGCAGGACGGCGAGGTGATGGCGGAATGGGCGGGGCTCGGCTACTACGCGCGGGCGCGGAACCTTCTCAAATGCGCGCGCGCCGTCGCCGCCCGCGGCGGCCGCTTCCCCGAAAGCCGCGAAGCGCTCCTGCTCCTGCCCGGAATCGGTCCCTATACTGCGGCGGCGATCGCCGCCATCGCCTTCGACGAGCCGGCGACCGTGGTGGACGGAAATGTCGAGCGTGTCGTGGCCCGGCTCTTCGCGGTGGAGGCGCCCCTGCCCGCGGCCAAGCCCGAACTCGCGGCCTTCGCGGCGCGGATCACGCCAGCGGCGCGGCCCGGCGATTTCGCGCAGGCCATGATGGATCTGGGTGCCACCATCTGCACGCCCCGCAACCCCGCCTGCGGCCTCTGCCCGCTGCGGCCGGCCTGCGCCGCCCGGGCTGCCGGCATCGCCGCCGACCTGCCGCTGAAGATGCCGAAGCCGGAAAAGCCCACCCGGCGCGGCATCGCCTTCGTGGGCGTGCGCGAGGACGGCGCGGTCCTTCTCGAACGGCGGCCGGACCGGGGTCTCCTGGGCGGTATGCTCGGCTGGCCAGGCAGCGACTGGGCCGAAACAGAGCCTGTTCCCGCACCTCCGGCGCCCGGAGCGTGGCAGGCGATCCCCGGTGAGGTCCGGCACAGCTTCACGCATTTCCACCTCAGGCTCACGGCGATGTCGGCCCGGCTCGCCCTCGACGCAACGCCCGCCCGCGGCGCCTTCCTGCCCCGCGCCATGTTCCGTCCGGCAAGCCTTCCCACGGTCATGCGAAAGGTCCATGACCTTGCGTCGGCCGCCTTCGCGGGCGATTGAGCCCGCCGCCCGCACAGCGCTAGACTGCGGTGCGGCACCGGAGAGGATTGCCCTTGTCCGAAACGAAAGACATCTCCGGCCTGACGGCGGCGCTCCCGTTCTGGCTGTCGCTTGCGATGGTTCCCCTTGCGCTCGCCGGCGCCACGCAGGGCGGCTGGACGGTCTTCCTGCTGCCGGTCTACGGCTGGATCGTCACCTCGATCCTCGATGCCATCGCCGGGCTCAACCACGACAACCCCGACACGGACACGCCCGAGGAAAAGCTCTTCTGGTATCGCTTCATCACGCTGGTCTGGTT
>JBDHSQ010000023.1:0-35460 GCA_039808285.1 Paracoccaceae bacterium
TATTTCCGCATCATCGGGCGCACCAAACGCTTCATCAAGCTGAACGGGCTGCGCATAAGCCTCGACGAGATCGAGAGCACCCTGCGCGCGGAGGGGGTCGCGGCCTGGTGCACCGGGTCCGACGAGACCCTGGCGGTGTTCGTGTCGGACCGTCGCCACCTTGACGGCCTGGCGGACCGGCTGCGGGGGGACCTGAAGCTGGGCTCGAGGCAGGTTTCCGCCTTCTGCCTGGCCGAGATTCCCGCGCTTGCCTCCGGCAAGGTCGACTATGGCAGGTTGAAGGAGATTGCCGCGAAGAGCGCCGACAGCGACGAGACGCCGGCAGGCGACGACCTGCTCTCGGTCCTCCGGCGCGCACTGCGCACCGCCGAGATCGACCCCGACCGCTCGTTCAGGGACTACGGCGGCGACAGCCTTTCCTACCTCGAGGTCGAGTTGGCCCTGAACGGGTCCGGCGTGAGTATCCCGGAGGACTGGGACGGCCTGCCGCTGCGCGACCTCCTCGCGCTGAGGCCCTCCCGCGCGCAGGGGGTGCCGATCCAGCCGGTTCCCCTCGACCTCGTCTGGCGGTTGGCGGCGATCTGCGCGATCGTCGCCAACCACGCCACCACCTGGTCGGTGGGGGGAGGCGCCTATTTCCTGCTGGTGCTCAGCGGCTATTCGCTCGCGCGATTCCAGGGCGCGACGCTGTTTGCGGGCAACGCGCTGCGGGCCATGCTCGTGACCCTGATGAAGGTTCTGGCGTGGTACTATCTTGTCCTTGCCGTAGTGGAGCTTGCCGGAACGCGGGTGGCCTGGCCCTGGTGGGCGCTCCTGGGCAATCTCGACCATAGCGGCGGCTACACCAAGATCTTCTTCTACTGGTATGTCTCCGCGCTGGCGCAGGTCGTGGCGGTGATGTGCCTGCCCTTCGCAATCCCCCCGATACGGCGGTGGGCGTCGCTCAGGCCGTTCGTGGCGGGATGCGTGGCGCTCGCCCTGGTGGCGCTGGCGTTCGAGCAACTGGAGGTGCACGCGGTCAATGCCGAGGGACGGTTGCGCCACACGGTCGGGGCGCTGGAGCTGTCGATCCTCGGCTGGTGCATCTTCTTCGCCCGCTCGCCTTTGCAGAAGGCGGTGGCGAGCGCTGCCCTCCTCGGGATGCTGCTGTTCCACTGGGACGATGCGGCGCCCTCGGTGCTGGCGTTCATCGCTCTCGGCTCCATCAGCCTGATCTATTCCTTCAGGCTCCACCTGCCCGCGCCGGCGGCGCGCGCCGTCGCCTACGGCGGCGGGCTGACGCTGGCCATCTACATGCTGCACCCGTTCGTCCTGGCGCTGGTGCAGCGCGCCGGCATCGCGCACAGCGATCCCAACTGGCCCAATTCCTGGCTGTTCGCCGCGACCCTGGCAGGCAGCCTCCTCGTCGCCCCGGTTGCCGTGCGACTGGAACGGCCGGTCTGGACCCGGGTCGCCGCGACGATGCAGCGGCACCTGTCCACGCGCTTCGGCAGGGCACGGCGTGGCCTTTAGGCCGGCTGCGCGCCAGCCCGCCTGCGCCGGGGGGCCTGCGGGCCGGCCCGTTCTCGCACCGGACCCGAGCGGCGTCCTCGGCGCGCAGGGGCTCAAGCGGTTCGCCCCGGCACAGGAACGCTCGCCTCTCGCCGCGGAAGGAGTATTGAAGGGCGCCGGCGCGTCCTGCGATCGCTCCCCTCTTCCGGGCCATCGGTGAGGTTCACGCCGTTGCATTGCAGGCATCGTGTCATTCCCGCCCGACCGGCTTGATGTCGGGAAGCGGGGTGCCCGGCACGCAGTCGAACCCGCACCCCGCGAGGCCGTCCGGCTCCAGCGCGACGAGACGGACCACCGAGCTTGCGATCGGCTTGGGCCGGCAGGGCGAGCGGATGGAAAAGGTGCCCGATGTCTGGCCGTCGCTGCGGCACGATTGCGTCACCAGATCGCGCCGCGCCCGTTCCTTGCAGCAGAGCAGTTGCAGCCGGTCGCCCCCCCGCAGACCCTTCGGCGCCGGGCGCCGGCGCGGGTCGAGGATCAGCCGGCAGGCGGGGCCGTTCACGGCATCGCCGCCACGCGGGCAGTCGGCGCGCCGCGCCCAGGGCGTCTCGATCCGCCCGATGAAGATGAGGCCGGCGTCCCGCGCGGCGGGCAGCTCGGCCCGTTCCTCACCGGGGCGGACCTCGGCCGCATCAGCCGTCACGTCTTGCCGATCATGACGTCGGATGCCTTGATCACTGCGAAGGCCTCGTCGCCGACCTTGAGCGCCCGCCCCTGATCTGGGTCCGGGGATGGTCGCCGCGGGACAGGAGCCGCCGCGCACACCTTGCCTCCTGGCGCCGGGGCTCTCCGCCCTCCATCCCGTCCTATGCCTGACAAGGGCGGCGGGGATGCCCCCAGGCACCACATCTTCACCCCCCCTACACCCCCAAGACCGACGGCAAGGCCGAACGCTTCATTCAAACGCTTCTGACAGGCACCCCTGCGCGACGGGGCCCACGGCCTCGCCCGCCCGACCTCGGCACCCGGAACACCGACCTGCCGCGATGGCCTGGCTCGATCAACCGATCAGGGCCACACTCGGCTCTCGACGGCCTGCCGTCCCTGACACGAGAGAACAACCGGATGACAGTTCACGGTCAGCCACTTTTGCGCCGTGCACGCCGAAACCGCGAAGGCATCCACAACCTCAACCGCTCTCTGCCCTGCCTCGACGCGGGCGTCGATCCGCTCTCGAGCGTGAACCGCAAGGCGGCACCATGATGCGGGTCGTTCATCCCTCGCGGTCGCCGGTCGCGGTTCGGCGATTGCAACCCGATCCCGTGCCGGGTGGGCACCGGTTCACGACTTCACATCCAGCGGGGCGTGGCCCGCGGCACCGGCTGCGCGCAAAGCCTTCGGACCCGTTACCTGGCCAGCGACTTCCGGCCCGCCCCCGATCGCGGTCGCGTCGATCCATTCCTCCAGCAACTGCACCGCAAAGCCGACACCACCCGGCCGGGCCAGGGGAAGATCCCCCTCGGTCATTTCCTTGCCGGCAATGTCGAGATGGACCCAGGGGCACCCTTCGGTGAAATGCCGCAGGAAGGCCGCGGCCATCGGCGCGTCGCCATCCTCCAGGTCGCGGCCATGCTGGCGCAGGTCGGCGATCGCCGACTTCAGGGCCTTGTCATAGGCCCGGTCCAGCGGCAGGCGCCAGAACCTTTCGCCCACCCTTTCGCCCGCGGCAAGAAGGCCCTCGGCCAAGGCGTCATCGGTGGCGAAGAGCCCGGCGAAGACATGGCCAAGGCCGCGCATCACCGAATAGGTCAGCGTCGCCAGATCGACGATGGCCCTGGGCCGGAACCGCGTCGCCGCGTATTGCAGCACATCGGCCAGCACCATGCGCCCTTCGCAGTCGGTGTCGAAAACCTCGACCGTGCGACCCGAAAGGGTGGTGACGACATCGCCCGGCTTGTAGGAGGCGCCGGAAAGCATGTTCTCGGCCACGCCCAGCACGCCCACGACATGCACGGGCGCGCGCCTTTGCGCCAGCGCCAGCATGGCCCCGATCACCGCCGCCGCGCCGGCCATGTCGCCCTTCATGGTGAACATCTGAGGACCGGTCTTGATGGCAAGGCCGCCCGCGTCAAAGCACATGCCCTTGCCGACCAGTGCCAGCGGCGCACCTTCGGCCCCCGGCCCGCGGTAGTCCAGCACGAACACCCGCGGCGGCCGTGCCGAACCGTTGCCGACCGCAAGGACCGCGCCCATGCCAAGACGTTCAAGCTCCGGCCGCTCGAGTTCCTCGACCGTGATCCCCGCCGTCCGCAGCGGCCCGAGATGGGCGCCGAAACTGTCGGGGTGAAGATGGCTGGCCGGCATGTTCACCAGGGTGCGGGCAAGGACCACCCCTTCTGCAATCGCCGCGCTGCGGGCAAGCGCCGCCCCGTCCACGGTCTCCGCCACCACCGTCAGCGCCAGATCCGGCGCCGCCTCGTTCCGCGCCATCATATGGAAACGATAGTTGCGCAGGCGCATTCCCAGGACCAGCCGGGCAAGCACCTCGCCCGGGGGGACCGGGCAGCCGTCAAAGCTTTCGAACAGAAGCGTTGCCGCGGGTTCGCGCTCGTCCTCCAGCCGGCGGGCCAGAGCGGCGCCGGCAAGGGTCGCCGCAAGCGGGGTCAGCGTCGCCGCCGCGCCAAGGTCAAGAACCATCACGCGCCGCGCCTTCAGCCCGGCGGGGGCAAGGACATCAACGCATTCGCCCGCCTCGCCCTTGAGCCGAGGCGCGGCAAGCGAACGCGACACGGCCCCGCCCGCCCGGTCATCGACCGCCCTGCCCCGCGGGCCGAGACCCGCAGGGCCTGCTTTCAGAAGGACAAAGACATCCGCCGCATCGTCTGCCCCGGTATCGGGCCCGGCATCGGGCCCGGCAAGGATGGTGAGGACAACCGCCATGATGAAACCCCGGTTTGCGTCATGCGCCAAGTCATAGTGCCGGAAGTCCCGATTGCAAGGCGCGCGGACGGCGCGCCGGACAGGCGCCGCCCGCATCAACTCCGGCGTGTGCGGCAGAGACTTGCAACCCGCAAGGCCGGGTGCCACAGTCCGGCAAGTAGCGCGGCGGGCGGCGCGATACCAAGTCTTGCGGCCGGAATGCGCCCATCCGGTCACTCCTGCCGAGTCGACGCCTGCCGCCATGCATCGGTACCGCTTCATCCTCTTGCGCCCGCTCCAGCTTGTACCGGTGCTGTTCGGGATTTCGGTCATCACCTTCGTGCTGGTGCGGCTGATTCCGGGCGATCCGGCGCGGGTGCTGCTGGGCGCGCGTGCCACACCCAGCGCCATCGCCAACATCCGCGCGCAATACGGTCTCGATGACCCGATCTGGGTGCAATACCTCTTTTTCCTCAAGAACCTCGCGCAGGGCGAGATGGGCAAGTCCGTCGTCTACAAGATCGACGTGCTGCGCCTGATCGCGACGCGGATCGAGCCGACGCTGGCGCTGGTGGTCGCGGGCGTGGTGCTTACGCTGATCATCGCGGTGCCTTTCGCGGCGCTTTCCGCCCGCCGGCAGGGACGCGCGGCCGACCAGGCCGTGCGGCTGGTGTCGACCGCGGGTCTTGGATTTCCGGCCTTCTGGCTGGGCACGATGCTGATCCTGCTGTTTTCGGTGCGGCTCGACTGGCTGCCGGTGGCCGGTTACGGCGAGACGTTTTCCGAACGCTTCCAGCACATGGTCCTGCCCGGGCTGACGATCGCGCTGTCGCTTTCGGCGATCATCACGCGATCCCTGCGGGCGGGGATGATCGCCGGGCTGTCGTCCGATGTCGCCACGGCGGCAAGGGCGCGGGGGATGCCCGAGGGCGTGGTCTTCTGGCGTCATGTGGTGCCGAATGCGGTGGTGCCGACGGTGAACCTGCTGGCCGTCAACATCGGCTGGCTGATCGGCGGCACGGTGGTGGTGGAAAGCGTCTTCGCCGTGCCGGGGCTCGGCCAGCTCATGGTGCGGGCGATCTTCAGCCGCGACTACATGGTGGTGCAGGGCGTGGCGCTGGCCTTCGCGCTGGCCACGGTGCTGACCAACTTCCTGGCCGACATCCTGACGGTGGCGCTTGATCCCAGGGTGGAGATGTGAGCCTCTTGTCGCTTTCCCCGCCGCTTCGTGGCCGCATCGGCCGCCGCCCGATGCTGGCCGGGGGCCTTGCGATCCTTGGCGGCTTCGTGGCGCTTGCGCTGCTGGCGCCGCTGATCGCCCCCTTCGACCCGATCCTCCAGAACCCCGAGGCCAAGCTGCTGCCGCCGTCCTGGGCCCACCCCTTCGGCACCGACAACTTCGGCCGCGACGTGTTCAGCCGGGTTCTGTGGGGCGCGCGGATCGACCTTCAGATCGCCGTTCTGGGGGTGGTCTTTCCCTTCCTGATCGGCACCGGGGCGGGCACGGTGGCGGGGTTCTTCGGCGGCTGGGTCGATGCGGTCCTGATGCGCATCATCGACGTGGTGCTGGCCTTCCCGTTCCTTGTGCTGATGCTGTCGATCATCGCCATCCTGGGCCCCGGGCTTGCCAGCTTCTACATCGCAATGGCGCTGGTCGGCTGGGTCAGCTACGCGCGGCTGATCCGGGCGCAGATCCTGGTGCTGAAGTCGCAGGATTTCGCGGTCGCCGCCGCCTCGCTGGGGTTTTCGCGGCTGCGGATCATGTTTCGCCATCTCCTGCCCAACGCGCTGGCGGGATCGCTGGTCTTCGTGATGTCGGACGCGGTTCTGGTGCTGCTCAATGGCGCCTCGATCAGCTATCTGGGGCTGGGCGTGCAGCCGCCCGTCGCCGAATGGGGGGTGATGGTGGCCGAGGCGCAAGGGTTCATCAGCCAGGCCTGGTGGATCACGCTGTTTCCGGGCCTTGCCATCGTCACGCTCGCCTTCGGCTTCTCGCTGACGGGGGATGCGCTGGCCGACCTGATGGGGGTGCATGAATGACCCCCCTGCTTGAAATCTGCAACCTGTCGGTCGCCTTCCGCGACGGGGACGAGAACCGCCTGCTGCTTGACGGCATCACGGTCGGGCTCGGGCAGGGCGAGATCCTTGGCCTTGTCGGCGAAAGCGGCTCGGGCAAGAGCCTGCTGTGCCGCACGGTGATGGGGCTTTTGCCGTCGCGCCGCCTGCGGGTGACGGCGGGCGCGGTCCGGCTTGAGGGACGGGATATCCTGAATGACGACATCGCCGCGATCCGGGGCCGGCGGATCGGGATGATCTTCCAGAACCCCACAAGCCACCTTGACCCGGTGATGACCATCGGCCGCCAGATCTGCGAAGGGCTGGGCCGGCACCGCGGCCTGACCGGCGCCGCGGCCCGGGCCGAGGCGGTGGACCTGCTGGCCCAGGTGGGCTTTCCCGACCCCGCAGAGGCGTTTTCAAGCTACGCCCACCGGTTTTCGGGCGGGATGCGGCAGCGCGCGATGATCGCCGTGGCGCTGGCCTGCGAGCCCGAAATCCTGATCGCGGACGAACCGACCACCGCGCTTGATGTCACGATCCAGGCGCAGATCCTGCGGCTTCTGATGGACCTGCGCGACCGCCGGGGCCTGTCGATCATCCTCATCACCCATGACCTGGGGGTGGTGGCGCAGACCTGCGACCGGATCGCGGTGATGCGGCGGGGCCAGCTTGTCGAAGTGGGTGAAAAGCGCGCGCTTCTGGCGGCGCCGGCCCATGCCTACACCCGCCAGCTTGTCGCCTCTCACCCGTTGCTGAGCCATGCCGAGGCGGCCCTGCCGCGCCACGACGCCGATGGGGCAGAGCCGCTCTTCGACGTGCGCGGGCTCGAGGTCGCCTTTCCGCGGGGCGGCGGCTTCCTGCGGCCCCGGCGGGTGTTCCGCGCGCTCAAGGGCGTGTCGTTTTCGGTCCGGCCGGGCGAAACGGTGGGGATCGTCGGCGAATCCGGGTCCGGGAAAAGCACGTTCGCGCGGACCATCATGGGCCTGACCCGCGCGACGGCGGGCGATGTCGTCTTTGCCGGGCACTCGCTCAGGTCCGGGCGCGCGGCCGCGCTGAAGGCGCTGCGGTCGGAGGTGGCGATGGTGTTCCAGGATCCGTTCAATTCGCTCAACCCCCGCATGACGATCGGCCAGACCCTGGCCGAAGTGCTGCGCGACCAGGGCGAGACCCCGCATGACCGCATCCCCGGACGGATCGGCGAGCTGCTCGACATGGTGGGGCTGGAGCGCGCCCTTGCCGACCGCCGGCCGCGCAGCCTGTCGGGCGGCCAGTGCCAGCGCGCCGGGATCGCACGCGCCCTGGCAGTGAACCCCAAGGTGATCGTTGCGGACGAATGTGTGGCCGCCCTCGACGTGACGATCCAGGCGCAGATCGTGGCGCTGTTCCGCGACCTCGCGGAACAGCAGGGGCTGACGCTGCTGTTCATCGCCCATGACCTCGCCATCGTGCGAAACCTGTGTGAGCGGGTGGTGGTCATGCACCACGGCGAGATCGTCGAGGACGGGCCGTCGGCCGAAGTCTTCGCACGCCCCGCCCGCGCCTATACGGCCGAGCTGATTGCCGCCATTCCCGACATCGACCCCGATCGCCCGATGGGCGGAGCCCGGACAAACGACAAGAACGACACCAATGCCAACAACGCCAACAAGGAGGAGCTTGCAACATGATCAGGACTTTGACACGGGCCGCGGTGATCGGCCTGGCGCTGACGACGGCGATCGTCTCGGTGGCCGAGGCAGCAGGCGTGCTGACCATCGCCCGGCGCGAGGACGGCACCACCTTCGATCCGATCAACACCGCGCAGAACGTCGATTTCTGGGTGTTCTCGAACGTCTTCGACGTGATGGTGCGCGTCGACAAGGAAGGCCAGAAGCTGTTGCCCGGCCTTGCCGAAAGCTGGGAAGTCTCGGCCGACGGGCTGACCTATACCTTCCATCTGCGCGACGCGAAATTTTCCGACGGCAGCGCGGTGACGGCCGAGGACACCGCCTATTCGCTGACCCGCATCCGCGACAGCGAACTGTCGCTCTGGCAGGATACCTACAAGATCATCAAGGACATGCAGACGCCGGACGCGAAGACCCTTGTGGTCACGCTGACCGGGCCATCGGCGCCTTTCCTGTCGACGCTGGCGATGCCCGGGGCCTCGATCGTGTCGAAGGCGGCGATGGAGTCGATGGGCGAGGAAGCCTTTGCCGAAAAGCCGGTGGGTTCGGGCGCCTTCATGGTCGAGGAATGGCGCCGCGGCGACCGGGTGATCCTGAAGAAGAACCCCGAATACTGGGATGCCGCGAACGTCAGCCTGGACGGCGTGGAATGGATTTCCATGCCCGATGACAATACCCGGATGCTGGCGGTGCAGGCAGGCCAGATCGACGCGGCGATCTTCGTTCCCTTCTCGCAGGTGGCGGAGCTTCAGAAGGATGAGAAGCTGAAGGTGGTGATCAACCCCTCGACGCGCGAGGATCACCTGCTGCTGAACCATGAACACGCGCCCCTGGACAATCCGAAGGTGCGCGAGGCGATCGACTATGCGATCGACCGGCAGGCGATCGTCGACACCGTGACCTTCGGCATCGGCGAGGCGGCAAATTCCTACGTCCCGAAGGGCGCGCTCTATTACCTGGCCGACAACGGCGCGCGACCCTTCGACCCGGAAAAGGCCAAGGCGCTGATGGCCGAGGCCGGCGCGGGCGATTTCACCCTGAACTATCTGGTGGATTCGGGCGACCAGACCCAGGAACAGGTGGCGATCCTGGTCCAGCAGCAACTGGAAAACGTCGGCATCAAGGTCAACCTCCAGAAGGTCGACCCCAGCCAGACCTGGCAGATGGAACTGGACGGCGACTTCGACCTCGGCATGAACTACTGGGTCAACGACATTCTCGACCCCGACCAGAAGACCACCTTCGTCCTCGGGCATGACGTGAACATGAACTACATGACCCGCTACAAGAACGAAAAGGTCAAGGAACTGGTCGCCGCGGGCCGGATCGAGATGGACCCCGCCAAGCGCGAGGCAATCTACCACGAGATCCAGAAACTGGCCAAGGCCGATGTCCACTGGATCGACCTCTACTACAGCCCGTTCCTGAGCGTGACGCAGAAGGGTGTCGAGAACTTCGGCCAGAACCCCCTGGGCCGCTTCTATCTGGAGGAAACGGTCAAGACCTATTGAGGCACGGCTGACCGCCCGTCGCGGCGGCCCTTCGGGGCCGTCGCCCTTCCACCTGCACAGAGGAGGCCCCGGATGGCCAAGGCTGATCTTTCCGCGCTCAACGCCGCGCTCGATGCGCTTCCCAAACGCTATCCCGGCCCCGGCGGTGTGGCGGGCGTGGTCAAGGACGGCAAGGTTGTCGCCGCGCGCGCCTGGGGCCATGCCAACCTGGAGACCGCCCGGCCGATGACGGAAGCGACGCGGCTGCCGATCTGCTCGATCTCCAAGCAGTTCACCTGCCAGGTGCTGCTGGCCGTAGTCGGCGATCCGGCGCGGCTGGACGGCAGGGTGGCGGCCTATCTGCCCCAGTTCACCGGCCCCCTGCCCAGTACGCGCCAGCTTTGCGACAACCAGTCGGGCCTGCGCGACTACTGGGCGCTGACGGTCCTGCACGGAGCATTGGCGGAACAGACCTTCACCCGCGAAGACGCGCTGCCGCTGATCGCGCGGATGAAGACCGGGCATTTCGCGCCCGGCACCGCCTATTCCTACTGCAACTGCAACTTCCGCATCGTCTCGGAACTGATCGAGGCCGAGGCGGGGGCGGATCTGGAAACGCTCTACCGGCGCCACATCTGGGGGCCGGCGGGGATGCAGACCGCCGTGCTGACCGCCGACACCCGCCACCCGGAGGATGGCGTTGCCGGCTACGAAGGCTCGGACGCCACGGGGTTCATGGCCGCCGACAACGGCATCTTCTGGATCGGGGACGCAGGCATCTCGGCCTCGCTTTCCGACATGCTGGCCTATGAGAGGTGGATCGACGCCACGCGCGACGACGAGGACAGCCTTTACCGGCGCATCTCGGCGCCGCCGCAGTTCCGCGACGGGACGCCCGCGCGCTATGGCTACGGTCTTGCGCATGAAGAGATCGCGGGCCATGCCTTCACCGGCCATGCCGGGGCCCTGCGCGGGTTCCGGGCGCAGCGGATGAACGCGCGGCAGGCAAGGCTGTCGGTGGTGGTGATGTTCAACCACGAAGGCGACGCACATTCCGCCGCCCAGGATCTGGTGCGCGCGGCCCTGGGCGAAAAACCCGTCCGTCCTGTGCCGATTCCCGACGGCTGGGAAGGGCAATGGCTGGCCGACGACGGGCTTCTGGTGCGGATCGAGCCGGGCCGGACCGAAGCTGTCCTGCGCTACGCCACCGGAGGGGAAACCGTCACGCTTGCGTCCGATGGCACCCTTGGCGCGCCCGACGTCGTGCTGTCGCGGGGGGGCGGTGGGCTGTCGATGCGACGGCTGCGCGACAACACCGCGCCGCGGCTTGCGCCCCTGCCGGCGGTCGAGGCGGCGGATGCGGGCGAGATCGCCGGGCGCTGGGTGTCCGCCGAGCTTGGCGCGGCGATGGAGATCGAGGCGCGCGGCGGCGGCGCCACCGCCCGGTTCGACGGCCTGCTGGGCCGGGGGCGGCCGGAACGCATGGCGCCCGCCGGCCGCGATGTCTGGCTGGTGGCCACGCGCCGGTCGATGGATGCGCCGGCGCCGGGCGACTGGACGCTGCGCGTCGCACGCGACCCATCCGGCGCGGTCACGGGCCTCTCGCTCGGGTCATGGCTGGCCCGCGGGATCGGCTACCGGAGGCAGACATGAACGCGACCGACAGCACCGGCACGCCCGTCGTCGAAGACCGCGCCCCCTTTCGGGGCTGGGAGACCTGGTATCGCGTCACCGGCGATCTGCGGGGCGGCAGGCTGCCCCTGATCGTCGCCCACGGTGGCCCAGGTGCCACGCATGACTATGTCGAAAGCTTCGCGGCGCTCGCCCGCGACGGGCGCGCGGTGATCCATTACGACCAGATCGGCTGCGGCCGCTCGACCCGGCTGCCGGACCGGGGGGCGGAGTTCTGGACGCCGGCGCTGTTCATCGCGGAACTGGAAAACCTGATCGCCCATCTGGGGCTTGGAGGCGGCTATCTGCTGCTGGGCCAGTCCTGGGGCGGCATGCTGGGGGCGGAGTTCGCCACGCTCCGGCCTGCGGGGCTGAAGGGGCTGGTCATCGCCGACAGCCCCGCGTCGATGGCGCTCTGGATCGCCGAGACCGGGCGGTTGCGCGCTGCCCTGCCGCCCGAAGTGCAGGCCGTGCTGTCGCACCACGAGGCGGCCGGCACCACCACGCACCCCGACTACAAGGCCGCGACCGAGGTGTTCAACGCCCGCCACGTCTGCCGGCTTGATCCGCTGCCCGACGCCGTCGCGCGCAGCTTCCGGGCGCTGGAGGACGACGCGCATGTCTACAACCTGATGAACGGCCCCAACGAGTTCCATGTCGTGGGCACGCTGAAGGACTGGAGCGTGATCGACCGGCTTGACCGGATCGATGTGCCGGTCCTCGTGATCTCGGGCGCGCATGACGAAGCGACGGCGGCCACCGTGCAGCCTTTTCTTGACCATATCCCTGATGTGCGCGGCCATGTCTTTCCCCATTCCAGCCACATGCCCCATGTCGAGGAATTCGCCGACTGCATGGAGCTGGTCGGCCGCTTCCTGGACGATTGCGACGCGCGGCGGGACAGGTCATGATCCAGATCGACAACCGCGCCCGGCGCGGGCACAAATGGCGGAAACTGCCGTCTTTTTCTAGCTGACAGGGAGAAGCTGATGAACAGGAACAGGATGCCGGCAGACCGTCGCCGGCACATTCTGGCGGGCGCCACGGCCATCGCGCTATGCACTGCCTTCCAGCCCGCGCTGGCACAGGACGATGCCCATTACGGAGGCACGATGAAGCTCGTGGCGGTGGCCGCGGGCGGCACGCTCGACCCGCAGATCAACTATACCGCCATCTACTGGGAGCTTTACGGCTTTCTCTATGACGGGCTCGTGACCTTCAAGAAGACCGGCGGCGCCGACAGCGCCCAGGTGGTGCCCGATCTGGCCGAGGCGCTGCCCGAGGTCACGAACGACGGCAAGACCTACACCTTCAAGCTGCGCAAGGGCGTAAAGTTCGCCAACGGCAAGGAAGTGACGCCGGACGACGTGGTGACCTCGTTCCAGCGCATCTTCAAGGTGCTCAGCCCGACCTCGGGCGGGTTCTACGGCGGCATCGTCGGCGCCGACAAGTGCCCTGCCGATGCCGCGGGCTGCACGCTGGAAGGCGGCATCAGCGGCGACGCGTCGGCTGGCACGGTGACGATCAACCTCGTCGCGCCCGATGCAGAGTTCCTCTACAAGCTCAGCGTTCCCCATGCCTCGATCCTGCCGGCCGACACGCCGGGCTCGGACATGGGCAACACGCCGGTTCCCGGCACCGGCGCCTACATGATCGAAAGCTACGACCCGAACGCCCAGCTCGTGATGGTGCGCAACCCGAACTTCACCGAATGGAGCAGGGACGCCCAGCCCAAGGGCTATCCCGACCGGATCGAATATACCTTCGGCGGCACCGAGGAAGCGGCGGTCAACGCCATCATGAACGGCCAGGCGGACTGGATGTATGATCCGCCCCCCGCCGACCGGCTGGCGGAACTGAGCACGACCGCAGCCGACCAGCTCCGCGTGGCCCCCCTTGCCGCATGGTGGTATGCGCCGCTCAACGTCAATCTTGCGCCCTTCGACAACCTCAAGGCCCGGCAGGCGCTGAACTATGCGGTAGACCGCGATGCGCTGGTCTCGGTCTTCGGCGGGCCGGCGCTGGCGCAACCGGTCTGCACGATCCTGCCCCCCGATTTCCCCGGCCACGAGGATTTCTGTGAATATACGCTGAACCCGGGACCGGACTGGACCGCGCCCGACATGGACAAGGCGCGCGCGCTGGTCGAGGAATCGGGCACCAAGGGCCAGAAGGTCACCGTGGTGACCGACGACAGCGCCAGCTCGCGCGGGGTCGGCACCTACCTCCAGACCGTCCTGTCCGATCTGGGCTATGACGCCTCGGTGCAGACGATCTCGGGCGATATCCAGTTCACCTACATCCAGAACACCAACAACAACGTCCAGATCTCGATCTCGCAGTGGTATCAGGACTATCCGGCGCCGTCGAACTTCCTCAACGTGCTGTTCGGCTGCGACACCTTCCATCCGGGTTCCGATTCCTCGATCAACATCTCGGGGATCTGCGACAAGGACATGGATGCGCGGATGAAGGCAGCGATGGCGCTCGGCGTGACCGATCCCGAGGCTGCGAACAGGGAATGGGCGAAGATCGACCATGATTTCATGGCGCTTGCCCCGGCGGTGCCGTTGTTCACGCCCAAGGACGTGGACCTGATCTCCAAGCGGGTGGGCAATTATGAGTTCTCAAGCCAGTATCACTGGCTCATCGCGAATTCATGGGTCCAGTGACGGGCGGGATGTCAGCGCTGCCGACCGATGACAAGGCCCCTTCCCCGGCGGCCATCGCCGGGGAAGGGGCATGGGTCAGCCGCGGCCCCTGGCGGCGCGTTCTCGACGGGCTTCTGGCCAGTCCGACGGCTGTCATCTCGGGGCTGCTTCTGTTGCTGATCGTCGTGGCGACGCTGCTTGCGCCCGCCTATGCGGCGCGGGTGGCAGGCAGCGATCCGTTCCGTTCGGGCCTGTCGGCCAGGATCGAGATCGACGGCGAACGCGTGCCCGTGATGCAGCAATCGACCGAGGGGCTGGGGCTCGGCGTGACACCCATCGGGCCCACATGGAGGGCGCAGTATTTCCTTGGCGCCGATACCCAGGGCCGCGACGTGGCGGCGCGGATGCTTTACGGCGGGCGCAATTCCTTGCTGATAGCGGGGGCGTCGACGCTCTTGTGTCTGGCGCTGGCCGCGGTCGTCGGCATCGTCGCGGGCTATGTCGGGGGACGGGTGGATTCGGTCCTGTCGAACCTGATCGACATGATCTGGGCCTTTCCCGTCTATCTCCTCGCCATCTCGCTCTCGATCGTGATGATCGGGAAAAGCTACCGCTTCGGCCCGTTCGAGATCGCCTCCGACAGCCTGATCGTGCCGATCCTGATCATCGGCATCGTCTATGTGCCCTATGTGGCGCGACCTGTGCGCGGCCGGGTGCTGGCGCTGAACCAGAGCGAGTTCATCATGGCCGCCCGCGGGCTCGGCGTCCGGCGCGGGCGGATTCTCATGCGCCACATCCTGCCCAATGTCGCCACCACGCTGATCGTCTTCGCGCCGATGCTGATGGCGCTGAACATCGTCACCGAAAGCTCGCTTTCCTTCCTGTCGGTGGGGGTGCAGCCACCGAACGCAAGCTGGGGCACGATCCTCCAGGACGGGCAGGGGCTGCTCTACTCGCGGCCGATGGTGTCGATGGCGCCGGGGCTGGCCATCATGGTGACGGTGCTCCTGCTCAACCTGTTCGGCGACGTGCTGCGCGACGTGCTCGACCCGAAATCGGCACGGGGGCGCTGAGGTGCTGGCGATCGTTCTCGGGCGGCTGATGCGGATGGTGGTGGTGATGTTCGGCATCTCGGTCATCACCTTCGCGATCTTCTTCGCCACGCCGGCCTCGGACCCGGCGGCGCGCATCGCCGGACGCAATGCCGCCCCCGAGACGGTGGAGGCGGTGCGCAAGGATTTCGGCCTCGACCGGCCGCTTCCGGTGCAATACGTGCTGATGATGAAGCGGCTGTTCGTCACCCGCGACCTGACCTCCTTCGCCAACCGGGGCCAGAAGATCATCCCCGCGATCGTCAACGCCGCGCCGGCCACGCTGTCGCTGGTCACCGGCGCCGCCATCCTGTGGATGCTGGGCGGCACGCTGGCCGGCATCGTCGCGGCGGCGACCCGAGACCGGTGGCCCGACAAGCTCCTGATGGGGCTTTCGATGGCCGCCGTCGCCATGCCGGTCTTCTGGGTTGGCGAGATGGTGAATCTGGTGACCCAGAGCCGGTTCCACGACACCTGGGCCTTCTCCTGGGTACCGCCGCTCGGCTACGCGCCGCTCGGCGCCGATCCGGTGCTGTGGTTCCGCTCGCTGGTTTTCCCCTGGATCACGCTCGCCTTCCTCAACATCGGCCTGTATGGCCGGGTGCTGCGGACCGGGATCATCGAGACCTACCAGGAGGATTTCATCCGCACCGCCCGTGCCAAGGGCCTGCCGGCGCGCAAGGTGATGCTGAAACACGCGACCCGCAGCGCGATCATCCCGATCGTCATCATGTTCGGCATGGATTTCGGGGTGCTCGTCGGCGGTGCTGCCGTGCTGACCGAGGTGGTCTTCGGCATCAACGGCGTCGGCCGGCTGACCTATCAGGCGCTCAAGGTGCTGGATCTGCCGATGATCATGGCGACGGTGCTTTATGCCTCGTTCTTCGTGGTGATCGCCAATGCCGTGGTGGACATGCTCTGCCTGCTGATCGACCCGAGGATGAGACAGGCATGAGGGTGCCCCAGGCAACGGGCGACATCGCCCTGCGGGGCAACGCCCCCATCCTCTCGATCCGGGAGCTTGGTGTGTCGTTCCTCGGCGCACGCGGCCGATGGAACCGCGTGGTCGGGGGCCTGTCGTTCGACATCGCGCCCGGCGAGACGGTGGCGCTGGTCGGCGAATCGGGCTCGGGCAAAAGCGTGACCGCCATGTCGGTGATGCGGCTTCTGGATCCCGCCACCAGCCGGATCGAGGGACAGGTCACGCTGGACGGCCATGCGGTGCTCGGCCTCGACGAGGCGGGGATGATCCGCCACATCCGCGGTCAGGCGGCGGCGATGATCTTCCAGGAGCCGATGACCAGCCTGCACCCGATCTATCGCGTGGGCGACCAGATCGTCGAGGCCCTGACCAGCCATCGCGCCCTGCCGAAGGCGCGGGTGCGGGCCGAAGCCGTGGCCCTGCTGGAACGCGTCCGCATCCCCAATGCCGCGGAGCGCATCGACGATTATCCCCACGCCTTTTCCGGCGGGATGCGGCAACGGGTGATGATCGCGATGGCGCTGGCCTCGCGGCCGCGGCTCCTGATCGCCGACGAGCCGACCACCGCGCTCGACGTGACCGTGCAGGGCGAGATCCTCGACCTGCTGAAGGATATCCAGGACGAGTTCGGCATGGCGATGCTGTTCATCACCCATGACATGGGCGTGGTGGCGGAAATGGCCGATCGGACCGTCGTCATGCATCGCGGCCGCGCGATCGAGCAGGGGGCGACGGCCGATCTCTTTGCCCGCCCGCGCGAAGCCTATACGCGGGCGCTGCTGGCAAGCGTTCCGGTCCTTGGCTCGATGCGGGGCGAACCCGCGCCGCTGCGCTTCCCGATCGTCGATCTTGAAAGCGGCATCGCCGGTCCCGCCCGGCCGCTCTCGGGCACGCCGGGGCGGGATGCGCCGATCCTTGACGTGCGCGGCCTTGTCACCCGCTTCGACGTGCGGGGCGGGCTTTTCAACCGGCGGGTGGCGCGCGTCCATGCAGTCGAGGATGTGTCGTTCAGCATCTTCCCCGGCGAGACGCTTTCGCTCGTCGGGGAATCGGGCTGCGGCAAGTCCACGACCGGGAAATCCATTATCCGGCTCAATGACCGTTCGCAGGGCAGCGTGAGGCTCGGCAAAGAGGATCTGTTCACGCTGCCCCCGGAGGCCCTGCGCCGCCGGCGCCGCGAAATCCAGATGATTCCGCAAGATCCGCTGGCCAGCATGAACCCCCGGATGACCGTAGGCGCGGCACTGGTCGAGCCGTTCCGCGAGCACGGGCTTGGCACGCCGGCCGAGGGCCGCGCAAGAGCCGCCCGACTGATGGAACAGGTCGGCCTGACCCCAGCCATGCTGGACCGCTATCCGCACGAGTTCTCCGGCGGGCAGCGCCAGAGGATCTGCATTGCCCGCGCGCTGATGCTGGATCCGAAGCTGATCATCGCCGACGAATCGGTCTCGGCGCTTGATGTCTCGGTCAAGGCGCAGGTGGTGAACCTGCTTCTCGACATCCAGGACCGGATGGGCATTGCCTATCTGTTCATCAGCCACGACATCGCGGTGGTCGAGCGGATCAGCCACCGCATCGCCGTGATGTATATGGGCGAGATCGTCGAGATCGGGCCGCGCAGCGAAATCCTGGAACGCCCGCAGCATCCCTATACGCGGCGTCTGATCGGTGCCGTCACGGTGCCCGACCCCGCGCGTCGGCACCTGCGGCGCAACCAGCAGATCCACGAACTGCGCACCCCGATCCGGCCACTGGACTACCGCCCCCCCGCGCGGCGCTACACAGAGGTTTCGCCCGGCCATGTGGTGTCGGTGGTGGACGGCACATCCCCATGACCGGCCCCTTTTCCCTGCGCATGACGTCGCTGCCGTGACCGGCCGCGGGCCGGGCGCCACCCTGCCGCGACGACGCCCCCGCCCTTTCGGCCGCGAATTCCGACCTGTCCGCCCGGGCCATCCCGCATCGGCCGTCGCCATCTCCGGGGCGATGGCGCGCTACCCCATCGGCTTTCTTCGCATCGGCCTCGTCGAGGAGCGGACCGCGCAGGGCGTGCTTCATCTGTTCGCCGGCATCGACCGCGTATCATGCCGGGAATGCGGCCCTTGTTCCTTCGTCTTTCATCGCGGATTTGATCCGACCGGCATGATGGCCCTGTCTTCCATCAGCCGCCCCGCCCCCGGCGGACCGTGGAGCATGGCCGCGCCGGCGGGGCGGCGGCCGACCGTGCCTGCGGTGCCCGACAGCCGGACCGGGCACCCCCCGGGCGCCGGCGGCCTCCCGAAGCCGGTGTTCTGCCCGACCCATGTGCGGTCGGTCAGCCTGCCGCGCGCCTCTCCCGGCCATACCGGCAATGTTGCGTGCATGACCAACCGTTGCTAACCTCCGGCCACGGAACAATGTCCGGCGGGTCGGACGGGGATGAGGCGGCGATCCGGGTCCGCCGGATCCGTCGGCCAGGCGGCTGGCAGCACGGTCGCATGGGGAGGATGCAGCGATGGCGCAATTCGATATCAGCCGGCGGGGATTGCTGGGCAGTGGAGCGGCACTTGGCCTCGCGGGGATGGTGCCGCATCTTCTCCTTCCGTCCGCCGCGCGGGCGCAGGAGCCCAAGCGCGGCGGGCATCTCGTGCTGGGGCTGAACGGCGGCGCAACATCGGACTCGCTCGACACGGCGACCTATTCGGGTTCGGTCCTGTTCCTCATCGGCAAGACGTGGGGCGACACGCTGGTGGAGTCGCACCCCGAGACGGGCGCGCCACTTCCGGCGCTGGCCGAGTCCTGGGAGGCATCGCCCGACGCCTCGGAATGGACGTTCAAAATCCGCAAGGGTGTGCGTTTCCACAACGGCACGGAGATGACGGTGGCGGACTGCGCGCAGACGATCCGGCGCCATTCCGACAGCGCGTCGAAATCCGGCGCGCTCGGGCTGTTGCGCTCGATCAAGACGGTCGAGGAGCGGGGAGGCGACCTCGTGGTCGGGCTCGCCGAGGGCAATGCCGACCTGCCGCTGCTGCTCACCGACTATCACCTGATCGTCCAGCCGAATGGCGGCTACGACGCGCCCGACGCGGCCATCGGTACCGGTCCCTACAAGCTCACTTCCTACGAGGCCGGCGTCCGTGCCGCCTTCGAGAAGAACGCCGAGGACTGGCGCTCGGACCGGGGTTTCGTCGACAGCGTGGAAGTGCTTGTCGTCAATGACACAGCGGCGCGGGTCGCCGCGCTCAGTTCCGGGCAGGTTCATTTCATCAACTCCGTCGACCCGAAGACCGTGGCGCTGATGGCGAAAACGCCGACGATCGAGGTGCTGCGCACCTCCGGCAAGGGCTTCTACTGCTTCCTCGCCCATTGCGACACCGCTCCCTTCGACAACAACGACCTGCGCATGGCGCTGAAATACGCCATCAACCGGCAGGAGATCCTCGACAAGATCCTCGGCGGTTACGGCACGCTCGGCAACGACTACCCGGTAAACGCGAACTATGCGCTTGCCCCGGAAGGAATCGAGCAGCGCATGTACGATCCCGACAAGGCGGCCTTCCACTACAAGAAGTCGGGCCATTCCGGGACGATCGTGCTGCGCACCTCGGAAGCGGCCTTTGCCGGTGCGGTCGATGCCGCGGTCCTCTACCAGGAAAGTGCGAAGGCGGCGGGGATCGAGATCGAGGTCAAGCGCGAGCCCGACGACGGTTACTGGTCCGATGTGTGGAACGTTCAGCCTTTCAGCGCCTCGTACTGGGGCGGCCGGCCGACACAGGATTCGCGTTACACGACCTCGTTCGTCTCGGGTGCCGACTGGAACGACACCCGCTTCAAACGGCCTGACTTTGACGAGTTGATCGCCAAGGCGCGGGCGGAGCTGGACGATGCGAAGCGGCGCGAGATGTATACGCAGGCGGCGCTGATGGTGCGCGACGAGGGCGGGCTGATCCTGCCGGTGTTCAACGACTATCTGAACGCCTCGGTGAAGACGCTGAAGGGGTTCGTCAACGACATCGGCAACGACCTGTCGAACGGTTACGTCGCGTCGCGCGTCTGGTTCGAAAGCTGACCGCGACGGCTCCCGAACGCCGGCCGGCAGGCCACGGGTCCGGCCGGCGGCACGACATGAGCCTCGTGGCGGGAGCACGGTGAAATGAAAGACCATCGCGTCATCGAGAACGAGTGGATCGTGTTGCCCGATGGCACGCGTCTTGCCGCGCGTATCTGGATGCCCGCAGGCGCAGGCCCGTTCCCGGCGGTGCTGGAGTATCTTCCTTACCGCAAGCGCAACGGCACCGCACCGCGCGACGAATCGACCTATCCGGTCTTCGCCGAGGCAGGCATCGCGGGTGTGCGCGTCGATATCCGCGGATCGGGCGAATCCGATGGCATCATCGACGGCGAATACACCCCGCGCGAGCTGTCGGACGGCTGCGATGTCATCGCCTGGATCGCCCGCCAGCCCTGGTCGAACGGGCGTGTCGGCATGATGGGCATCTCATGGGGCGGTTTCAACAGCCTTCAGATCGCCGCCATGAAACCGCCGGCGCTGAAGGCGGTGATCTCGATCGCCTCGACGGTGGATCGCTACAACGACGACATCCACTACAAGAACGGCTGCCACCTTTCGGCGCAGCTTTCCTGGGCGGCGACGATGCTGGCCTACCAGACCCGCGCCCCCGACCCGGCCATCGTGGGCGAACGCTGGCGCGATATGTGGCTGGAACGGCTGGAGGGTGAGCCGGAACTGATGCAGGAATGGCTCTCGCACCAGCGCCGTGACGCCTTCTGGAAGCACGGCTCGATATGCGAGGATTTCGTGGGCTACGACGTACCGTCTCTGGTGATCGCGGGCTGGGCGGATGGCTACCGGACGACGCCCTTCAAGGCCGCCGAAGGCGCCCCCCGTGCGGTTCGCGCGCTGGTCGGCCCCTGGATTCACAAATACCCCCATTTCGCCTGGCCGAAGCCCCGCTGGGATTTTCACACCGAGGCAATCGCCTGGTGGAACCGCTGGCTGACGGATGGCGGCGGCGAGGCCGACGACACGCCGGGGATGCGCGCCTACATCCTTGACGGGCCGCACCCCTCGCTCTGGCGCGAACGCGATCCGGGCTACTGGGTGGCGATGGACGAGTGGCGCGCGCCCCGGATGCTCACGTTCGGCGTGAATCGGCACGGATGCCTCGCCACCGGCGTCACCGGCGAAGGCGTCGGGCCGGCGGTCGTGCATTCGCCGCTCGATACCGGCACGGCGTCGGGCGAATGGTTCACCCTGCGCCCTGACGCCGAGATGGCGGGCGACCAGCGGGGCGACGATGCCGGATCGCTCGTCTTCGAGACCCTGCCGCTCGGTGAGGAACTCGTCCTGCTCGGCCAGCCGGAAATCCGCCTTGCCGCCAGTTGCGCGGGCCGCTCGGCAAACCTCGTCGCCCGCCTCGTCGATGTCCATCCAGACGGCACGGCGATGCGCATTGCATTGGGGGTGCTGAATCTCGCCCACCGGGCCGGCAACGAGACTCCTGCACCGGTGCCGGCCGGCGAGCCCTTGGCGCTCGCCATCCGGCTCGACGCCTGCGGCTACCGGCTGGCCCCAGGCCATCGTCTTCGCCTTGCGATCTCGACCGCCTACTGGCCGACCGTGCTGCCGCAGCCCGAGGATCCGGCAGTGACCGTCGATACCGGCAATCTGACGCTGGATCTCCCTCTGCTGGGCGCGCATCGCCGCATCTTCATGCCCGAACCCGCCAACCCCGACCCGCTGCCGCACTACGAGGAGCTTGGCCCCGGCCGCACCGGGCGCCGGGTCGAGCGCGACCTGACGACCGGCACCACCCGCTATCATGTGTTGGCCGACACCGGCTGCACGCGCCATCCAGGAAATGGCCAGCATGCGCACGATATCCGCAAGGAATGCTGGACGATCACCGCGGGCGATCCCCTGTCGATGGCGGGCGAGGCAGAGTGGACATGCGTCATGGGGCGCGAGGGCTGGGAGGTGACGACGAAGGCCTCGCTCTCGATGCGGTGCACGAAGGACGAATGGCTCCTTTCTTCGCGCGTCGAGGCCCTGGAACGCGGAAACCGCGTGTTCGAGAGAAGCCGCGACTATCGCATCCCGCGAGACTTCATGTAACTTCCCTCTCCGCAGGGGGCTTGCCGGCATGGCGTTGCAGTGCTGCCCTGCCGGGCGGCGGGATATGGGTGCGCCGGAGACGTCGAGGCCGCGCGCGCCGGCGTCTGCGAATTCAAGAAGCCCGGCTCACAGGCTCGGGCCGTGGGCGATCGCATCCATTGGGACGACACCGCGCGCCGGACCACCGGGACCACCACCTCGAACACGCTGGCCGGCGTGGCGACCGGGGCGGTGGCGGGCGGCACCGGCGATGCCGCCGGCCCGGACCGAAGAAGGCGGCACATGGCCGCCACGGCCCGGAACTGCCGGGGCCGGGGGGGCCGGCATGAAAGGACAACAGGCCGGGCCGCTGCCGGCGTTACCCCCGGTAGAAGGCGTAGATCTTCCGGGTCTGCCCGGTCAGCACCCATTCGCCCTTCCAGCCCTTGGGCAGGATCAACGCATCGCCCGGACCCAGATGTTCCACACGTCCGTCGGCATGGCGCATTTCCACGGTGCCGGAGAGCAGATGGCAGAATTCGGCGGCCTGGCTGCGGTCGGCTGTAAAGCGCCCGGGAGTGCATTCCCAGACCCCGATCTCCAGCCGCCCGTCGGGCGAGGACCAAAGCACCCGCGAGGCTTCTCGCTGATTGCCCTCGACCGAGGTCGGCTTGGGTTCGAAGGTTCCGAGCGCGACGTCGGCAAGGCCCAGAAACGTGGACAGGTCGATCACGGCAATTCCTTTCAGCGGCCGGTCAGACGGTTGGCAAGCTTGGCAAGCGATGAGGTGCGCTGCCCGCCGGACCGCGCCTCACGCGCGTCGGCGCGATAGTAAAGCTGATACATGCCGTGCACGCCGAGCCAGCGGAAGGGCTCGCGCTCCCATTCCCGCACCTGCCGGTTGACCCAGGGCAGGTGCACGAGTTCGGTGTCGCGGCCGAGGATCAGGTCCGCCAGCGTCTGGCCCGACAGGTTGGAGGTCGAGACGCCAAGGCCCACGTATCCCCCCGCCCAGGCCATACCCGCGGCGCGGTCGAAGCCCACGCTCGCGCACCAGTCGCGCGGAACGCCGAGAACCCCGCACCAGCCGTGCGACAGCGGAAGCTCCGATACCTCGGGCAGCAGCCGGCGCAGGATGCCGTGCAGTTTCTCGATGGTCCCTGCCTGGGTCCGGCCGCGCACATCGGTCTTGCTGCCGAAACGGTAGGGCACGCCGCGCCCCCCCATCGCGATGCGGTTGTCGGCGGTGCGCTGCGCATAGGAATAGGTGTGCGAGGCGTCGCCCAGAAGCTCGCAGCCGTTCCAGCCGATCTGCTGCCAGACGGTCTCGGGCACCGGCTCGGTCACGACAATGGCGCTGTTGAGCGGAAGGAGCTTGCGCTCGTGGCCCGGCAATCCGGCGGTGAAGCCTTCGGTTGCCCGCACGATCACCGGCGCCGTCACGGTGCCCCGGTCGGTCCGGACGCGGCCCTTTTCCAGCCCGATCGCCGTGGTCTGTTCCCAGATCGGCACGCCCAGCCGTTCGACAGCCGCCGCGAGGCCGCGCACGAGCATTGCCGGCTGGACCCGTGCCACGCCGTGGGTGACGAGCGCGCCGATGGCATCCTTGACCTTGATGCGGGCCCGCATCTCGGCCCCGCCGATCAGCTCGATCCGCTCGCGCGGTGCGCCCCATGCGGTTTCCTCGGCATGGGTATCACGGACCCGTTGCAACTGCGCAGGCGTGCAGGCGACGACAAGGCCATCGGTGCGGCGGATGTCGGCCTCGATCCCCTCGGCCACGGCCACGCGGATCACCTCGTCCACGGTGCCGCGCAGCGCCTGCCCCATCGCAACGACGCCGTCGCGCGTTCCACCCGACTTGAGGTATTTCTCGCGGCTCCAGCTGAAACCGCCGGTCATCCAGCCGCCATTGCGCCCCGAGGCGCCGAAACCCGCGAATTCCCTTTCCACCACGGCCACCGAAAAGTCTGGTTGCAGGGTTTTCAGGTAGTAGGCGGTCCAGAGCCCGGTATACCCCGCCCCGACGATGCAGACATCCACCGACCGGTCCCCCGGCAACGGATCGCGGCAGGCGGGCGGGCCGCCGATCTGGCTGTACCAGAACGACACATCCCCGTTGCGGGCGACACTGGCAGTCATGGTTCTTCTCCGGATTGTGAGGCCTGGCTGCTGCCATCGTCGGGCAACAGCCGGGCGTCCTGCTTCATCCAGCCGATCTCGACCGGATCGCCCAGGGCAAAGGGCGCGTCGGTCAGGGCCATTCTGGCAACGCCACGGGTGCCGTCGGCCAGGGTCACCTCGTACTTCACGCCCGACCCGAGGTAGATCGCCTCGCTGACCCGGCCGCTCAGCCGGTTGCCGCCGGGGGCCGGCCCTGCGCCCCGGCGGCGCAGCGTGATCTTTTCGGGGCGCACCAGCAGCGTCTGGCGCCCTGCCCCTGACGGCTGGCAGGGATGGCTGACCCGTTCGTCGCCGATGCGCAGGACGGTTTCGCCGCCGCGCACCTCATGCGGCCCGGCCAGAACGGTGGATTCGCCGATGAACCGGCCCACGAACAGCGTCTTGGGGTTTTCATACAGATCGCGTCCGGATCCGACCTGCTCGATGCGACCCCTGTTGAACACCGCGATCCGGTCGGACAGGGCCAGCGCCTCTTCCTGGTCGTGGGTCACGTAGACGAAGGTCGTGCCCAGTTCGCGGTGGATGCGCTTGATTTCCAGTTGCAGCCATTCGCGCAGCTTCTTGTCCAGCGCGCCCAGCGGCTCGTCCATCAGAAGAAGCGGCGGGTCGAACACCATCGCGCGCGCGAGCGCCACACGCTGCTGCTGGCCGCCCGAGAGTTCCGCCGGATAGCGGTGGACGAAGTCCGTCAGGCGCACCATGTCGAGCGTCCTGGCCACACGGCGCCGGCGCTCGGCCGGCGGCACGCGCCGGAGCTTCAGCGGGTAGGCGACGTTCGCCTCGACCGTCATGTGCGGGAACAGCGCATAATGCTGGAACACCACGCCGACATTGCGCTTGTGGGCGGGCAGGTTGCCGACGGAACGGCCCCCGATCAGGATTTCGCCTTCGGTCAGGCCGGTGAACCCGGCAATGACGTTCAGCGTCGTGGTCTTGCCAGACCCCGACGGGCCGAGAAAGGTCATGAACTGCCCGGCTTCGATCCGCAGGCTGACCCTTTCGAGCGCGGTGAAGCTGCCGTAGGTCTTGGTCACCGCACGGATGTCGACCGCGGCGCCGCGTTCTTTGTCAGCCATGATTCAGGATCGTCTCCGTCTGGTGCCGAACCAAAGGCCGGCGGCAATGGCAAGTGAGGTCAGCGCGAAGATCAATGTTCCCACGGCCGCCACCGTGGGGTCGGAATCCCGCGTCATGCTGGCGAATATCTGCACTGGAAGGGTCTTGAGGGTGGGGCTGTTGATGAACAGGGCCACGATCACCTCGTCGAACGAAGTGACAAAGGCGAAGAGCAGCCCCGACAGAACCCCGGGCGCGATCAGCGGCAGGGTGATCGTGAAGAATGTGGCCGGCCGCGAGGCGCCGAGGCTGGCCGCGGCGGTTTCCAGGCGGGCGTCAAAGACAGAAAGGCTTGCGCCGACCGCGATCACCACGAAGGGAATGGCCAGCATCGAATGGGCCAGCACATAGCCCAGAAGCGTGCCGACCAGTTGGTGGTCCAGATAGACGGCATAGATGCCGATCGCCATCACGACGCCGGGCACGATCATCGGCGTGATCAGGATGGCGCGGATGATGCCGCCGCCACGAGCCTTCATCCGCTCGATCCCGATCGCCGCCAGCGTGCCGATCACCGTCGAGACCACGGCCACGATGGCCGCGATCTTCAACGAATTCAGTACGCTGCCGGACCAGTCCGGGCTCTGGACCAGGTTGGCATACCATTGCAGCGAGAATCCGTCGGGCGGGAAGGCCAGCGACTTCTTTTCGGCAAACGAGATCGGCACGATCACCAGGGTCGGTGCCACCAGCCACAGGGCGACGGCGGCGCAGAACAATCCGATGAGGAGGCGCTGCAACCGGCTCATTTGCTGCCCCCGGCGATCCTGTAGCGGCGCCGGGTGAGCCTTGCGGCCACCGCCAGCAACACCAGCGTCGAAACCAGGAGGATCACCCCCATCGCGCCGCCCTTGCCCCAGTTGAGCTGTTGCAAAACCTGTTGCTGCGCCAGGGTCGACAGCATCGTGGCCCGTGGGCCGCCCAGAAGCGCCGGCGTGATGTAGAAGCCCAGGCCCAGGATGAACACGATCACGGCGCCCGCCAGCACACCCGGCAGCGACAGCGGCAGGTAAATTTGCAGGAAGGCCAGAAAGGGGCGCGCGCCAAGGCTCCGGGCGGCCTGGAGCAGACGCAGGTCGATCCCCCGCATCACCGCGTAAAGCGGCATGATCATGAACGGCAGAAGCACCTGCGTCATGCCGATGATGACACCGGTCTGCGTCCGTATCAGCCGGAGTTTCTCGAACCCCAGCGCCATCACCATCCGGTTGATGACACCCGAATCCTGCAACAGGATCACCCAGGCCAGGGTCCGCACCACCCCCGACACCCAGAATGGCACCAGCACGCAGAGAACCATCAGAAGCCGGACGCGCGGCCCGACGGCGGTCATCAGCCAGGCGTAGGGATAGGCAAGCACGAGGCAGATCAGGGTGACCCAGCCCGACACCTCGAAGGTGCGCCGGAACACCGTCAGGTTCACCGGTCGGCTGAAGAACCAGACGTAGTTGCCCAGACCGGCTTCAGGGTCGGTGAAGCTGCGCGCCACCACCTGCGCCAAAGGGTAGCCGAGCGCCACCAGAAGCAGCAGCACGGCAGGCAGGGTCAGCAAGACGGGATTGCGCCGGATCGAGGGGAGGTCACGCATCGTCAGGCTTTCGATCGAGGATGCGGGGCCGCGGTCCGCGGCCCCGCGGAAGGGAGCCTCAGTTCCCGGCGATGAACTCGCCCCACTTGGTCTCGACCTCGTCGTAGTTGGCGACCCAGTATTCGATGTTCTGCTGGTAGCCCAGCGCGATCTTCTCGGGCGTGTTGGTCAGCCAGCTTTTCACCAGATCATCGACCTGCGGCTGCGAATCCTTGTGGATCGGCGAATACGAGGTCTGCTCGGTCATGATCTCCTGCGCGCGCTTGCCAATCGCCGCATTGATGAGCGCGTAGGCGGCATCGGCGTCCTTCACGCCGACCGGGATGGTCAGTTGGTCCTTCACCACGATCCAGTCCTGCCAGACCGGCTCATACTCGGCGCCGTTCTTCTGGGCGCCCATCGCCCGGCCTGACCAGGCGATGACCATGTCCGCCTCGCCCGATTCCATCATCTGCTGCGATTCCGCTCCCGTCCTCCAGAAGATCAGATCGTCGCCAAGCCCGCGGAACTTGTTCAGCGCGCGGTCCACGTCGGCGGGGAACAACTGGTCCTTCGCCACACCGTCGGCCAGCAGCGCCAGTTCGATCAGCGTCGTGTCGGGTTCGGAATCGCCAGGCATGGCACGGGTGCCGGGGAAGGTCTCGGTATCGAAGAAATCGGCCCAGCCCTTGGGCGGGTTATCCCCGTAGGCCGACTTCTTGTACATCAGCACGGTGCCGTAGTTCATCGCCGGCACCGAGCATTCGCCCACCTGGCCTTCGGGGATGTTCGAGATGTCGATCTTCGAGAAGTCCAGCTTCTGGAACAGCGCACCGCAGTAGACATAGGGCGTCAGCGTACCGGTATCGACCACGTCCCACTGCACGTCGCCCGATTCGACCTGCGCCTGGATCTTGGCGACCTCGGTCGGACCGTCCGACAGGAGCGTGACGCCCGACTTTGTGACGAAATCCTGAAGCGAGGCGATCTGTCCGTCCTGGTAGATGCCGCCATAGGACACGAAGGTCAGCGTCTTGCCGGTCAGCGAACCCTCGGCCACCTCGCCGGCGACCGGCGCGGTCTGGGCACTGGCGGCAACGCCCATCATCACCAACAGGCCGGCATGAAATGCGGCTTTGGCTGTCAGTTCCATCGCAATCTCCCTCTGTTGGGCCACCCCCGGGCCTCGAGCGCGGCCTATCCTCCCGTGTCCTGCAAACCCGCGCCATCCAGAACCTGCGCATTTCTCAAAAAGTTCAGCAACACTTTACAAGTCGTAAAGTTGCACTTGATTCGATTCAAGCATTCCTTGCAAAAGAACAGGTGCCGTGCGATGCGCGCGGCCGGATGACCGGTCCCGGCGAGAGGGGGATCCTTCCGCCCATCTTCTGCGGAGTGCGCAATGCGTGAGGAAGATCCGGCCCCGACCGATGGCGATGTCGCGCCGGAAGTGGCCATTCTTGCACGACGGGTGAGGCGTTTCCGGCAGGCACGGCGTTTGTCGCTGCGCAAGCTGGGGGAGATGGCGGGCACCACCGCGTCGTTCCTGAGCCAACTGGAACGGGGCGCGACCGGTGCAACCACGTCGACCCTGATGCGGATCGCCAATGCCCTGGGCATCTCGATCGCCGACCTTTTCGACGACCGGCCCCGCTCGACCCATCGGGTGCTGCGCAAGGCCGAGCGCCCCGCCTGGCCCGAGGCATCTGGGTATCGCAAGACCATGCTGTCACAGCGTCCGATCCAGGACTTCGAGGTCTTTGTCGGCGAATTCGACGTCGGCGGCTCGACCGGGCCGGACCAGTATACCCACGGCGACAGCCACGAGATGCTGTTGGTGATCGCGGGCCAGGTGGAGTTGCATCTCGGCGACGAGGTCCATCGCCTGTCCGACGGGGATTGCATCGAATACAGCTCGTCCACCCCGCACCGGACGGTCAACTGCGGCGCGACGGTCGCGGTGGTGCAGTGGATCATCTCTCCGCCGACCGCATCGGGGCCCGAACTCGACGCCTTCCGCGCAGCGCAGCGCTGATCGAGGGTTGCGGGTGGCGGGCAGGCGATCACGCGGGGGGACGGGCAGTCCCTCCCCTGGTTGGGGAACGCCCGCCATCGGCAACGGCAGTTCCCGGCCGGTATTTCCGGACACGCGGCGGAACGCGCTTGCAATTGGTCTGCAATGTAGTCCATAAATCCAATGACCCGGCAAGGACTCCACCCGATGGCGCAACCGTATCCTGGCCGGTCCGGAGGCGTGGAATGAGGCTGGGCGGAAAGCGTGCGATCGTGACGGGCGGCGCGGCGGGGATCGGGGCGGCGATCGCGGCGCGTTTCGTGGCGGAAGGCGCGCGCGTGATGATCGCCGACCGCAATCTCGAAAAGGCCGAGGCGACCGCGGAGCAATTGCGCGGCACCGGTGCGGATGTGATGGCGCTGGGCGTCGATGTCGCCTCGGCGGGGCCTGTGCAGGAGATGGTGCGGAGCTGCATGGCACGCTTCGGCGGACTGGACATCCTCGTCAACAACGCCGGCATCGTCCATCCCGGAGACGGCGAGATCGAGACCACCGGCGAGGAGGCCTGGGACACCACGCTGGCGGTGAACCTCAAGGGCATGTTCCTGTGCTCGAAACACGCGATCCCGGCGATCTCCGCCGCCGGCGGCGGGGCGATTCTGAACATTTCCTCGATCGTGGCGCTGGTCGGGTCGTATCCCGCCCAGATCGCCTATACCGCCAGCAAGGGCGGCGTGCTGTCGATGAGCCGGGAGATGGCGGTGGGGCTGGCGCGGCGGGGGATCAGGGTCAACGCGATCTGCCCGGGCTGGACGGCGACCGAGATGGCGATGGGGCTGATGCGCGACGAGGCCGCCTTCGAGCTGCGGCGCATGCACATTCCGATGGGGCGGATGGGGTTGCCTGCCGAAATCGCGACCACGGCCGCCTTTCTCGTCTCGGACGAGGCCGCCTACATCACCGGCCAGGCCTTCGCGGTCGACGGCGGGCTGACAGGTGCGTTCCTCACGCCGCCCGATCCCTGAGCGGCCGGACAGAGCGGCGGCGGGCGCGCGCCCCGTCGGACATCACACCACGAGGGAGGGAGGATCACCATGAAGGACGCCTTTCAAGGCAAGAGCATCATCGTCACCGGCGCCTCGCGCGGCATCGGCCGCGGCATCGCCCGCAGCTTCGCCGCGAGCGGCGGGCGGGTGATGCTGGCCGCCCGCAACGAGGCCGATCTTGATACCGCCATCGAGGACATCACAAAGGCCGGCGGCACCGCGCGCGGCATGGCCTGCGACGTCGGCGACTGGGCCTCGGTGCAGCGGCTGGTCGAGGCGACGGCGCGGGAATTCGGCGGCGTCGACGTGCTCTGCGCCAATGCCGGCACCTATCCGCAGACGAAGATCGCCGACATGGATCCCGAGGAATGGGACGAGGTGCTGAGGACCAACCTCAAGAGCAACTTCCTCTGCGTGAAGGCCTGCCTGCCGCAGTTCGCGCGGCGGCCGGGCGGGCGGGTGGTGCTGACCTCTTCGATCACCGGCCCGTTCACCGCCTTTCCCGGCTTCACCCATTACGGCGCGTCGAAGGCGGGGCAACTCGGCTTCATGAGGGTCGCGGCGATGGAACTGGCGCGCCACGGCGCCACGATCAACGCGGTGCTGCCGGGGACGGTGCTGACCGAGGGGCTCGCCGCCAACGGCCAGGCCTTCCTCAACAGCGCCGCGGCGGGCATCCCGCTCGGCCGGCTGGGAACGGTGGAGGACATCGCCAATTCGGTGATGTTCCTCGCCAGCGACTACGCCTCCTATGTCACCGGCCAGACCATCGTCGTCGACGGCGGCCAGATCCTGCCCGAGACAGGTGACGCGGTGGGCGCGATCTGAGGCGGAGCTTCGCGACGGCGGCCGCCCCGCCGCCGCGGCGGGGCGCGCGGTCAGGTCCGGGCGATGGTGCGGACCCAGTTGCGCGCGATGGCAAGCCCGGCCGCGTCCGAGCCCGGGCCGTGCCGTGCGGCCTCCGCCGCGTGGCGGCCGGCCCAGCCGGGCTGGATCCGGGCCAGGAGGTCGGCATAGTCGCGGCCCCATTCCGCCACCAGCGCCCGGTCGGCCTCGAAATGGAACTGCACGCCGTAGGCGGCGCGGCCGATCACGAAGGCCTGGTTCTCCACCCCCTCCGCGGTGGCAAGCCGGGTGGCGCCGGGCGGCAGGGTGAAGGTGTCGTCGTGCCACTGGAAGATCGGGAACGAGGCCGGCGTGCCGGCGAAGAGCGGGTCGGCCGCGCCCCCGGCCGTAAGCTCGACCGGCTGCCAGCCGAACTCGCTCGCCCCGCCGATGAGGTTCGCCCCGCCATAGGCCCGCGCCAGAAGCTGCGAGCCGAGGCAGACGCCGAGGAGCGAGCGGCCGCTGTCGGCGAAGTCGCGCATCAGGTCGATGAGGCCGGGCAGCCAGGGGCTGCTGTCGTCGGCGAGTGCGTTCTGCACCCCGCCGAGGATGACGATGCCGTCATGGCCCTGGGGACCGGCGGGCAGCGGCTCGCCCCGATGCGCCCGCACCAGGTCGATCTCCGCGCCGGCCTCGTCGAGCGCGGCGCCGATCTGGCCCAGCCGGCAACCGTCGAAATTGTAGACAACGAGAACGCGCATGTGGCTGTCCGTCGATGGGGGTGGCAGAACGTCAGGTCAGGAAGCGGCCGCCGAGGTAGTCCTCGGCGATGCCGCAGGCGCCGGTGGCATAGGCCGCGCCGAGCGCCCGTGCCTCGGCCGCGTGTTCGTGGTGGAAGCCGACCCAGCCGACGAGCAGCATCCGGCGCAGCATGATCAGGGTCGGCAGGATGGCGCGGTCCTCCGCGGTCAGCGCCCGTGCCCGGGTGTAGCCGCCAAGCCAGGCCTCCATCCAGCCGGCGACCTGCGGCTCGCCCTCCATGAAGCTGACGGCGGTGGCGAAATCGTTGAGGAACCAGGAAAAGCCGCAGTCGTCGAAGTCGATGACCGAAAGCCTTTCGCCCTCGACGAGCAGGTTGGCGAGCCTCAGGTCGTTGTGGCAGAGGCCGAACCGGTCGGCGCCGCGGCCGTAGCCGGCCAGGCGCCGGCGGATCTCGTCGCAGGCGCGCGAGAGGATCGCGGCCTCGGCCGCGCCGATGCCGGGCGCATCCTGCCAGCGGCCCCAGAGCGCGCGGTCGAGCACGGCCGCGTCGTCATAGGTGAAGCGGCGGAAGGACGCCGGCCGCTGCCAGCCGATGCCGAAAAGGTGCATCCGGGCCGCCAGGTCACCGAGACGCCCGAAGCTCGGGATCAGGTCGGCATCGGCCGAGGGGGCGGCTCCGGGCAGCCAGTCGAACAGGGTGACATGGCGTGCCGGGCCGTTCGCCACCGCCACGGTGCGCACCCGCCCGCCATCGCGCGCCGCGATCGGCGCAGGGGCGTTGACGACGCTCGCGCCGCGCAACGCATCGATCCAGATCAGTTCGGACTCGATCTCCTCGCGCGAGTGGTAGTTGGGGCGGTGCACGCGCAACGCCGCAGAACGCCCCGTGGCCGGATCGTCGACGCGATAGGTCCAGTTCTCCGAGACGTTGACAAGGCGGAAGGCAACGCCGGGGGAGAAGTCATACTCTGCCAGAACGGATTTCACCGCCCTGTCGAGCGATGCGGCGATGGCCTTTTCCCCTGACATTCGCTCCCCCGACTGGCCTTGATCCGGGCGCACGGCATCGGCATGTGACGATTCGCCCGGTGACTGGCCCAATGGTCCAACTAATAGACATTAGTTCCAGCAGAATGATCCGCTGTCAATAACCTGCGACTGCCGCGCCGCGGGAACCTCACTCTTGCCTTGCGCCCGGAAGTTCGTATGGTAGATTGGTCTGCGAATTAGACATTTGAGACTGAATCGACACCTGCCAGCAACGGGGAGCGAAGCGATGCCGGCCGAACCGCGGACCACGGGCCAGGACTGGGACCACAGGGCACCCGAGGGCTTCCTCGCCAAAGCGCCGATCAGCAGCGCGATTCGCGCCGGCGACACGATCTGGCTCTCCGGCCAGATCGGCATCGACGCCGGTGGCGCGCTCGTCCCGGGCGGGATCGCCGGGCAGACCCGCGCCTGCCTGGAGGCGATCCGCGACCTTCTCGCGGGCTATGGCGCGAGCCTGGCCGACGTCGTCCAGACCCGCGTCTTCCTGACCGATTTCGCCGGCTACGCCGACTACAACCGGGTCTACCAGGACTTCTTCACAGCGCCGTTCCCCACCCGCTCGACGGTCGGGACACCGGCGCTCGCGCTCGGCGCCGGGATCGAGATCGAGGCGGTCGCCGTGCTCGGCCGGGGCGCGCGCTGAACCGGGCCGGAGCCGGACGGCCGGCGCGCGGGACGCGCGGCCGCGACACAACATGAGGAGGATTGCATGAACCACACACTTCCCAACTGGCACGGCAGCGACCTGACCGAGGCCGAGATGATCGCACAGCTTCCGCCGCTGGAATGGGACTATGACACCGCGGTCCACGACCGCGAACAGTATCTCTCTCCGGTCCTGAAGACCTTCCAGGCCACCACGAAACCGATCCTCCTGCGCAGCGGCCTCGGCCAGTATCTCTTCGATGCCGCCGGCAACCGCTTCATCGACACGGTGGCGATGAACCAGGCGATCAGCGCCGGCTACCGCAGCCCCTGGGTGATGGCGGCGGTCCGCCAGCAGCTCGAGGACATGCAGCACTGTTCGACGATGTGGATGCACCCCGGGCCGGCCTCGCTCGCCAAGTCGCTGGTCGAGAAGATGCCGGCGGGCGACTGGGTGGTGCATTTCCTGTCGAGCGGCACCGAGGCGGTCGACCTCGCGGTGACGATGGCGCGCAACTTCACCGGGCGCCACACCGTCGTCGGCCTGCGTTCGGCCTATCACGGCGGCGTCGGGGCGGTGGCCAATGCGCTGACCTCGATCAGCCGCTTCCACCACAAGGTCACCGGCGCCTCGGGCATCCTGCACGCGACCAACCCCGACCAGTACCGCGGCATCCACGGCGCGGGGGTGGAGCCCTATGTCGCCGAGTTCCGCTCGCTCATGGGGTCGTCCACCAACGGCGAGCTTGCCGCCTATATCTTCGAGCCGATCCAGGGCTACGGCGGCGTGATCCCGCTGCCCGCCGACTACATCCGGCAGACGATGGAGATCGCCCGGTCGATGGGCGGCATCGTCATCTGCGACGAGATCCAGACCGCGATCGGCCGCACCGGCAAGCATTTCTACGGCTTCATGGAACATGGCATCGTCCCCGACATCGTGGTGATGGCCAAGGGGCTCGGCAACGGCTTCCCGATCTCGGCGGTGGTGGTGCGCCGCGACATCGCCGAGGCGATGACCTCGCGCGCGTTCATGAGCACCTACGGATCGAACCCGACCTGCTGCGCGGCGGCGCGCGGGGTGATGGCCGCGCTCGGCCCCGGCGGCTTGCTGGAGAACGCCCGCATCGTCGGCGAGGAGGCGCTGAAGATGTTCCGCGAGTTGCAGACCCGGCACGAGGTGATCGGCGACATCCGCGGATCGGGCATGATGATCGGCGTGGAACTGGTCAAGGACCGCGAGAGCAAGGCGCCGGCCTCGGATCTGGTGGCGAAGATCGCCGACCAGATCGCCGATTCCGTCATCGTCACCAAGGCCGGGGTCCATGCCAACGTGTTCCGGCTGGTGCCGCCGCTCTGTCTGACGGTGGAGGATGCGACCCAGGTGATCGACCGGCTCGACGCGCTGCTGACGAAGCTCGCCTGAGCGGTCCAGGGAGGGACATGCGGTGAACGTCGGCGCTTTCCTGACCAAGGCGGCGCGGCTCCATCCGGCGAAGATCGCGCTGGCGGACGGGTCGCTGACGCTGCGCTACGACGAGATGGAGGCCCGCGCCGCGGCCTTCGCCGCCGGCCTGCGTCTGCGCGGCTACGTCCCGGGCGACCGGATCGTGCTCTTCATGCCGAACCGGGCGGACTATCTCGTCGCGCTCTTCGCCCTCTTCAAGGGCGGATTCGTCGCGGTGCCGGCGAATGCCAGGCTCCACGCCGCCGAGCTTGGCTTCATCGCCGGCCATTGCGGTGCGCGCGCGGTGGTCTGTTCGGAAAAGTCGCGCAGGGTGGTGGCGGAGGCGCTCGCCGCCCTGCCCGGCGTCGACATGATCGACGCCGACGGGGCGGGCGCGGGCTCCTTCGCCGCGGTGGTCGAGGCCGGCCGGCCGCATCTGGCGGCGGATGCCGAGGTGGCGCCCGACGACCTCGCCTGGATCTTCTACACCTCGGGCACCACCGGCCGGCCGAAGGGGGCGATGCTGAGCCACCGCAACCTCTCGGCCATGACGATGAACGCGCTCGCCGATGTCTGCGACTTCCAGCCGGAGGACGTGGTGCTGCATGTGGCGCCCCTGTCGCACGGCTCGGGCCTCTACGCGCTGCCCTCGATCGCGCGCGGGGCGACGAACCTGATCCCGGGCGG